>JAISCU010000350.1 GCA_031265345.1 Bifidobacteriaceae bacterium
TGCGCGGGGACCTGGCTTCTATCGGTTGGTGGCCGTGTGGCGCCGCCAGACGAAGGCCGTGCCGGTCCCAATCAGAATGGCCGCGAAAATGGTCATGGGCCAGCCGACGGTGCCGCCGGTGATGGCCAGGCCGGAACTGCCAGCCGCCGAGGATGAGGACGCGCCCGGAGCGCTGCCGCCAAGGCTACCCGCACCCGGAGTGCTCGCTCCCGCCGTAGTCCCGCCGGTCGCGGCCGCGCCAGACCCGCTAGGAGCTACCCCGGAAGCGCTAGCGCTCGGAGTGGGCTGGAGCGGTGTCCAAGGGATCACGCCGGCGCTGCAGGCCGCATCGGAGGACCAGCGGAAGCCGTCGATCAACACCGCAGAGTCGTAGTACGAGTCGCTCACGTCTTGGATCGACAGGATCAGGTTCACATGACCCGTGGCGGGATCCTTCACCACCGGAGTGGAGGCGGTCAACGGTTGAATCGCTCCGTTGATTTGCCCCACCGTCAATTCCACGAAATCGTCCGCGTCGGCGTTGTAATTGATCGAGATGGGGTTGCCCTCGTCGTCGAAAGCGAAGTTGTTTGGCGCTATGACGTTCCAACTCGGTTGGTCCCATTCGAAGCTGGAAGTGTTGAGCTCAGCGGTGAAGACATCGTTGTACACCGAGTCGATGTAGTCGGGATATTCCTCGGACAAGAACTGGAAGTCGAAGGCTAAGCATGTGGCGGCCGCGGGCGGTGCCAATTCGATTGAAAGCTGGGTCAGGTCGTCACCGGTGGCGCTGCCGTCGGTGCCCAAATCGGTGTCGGCGTAGTCGGATGGCTCTCCCTCCAACACGTCGGCAGCCAGGCCGGTCGACAGGATCAGGTAGTCGCTGCCGACTGTGGGGAAGATGCCAAAGGCGGCGTCCGTGACCAGGTAGCTGTTGGGGTTTTCGGGAGTCGTGACTGCCACCACGTCCGCATCGGGGACGTCGAGGGCAGCCGAAACCGGGTCGTGAATGGCAAAAGCGGCGTTGGCGGTGAGAATAGCTGGAACTGTCAGAGCGACAACCAGCGATATCCGGCGCACAGATTTCTTCATAAGTGCAGGCCTTTCGGGGATTTTCAGGGGAGTTTCAGCCTACCAGAATTGGCCGCCTTTCATCGGGCGGTAATTCGGGTTCAGACTTCGCACGATGCCGCTCGCGGACCACCAGCGCCGCGCCAGGTCCGCCCAGAGCCGACTCGGGAGCCAGCCGAACCGGCTCTGCCAGGCCAACCGAGCGGCATCGTGCGCCAGAAAGACCCTATGACTCCCGTGCCGGATCGGCGTCGTGATGCAGCGAGAAGTCCTCGCCCGCGGCGGCCTGGTCGAGTTCGGTGTCCGTCAAAGCGTGGAAGTGCGGGTCCAGCCCGTTGCCCTCAGCGACGCCGACGGGAATGGCGGTGGTGGCCTTGCGGAAGAATTCGGGGCGCAGGGCACTGACCACGACCAACAGGACCACGCCCACCAACAAGATGACCACGGACAGGATGAATACCAGCCCTACTCCGCGGATGTTGGAACCGGTTCCGTACTCGGGGTCCACCGAGGCGATGAGCTCGTGGACAAACATGAACGCCAAGAACAGGCCGCCGACCAGCGGGAAGAACAACTGGAACCAGAAGTTGCGGAAGGACGTGAACCACTGCCGGCGGAAGTACCAGACCGCCGCGAAGGACGTCAGGCCGTAGTAGAAGCAGATGAAGATGGCCGTGGTCAGCATGGTGTCGGTCAGGACGTTGTCGCTGATGGGGCGCATGATCGCGTAGTAGCCCGCGGCCACGCCTCCGGCCACGATGGTGGCGGTGCCCGGCGTGGCGAACCGCGAGGTCTTGGCGAAGCGGGGACCGAGCCCGCCGTAATGGCCCATCGCCAGCATGGTGCGCGCGGGCGAGACGAAGGTCGATTCGAGTGACGCCAGCGAGGAGGACAGGATCGCCAGGAACACCAGGATGGCGAATCCCTGGCCCATGACCGGCACGGCCAGCACGGCGAAGACGTTCTCGCCCTCCTCGATGGCTTTGCCCGTCAGTCCCAACGCGTCCTTTCCGACCCCGGCGAACATGATCGCGGAGATCGAGATGAACAGGTAATAGATGGTGATCAAAACGATTGTCCAAGCGGCGGCGCGGCCCGGAGTGCGCTGCGGGTCACGGGTCTCCTCGGTGATGGTCAGCACAACGTCCCAGCCCCAATAGATGAACACCGCCACGGTCAGGCCTGAGATCAGCGATGAGACGCTCAATCCCTCATGCTGGATCAAGGCGATGGGATTGAGCCATTCGAGCGAGAAATCCAGGCCGTGCTCGGAGCCGGTGCCATTGTTGTGCTTGACTATCGCGACTATCCCGAATATGAAAATGGCCAACAGCTGGAAAGCCACCATGATGTATTGGAAGCGGGCGGTCAATTGGATGTCGTGGTAGCAGAACCACGTCGCGCCCACGGTCAGCGCCACCACTGCGAGGACGTTGAACCAGACCTGGTCGGAGTTCATCTCCGTCAGCACGTACCAGTCCTTGTCGCCGAACAGGCGGATCACCCAGTCGATGGTCTCGAACAGGAAGACGGCGGCGATCTGGGCCAGCGACGCCAGCACCACGATGGTCGAGGCGATCAAGCCCCACCCGGTCATCCAGCCGAACCGCGGTCCGATAGCGCGCGCGCCCCAGGTGAAAGAGGTTCCCGAGTCGGGAATGGAACGGTTCAATTCGCGGTAGCCGAGCGCCACGAACAGCATTGGCACCAGACCGAGCCAGACAATGGCGGGGACGAATTGTTTGACTTCCCCGGCCGCGCCGCCCAAAGTGGCGGTCATGGTGTAATCGGGCGCGATACAGGATATGCCGATCGCGATGGCGCCGATCAGCCCGATGGAGCCTTTCGCTAGGCCTTTGTGCGATAGTTCGCGATTCTTGGTCGTGGAGCTCATAGTGTTTCCTTTTGGAGCAGGAGGATCAATGACTGGAACTGGCGATCGGAACTGTGGCGCCCAACCAATCGGCAGCGTTAATCAGCGGACATGACGTGCTTGACGCGAGTGTACTCTTCGAGCGCGTAATGGCTCAGGTCCTTGCCGTAACCGGAGGCTTTGAAACCGCCGTGCGGGAATTCCGCCACCAGCGGGATATGGGTGTTTATCCAGACGGTGCCGAAGTCGAGTTCGCGGCTGAAGCGCAAGGCCGTCGAATGGGAACCGGTCCACACGGAGGAGGCGAGCCCGAACTCGACATCGTTGCCGAGCGCCACGGCCTGGTCGGCGTCCGTGAACGGCTGCACGGTGATGACGGGACCGAACACTTCCTCTTGGACAATCGCATCGTCCTGGCGAACGCCGGACACCACGGTCGGGGCGACGAAGAAGCCCTTGTTGCCGACCCGGTGGCCGCCGGTCTCGATTCTGGCGTGGGCGGGCAGGTCCTCCAGGTAGCTCATCACTTTGGCGAAGTGCTTGGCGTTGTTGAGCGGCCCGTAGAAGGCCTCCTCGTCCTCGGAATCGCCAGTCTTGAAGGCGCTGGCCTGGGCCACCAGTTTGGCTGTGAACTCGTCCGCCACGCTGGCTTGGGCCAGCACCCGGCAGGCCGCGGTGCAGTCCTGCCCGGCGTTGAACAGGCCCGCCGCCGCGATTCCTTCCGCGGCGGCGTCGAGGTCCGCGTCCGCGAACACTATGGCTGGGGCTTTCCCGCCAAGTTCCAAATGGCAGCGCTTGAGGGTGCCCGATGCCGCTTTGGCGATTTGCTTACCAGCTCGTGTCGAGCCCGTCACGGACACGAGCGCCGGGATCGGGTGTTCCACTAGGGCAGGCCCGGTCGGTCCCGAACCGACCACGACGTTGAACACGCCGGGCGGCAGGACCTCGCCCGCCACCTGGGCCAGCACCACGGCTGATTCTGGGGTCGAGTGGGCCGGCTTGAGGACTATGGTGTCGCCGGCGGCCAGCGCTGGCGCGATCTTCCACAGGGCCATGAACACGGGATAGTTCCAGGGCGTGATCTGAGCCACCACGCCCAACGGCTCGCGCCTGACATAGGAGGTCAGGCCCTCGGCGTACTCGCCCGCGCCGATTCCCTCCAATACTCGTGCCGCTCCAGCGAAGAACCGCAGGTGGTCCGTGGCCACCCCGACCTCGTCTTCCCGGATCACCGCCCGGGGCTGGCCGGTGTTGCGGTGCTGCGCCTCGACCAGTTCCTCGGTGTGCGCCTCGATAGCCTCGGCGAGCTTGTTCATGAACGTCTGGCGCTGCGCGGGCGTGGTCCGGCGCCAACTCTTGAAGGCCTCGGCGGCCGCCTGGACGGCATCGTCCACGTCTTCGGCATTGGACAACGGCATGAGGGCCACGGGTTCCTCGGTGGCCGGATTGATCACCTCGGCGGTGGCGGTGGCGCGCGGCGTCACCAGGCGGCCGTCGACGTAATTCTGCAAGACGGGGAGCGTTGCGGGAGATGTCATGTGCGGTTCCTCTCAACTGGCGCCAGCGTTGGCTTCGCCACGGCACGCCCCCGCTCCTGCGGTGGGCGGCGAACCGTGGACATGCCCATGCTAATCGCATCCGTGGCTATGGCAAATTCTTTGCCCGGCATGTGGACCGGACGGCGGGGCGTCTCGATCAGGTCAACGAATAGCGCAGCGCGTGTCCGAGACGTATCCGCGAGGATCCCGCCCAGAAAGTCTCCAGACGACTTTCTGGGCGACCAGAAAGTCTCCAGACGACCTTTTGGGCGACCTGGACCGACGCCGCCCGGCTACGCCGCCGCCAGACCCTCCGCGATCACGTCCAGGCCCTCGCCCAGCAACTCGCCCAGAAAGTCTCCAGACGACTTTCTGGCTGAACCTGGACCGGAGAAAGCTCTCGCCCAGAAAGTCTCCAGACGACTTTCTGGGCGACCAGAAAGTCTCCAGACGACTTTCCAGAAAGTTTCCAAGAAAGTCTCCAGACGACTTTTTGGGCGACCTGGACCGACGCCGCCCGGCTACGCCGCCGCGAGACCCTCCGCGATCACGCCCAGGCCCTCGCCCAGCAACTCGTCCGAGATCGACAACGGCGGCAGGAACCGCAGCACGTTTCCGTAAGTGCCGCAGGTCAGCGTGATGACGCCGTGCTTGATCGCGTGGGCGGCCACGGCCTTGGCCAGGGCCGCGTCCGGCGCCTGGGTGGCGGGATCGACCAGTTCGGCGGCCACCATGGCCCCGCGTCCCCGGATGTCGCCCACGCGCGGATCGGCAGTCGCGATCAAGCCGAGGCGGGCGTGCATCATCTCGCCGATGGCGCGGGCGCGGGCGGTCAAGTCGTCGCGTTCGATCACGTCGAGCACCGCGAGAGCGGCGGCGCAGGCCGATGGATTGCCGCCGTAAGTGCCCCCGATCCCGCCCGGCCCAACCTTGTCGATGATCGAGGCCCGCCCGATCACACCGCTCAACGGCATGCCGCCCGCCAAGCCCTTGGCCACTGTGATCAGATCCGGCACGGCGCCCTCGTGCTCCATCGCGAAGAAGTCGCCGGTGCGGGCGATCCCCGATTGGATCTCGTCGGCCACGAACACCACGCCGTTGTCGCGGCACCAGTCAGTGATGGCCGCGATGAAACCGTGGGCCGGGACCACGAAGCCGCCCTCGCCCTGGATCGGCTCCAGGACCACGGCGGCCAGGTTGGCGGCGCCGATCTGCGTTTCGGCCAAGGCGATCCAACGCTCGGCGGCGGCGGCACCGGTCAGACCATCGCGGTACGGGTACGAGCCGGGCAGCCGGTAGACCTCGCCCGCGAAGGGGCCGAAGCCCGCTTTGTAGGGCTTGGCTTTGGCCGTCATCGCCATCGTCAGGTTGGTGCGGCCATGAAAAGCATGGTCGAAGACCGCAACTGCGGAGCGGCCGGTGACCCCGCGGGCAATCTTGACGGCGTTCTCGACCGCTTCGGCGCCGGAATTGAAGAAGGCCGCGCGGACTTCGGAGGCGGGCAGCCCGGTGTACCTGGACCCCAGCTTCTCCGCCAGGGCGACATACGCCTCGTACGGCGTGATCATGAAAGAGGTGTGGGTCAGCGCCGCCACCTGGTTCTGGACGGCCGCCACGACGTCCGGGTGGCTGACTCCGACTGTGGTCACAGCTATTCCCGAACCGAGGTCGATCAAGGAGTTCCCATCGACGTCCAGGACAACGCCGCCGCCCGCCGCGGCCGCGAAGACCGGCACCGTCGGGTTGGACAGGCCGGATGCCACCGATCGGCGCATCCGCTCGGTCAGCGCCGCCGATTTTGGCCCCGGCAGCTCAGTGACCAACCGCCGGACTTGGGGCAGCGACGGACCGCCGACTGGCTGGGCGATGGTTGCGGACATGTGGACTCCTTAGCGGTGATGGCCGGGAGGGACCCGCCATGGTTGGACGGTGCCGTTTCAGCTTAGGGCCAGGGCGGCGAAGGCGGCAAAGCCAACCCCAACTCCCGCCCGTCAGGTGGTCAAGACGCAGTAGTTTCACGGGTTACCCTGTTGGGGAGACCGAGTCGCGATAATTGGGAGGCCGTCATGAGCTCAAAGCCGGAACTAGTCGCCAAGGCGCTGTCGCTAGCCCCGACCGACCTGTTGATCGGCGGGAACTGGGTCCCGGCGGCATCGGGCAGACGCCATCCGGTGGTCAACCCGGCGACCGAGGAGGTCCTGACCGAAGTCGCGGCCGGCGGCGCCGCTGACGGACTGTCCGCCCTCGACGCCGCCCAGTCCGCGGCGCGGGAATGGGCCGACACGGCGCCCAGGGCACGGGCGGAGATCCTGCGCCGGGCGTTCGAACTGATCACGGCGCGGGCCGAGGACTTCGCGGCGCTCATAACCCTCGAGATGGGCAAGCCGTTGGCGGACGCTCTGGGCGAGGTCCGCTACGGCGCCGAGTTCTTCCGCTGGTACGCCGAGGAGGCCGTCCGCGCCTTCGGGCGCACCGCTACCTCGCCGGAGGGCAACCTCGACATCATCACCATCCGGCGGCCGGTCGGGCCGTGCCTGCTGATCACGCCCTGGAATTTCCCGCTGGCCATGGCGACGCGCAAGATCGCCCCGGCGCTGGCGGCGGGTTGCACCTGCGTTCTCAAGCCGGCCTCGCTGACGCCGCTCTCGGCCCTGGCGGTGGGCCGCGTGCTGATGGAGGCCGGCGTGCCGGCGGGCGTGGTCAACGTGGTGCCGGCCGAGAGCTCGGCGGCGGTGTCCTCGCCGGTGCTGGCGGACCCGCGCCTGCGCAAGCTATCCTTCACGGGTTCGACTCCCGTCGGCGAGGTGCTGTTGGCCGAGGCGGCGCCGGGCGTGTTGCGCGCGTCAATGGAGCTGGGCGGCTGCGCGCCGTTCATCGTCTTCGCGGACGCGGACCTCGACGTGGCGGTCGAAGCCGCGGTGGCGACCAAGATCCGGTCGAACGGCGAGGCCTGCAACGCCTCCAACACTTTCTACGTCCACGAATCGCTGGCGACAGATTTCGCAATCCGTTTGGCAGAGCGTTTGGCGGGATTGAAGGTCGGCGACGGTTTGGACGCAGGCGTGAACTTGGGTCCGCTGGTGTCCTCCGGGCAGCGCCGCGACGTGGCCGCCTTGGTCGACTCCGCTGTCGCGGCCGGGGCCGAAGTCCTCACCGGCGGTTCGGCCATGGACCGTCCGGGGTTCTTCTACCTGCCCACGGTCCTGGGCTCCGTTCCTGCCTCGGCGGCGATCCTCACCACCGAGATCTTCGGCCCGGTGGCACCCGTGACGTCCTTCGAGACCGTCGACGAGGTCCTGCGCCGGGCCAACAGCGTCGATGTGGGGCTTGCCGGGTACGTCTACACGCGCTCCATCGAGTTGATCCAGCGCTGCGTTCGCGAGCTCGAGGTAGGCATGGTGTCCGCCAACACCGGCCCGATCTCCAACGCGGCGGCGCCGTTCGGCGGCGTCAAACGTTCCGGCCTCGGCCGCGAGGGCGGCCCCGAAGGCTTCGAGGAGTACCTAGACACCGTCTACCTGGGCCTCCCCCGCCCCTGATCCTCGGGGACGGTACCATTCCGTGCTCAAACCGACCGATGCGGCGTGCATACCCGCAGGTCAGGCACCCGCATAACGAGGTCCGTCCCCATTACGCGCTCACGGCCCAAGAATTAGGCTGCACGTAAAGACAAATATCTCCGCCGATGCCGCTCCCCGAGTTCACGCGCCAGGCCGAGCCACGGCATCGGACAGGTCGGCCGTCACGCCAGACGGACCTCGCTGCTATCGCGGGCCCGCGACCCGGGTGCGCCTGAGCGAACGCAAGCGGTCCCAAGGGCTGACCAGCGCCGTGCCCGCGGGACCGCCCCCGCCGCCGGTTCCAGGCGCGGCCGCCGCGCCAGCCGCCCCAGCGCCCAGCCCCGCCAACTCGGCGGTCAACTCGGAGCGGGAATTGGTGCCGGTCTTGCGGAGCAGGTTGGTGATGTGGAACTTGACGGTCGTCTCAGTGACGAACAGACGAGCGGCCATCTGCGGCACCGTCAGCCCCGAGAGCGACAGGGTCAGCACCTCTTGCTCGCGCCGGGTCAGGTTGTGCCGTTCCGCGATCGACGCGAGGTCGGGTTCCGTCGGCGCCGTGTCGGGCACCTCGACCAGGAGGGTCGAGCGACGCAAGGCCATGAAATTGGTCCGTATCAACTCGTTCAAGATGACGGCCACCACCACGAACCCGACCAGTATCGCCGCGTCGAGCAGGAACAACGACACACCTCCGAGCCGTCCCATCACTGGCGCGGCCATCGTCCCGACCAGGTGGCCCACCACGACCGGGGCGAATGCCAGGCAGCCGAGCAAGGCTGGCCGGGCGGCGTAGCAGGACGCGTCGGCCATCAGCGCCACACAAGCGACCGGGTAGGCGCTCAACGCGAAGACAATCCCGAGTCCGCCCACAGCGGTCAGAACCGCCGAATCGGGTGCCAGGAACGTGGTTGCGCCAATCAACGCTCCGACCAGGGCCGCGATGCCCAGTAGCTGCCGCCCCAACCGGTCGGCCAGCAAGCCTGCGGCCAAGAACAGCGGCAGTTCGATGTATCGGATCAACTCGCTGGAGGCGACCCGCGTGACGGCCTCGGGATACGTGATCGACTCCTGCAGCCCGAGCGAGGCGTACAACAGAATGAAACTCGCCGCCGCCAACAGCCCGATCGCGGCGATCTGCCGCACCGTGCCGAGCCGTTCGGCGGTGACGGGCACCACCCGCACGTCGAAGGCCTGGCCCGTGGTCGCCACCAGCACGGCCCCCAGAACCAGGGCCAGGGTCGCCATCGTCAGATTGGGGACGATGCCGTGCACATAGAGGGCGCGCACCGTGCGCATGTCCGTGGTCGTGTTGATAGCCCCCGCACACATGAAGATAGCGGCGAAGGCCGTTCCTCGCCGGTTCCATGCCAAGGTCCGCAGCGCGACCAGCACGAGGTGGAAAAAGGTCGCTCCCATGAAGAACCCCGCCGCCGTGATCGACACCAGTCGCACGGGTCCGGGCAGGCAGGCGAGGGCGGTAAGCGTGGCCGTCGCGCCCAGGCCGACCAGCACAACGGTGGATGTGCGCACGCGGAGTCGACCTGAATCGATCCACACAGCCATGCCCAAGAAACCGACCGCGCAGGCGGCCACGAACAGATTCTGTTCGCCGCTGGGGATGGCCAGCACCACCCGCTTGTACCAAAGCAGGCAGGAGGCGCCGGTCAGAACGAAGGACCAGAACAACGTCCGCCGCCAGGCGTCCATGTCTCTCCTCGGGGCCAGGTGGAATCGGGGAAGCCCACTCCTCGGGCGAATGCGAGGTGTCGAGGAGCGAACCACGGCCAGCCTAACAGCGCGCCATCGGGCGCCGCTCAGGCGGTCGAGTCAGGTTCCGGGCCCCGGTCATGTCCGGTGGCCGCGAGCCCTACAGTCGCGGGTCGACCGGCTCCGATTCCAGGGCCAGCACGGCGAAGACCGCCTCATGGCGACGCCACAGGGGCTCGCCGGCCACCAACCGGTCGATCGCTTCCAACCCGAGCGCATACTCCCGCAGGGCGAGCGACCGCTTGAAGCCGAGGTTGCGTTTACGCAGGTCGTCCAGCCGGTCCAAGTAGTCCGGCCCGTAGGTCATGCGCAAATATTCGCGCCCGCGCACCTTCAGACCCGGCTGGACCAGACGCTCGCCTCTCTTGACCGGCGCGACCAGAGGCTTCACCACCATCCCCTCGGCTCCGCCCTCGGTCAACTCCTCCCACCAGGCCACCGCCTCGCCGACGGCGCCAGGATCTGACGGGTCGAGGACCAAGCGCCGGGTCGGCCGCACCAAACCCGGGTCGACCGCGGCCAGCCGATCCGCCATGGCCATGTGCCAATCGTGAGGCTGCCCGTACAGCGCGCCGCCGCCGGTGGCGAGCAGCTGGAAAGGCGCCAACTCGATGCCTTCCAGTCCGTCTGCCTCCCCGGCGTACCGAGCCACCACCTCGCTGTACGCCGCCGCGTCGGCTTGTCGTCGCCGAGCCCCGGACAACAGTTCCGCGACGTCGAGCCCGCGCGCGGCCGCCTCCTCCAGGGCTGGGATGGCCGCGCCGAACATGGCGGCCGCGCTGGCTCCGGCCGGGCGGTATTGGTCGCGGATCAGGCCTTCCGCCTTCAGCGACCAGGGCAGCAATTCCGCGTCGATCAGGAGCCAGTCGGCCCCCAACTCGTCCCAGAGCCCAGCCTCCGCGGCAGCCAGGCGCAGACGTCCCAGCAGATCGGCTTCCACCGCCGGGTCGAAGAACGGCCGCCCCGTCCGCGTGTGGATAATCCCAGGGCCGGCGCCGTCCACCCGTTCCAACCCGACCACCGCCCGCGAGCCCATGTGTTTCTCCTCGCAGATCACCTGGTCCACGCCCAGGCCCGCGTAGTGGGAGAAGGCCTCCATTGGGTGCTCCAAGTAGCCGTCCAAGTGTGACGATTCGACCGGGGCCATGGTCGGCGGCAGATAGGCCAAGCGATCAGGCGCGGCCGCGAACCGGCTCATCACCTCGAAGGCTCCGGCGGCCTGCTCGGCCTTGATGGTGACGCGCCCCATCCATCGCGTCTCGACGGCTCGCTTGCCGAGCACGTCGGTGGCGTCCAGAACCTGCGGATCGCGAGCGCCAACATGCGCATCAACCTCCGCGGTCGAGCCCGCATCGCCCACCGTGCCAAGCGGCCGCACCGGCTCGCAGTAGACCCGCTCCGCTGGGACCTGGACCAGTTCCTTCTCGGGGTAGCGCAGCGCGCTCAGTTGCCCGCCGAACACGCAGCCCGTGTCCAAGCACATGGTGTTGTTCACCCATTCAGCGGTCAACACCGGAGTGTGGCCATAGAGCACCGTCGCCCGGCCCCGGTAGTCCTCGGCCCACGGCAGGCGGACGGGGAGGCCGTACTCGTCCGATTCGCCGGTCGTGTCGCCGTACAAAGCGAAAGACCTGACGCGAGCCGACGCCCTCCCTTGGTAGGACTCCTTCAGCCCGGCGTGCGCCACCACCAGCCGACCATCGTCGAACACGTAATGCGAGATCAAACTCTCCGCCCAGGAAGCCACCTCGGCGGTGAACTCAGCCCCTTCCGAAGCCAAAGCGGCCAAGGTCAGGTCCAGCCCATGGGTCGGCTGGACTTTCGAGCCGCGCCGCAGCGCGCGCACCAGCTTGGCCTCGTGGTTGCCCTGGACCGCCAGCCCGTGCCCGGCTGAAGTCATACCCATGACCAGGCGCAACACGTCCGCCACGCGCGGCCCGCGATCCACCAGGTCGCCCACGAACACGACGCGCCGCCCGGCCGGGTGCCAGGCGTCCAAAACCGACCCGGCGGCATCGTGCACCAAGTTGTAACCCAATTCCCGAAGAAGCGTGGCCAACTCGTCGAAACAACCGTGCACGTCGCCAATGACGTCGAACGGCCCGGCGTCCTCACGCTTGTCGTTGTAGAGCTTGGTGCGCCGGATGCTCGCGGCGGCCGCGTCCTCCGGCGTGGTCAGCCGGTGCACATGACGCAAGCCCTCGCGCCCCAGGCCCTTCAGCGACTGCCGCAGGGCTTTCGCCTGGCGGCGCGGCACCTCGTCCCCGAACCAGACGCCGCGCGCCCGGTTGCGCTCCACGCACAGGGAGGCGGGCATGTCCAGCACAATGCCGACCGGCAGCACATCATGCTCCCTGGCCAGGGCGATCAACGACTTCCGCGAGGCGGGCTGGACGTTGGTCGCGTCCACCACGGTGAGCAGGCCGCGCGCGAGGCGTTTCGAGACGATCAGATCGAGCACTTCGAAGGCGTCCGCGGTCGCCGCCTGGTTGGACGGGTCGGAGCTCACCAGCCCACGGCAGAAGTCGGATGAGACCACCTCGAACGCCTCGAAATGCTCCGCCGCGAAGACGGACTTGCCGGACCCGGACGCGCCGATCAGCAGCACCAGGCTGAGTTCGGGGATGTCCAATTCGCTCATGCGCCGTCACCGCCCGTCGGATCGACACGCGAGAAGACCGCGACCTGGGTGGGCCGTCCCGCCTCCGGGTCGTCAAGGCCGATCCCCTCGAATCGCGCCGAGTAGCCGTTCCGTCCGGCGACCTGCCCGCCCCAGTCCTCGAACTGGGCGCGGGTCCATTCGAAGCGGTGGTCCGGGTGGCGCCGCTCTCCCTCGCCCAGCCCGTAGAGCCGGTTGTAGTCCGCGTTCGGGGTGGTCACTATGACGTGCCGGGGTTTGGCGGCGGCGAACACGGTGCGCTCGAACGCGGTCAGGCGCTCCGGGTCGATGTGCTCGATCACTTCCGACGCGACCACCGTGTCGAAGCCGTCGAAGCGCTCGTCGCGGTAGGTGGCGGCGGCCTGGATCAACGTGACCCGCTGGCGTTGGCGTTCGGACACGCGCTCCAATTTGCGCTCGGCGAGTTCCAGCGCGCGGGTGGAGACATCCGCTCCGACCACCTCGAACTGGGGGTCGTCGAGGAGGCGCCGGATCAGGCGGCCCTCGCCGCAGCCCAGGTCGAGGACCCTTTGGGCGCGCAAAGCGCCCAGTTTGTCCGCTAGGAACTCCGCGCGAAAATCGCTCAGTTTCCATGGCCGGTCCGCTTGCCCGTCCGTTTCCGCAGCGGCGTCCAGGTCGCCAGGCTCTTCCGCGAGGCGGGAGGCGGCGCTGGCCACGTAGCGCTGCTGGTGGGCCAGATATCGCGCCATTATCAGGTCTCGCGCGGGATGCTCCTGCAGCCAGCCCTCGCCGTGCCGAACCAGTTTGTCGATCTCGGCCTCGCCCACCCAGTAATGCTTGGAATCGTCCAGGACGGGCAGCAAGACGTAGAGCTGCGACAGGGCGTCCGCCAGCCGCATTGTGCCGCTCAGCGTCACATCCACACACGTCGGCGCCGCTTCGACCGAGTTGACAGCCCAGCCAAGGGGTTCGAACAGTTCGCCGACCAGTCGGCCGCCACCCCGCGAACGGACGGACGGCAGGTGGATTGTGAGGTCCCGCGCGCGGGTGGCCGCGCCGGGCCGGTCCTCCGTTTCGCTCCCCGTCATGGCCGAGCGGAACACCCGCCCCAGGGCGACGGCCAGCAGCGAGGAGGCGGCGTACGCTCGGTCGTTGATGTAGTGGCCCAGCTCGAAGCCGTTGACCTTGAACCGTTTCGACTTGGCCAGTGCGGCCGAATCGACATCGACCAGCAGTGCGACCTTGGTCGATTGATCGTCCGCGCGCGGGTAGAACACCGTCGCGCGCCCCACCGGCAGGGTGAAGTCCTGCACCCGGCCAGGATGCTTGAACAGCAGATAGCTCAAGTCGTCGCCGGGGGACTCAATGGTCAAGAACACGGAACCAACCCTAACCGAGTTCTCTGACACTGTTCTGACCTGCACAAATGGTCAGAATTCCGTCGTCTCCAGCCATCTCGCGACGGGCGCGCCCGAACGCCCCTGGCGCTGCGGCCCGCGGACACCCAGCCGGTGCGGAGGCCAGGCCCATCGAAACCCCGTCGTATCGTTGAATTGAGAACCGCGAGAAGGAGAGACGATGATTGCCCAAACCCCGGAACCGCCCTACACGGCTGTGATCTTCACGTCGGTTCGCACCGATGGCGACAACGGCTATCGGGAGGCTGCGGAACGCATGGTGGAACTGGCGGCGCGTCAGCCGGATTTCCTCGGCTGCGAGTCGGCGCGCGGCGACCTCGGGATCACCGTGTCATATTGGGCCGATCCCGCAGCGGCACGCGCGTGGAAGCAGGTCGCGGAGCATCTGGCGGCCCAGGAGCGCGGCAAGAGTCTCTGGTACAGCGATTACCGGGCCCGCATCGCCACCGTCGACCGCTGTTACGGGCCCGAGGGCCCCTGCTGATCGGCGTGGTTGTCAGTGCTGCCCGTGGCAAGCCCAACGCTTCGGTCGGTCCCTGCTCCCAGCCAGCCAGCGGTTTCCTGCTCGCGTAGACCCTCGAAATCCGGTCTGAACACCCCTCGAAATCCGGTCTGGAACCCCCTCGAAATCCGGTCTGACAACCCCTCGAATTTCGGTGCGAATCGGCCTGAAGAAGCTCCGGGCAGCCCTCGCAGGTGCATTGACGTTGGGCGTCGTCTTGAACACCGGCGACCGCTCGTTCCGCTACGACGACCGCCTGCTGGCACTGCCCGTGGACCGGTTGTGGGTGGGCTGACTACCGAGCGTCACGACACTGCGGAGTTCGACAGCGGCGAGCCGTCGCTCGACACCTGGCTCCGCGAGCACGCGGCACCGGCCGCCAAGAGGGGTACAGCTTTGACCTGGGTTTGGACCGACTCGAACGGCCGAGTGGTCGCCTACTACAGCCTGGCGGCCCACAAGGTAGCGCGGGGCGACGTGCCCGCGCGGCTGGGACGTGGAGGCCCGGCGGAAGTCGCGGCCATTCTTCTCGCGAAGCTGGCCCTGACGCGCGGGCACCAAGGCCGAGGCCTGGGATCTGTCCTGGCGTTCGATGCTCTGGAGCGGGTGGCAGCGGCCACCGAACAAGTGGCGGCGAGGTTCGTCGTGGTCGAGGCGATCAGTGAGCGGGCGGCGTCGTTCTACCAGAGGCTGTGGTTCCGCCGGGTCCCCGCCAGCATGCTCCTGGTCCAGAAGACCGCCGACATCGCGACCGCGATTGCGCAGGTCCTCAAGAAGGACGTCGGCAATGTGCCCAGGTGCGGTCACGGCGGGTAGGTGCCGCACTTGAGTTTCCTTCACCACGTGCCCGATGCCGCTGTCGGATGGGCGTTCGGATTGGGCGTCGCCTCGCGCAGGGGCGAGCACTCGTTCCGCAATGGCAACTGTTCGCTACGCAGGCCGCCGATCGGTTGTGGGTCGGCTGAATATCGGGAGCTGCACGATGCCGCGCCCTTGGTTCCCCACGCAGGCGCGGGTCCGCCACCGGATGGCTCAGACGCCGGCCACGAGCGTCAGCTATGGGCAGTTGCCCCGTTGCGCGATTCGGAAGGTCGTGGTGTCACCGGTCGCGCCATTCTTCGATCCTGTTCTTGACTTTGCCTTTGAACGCGCCCCGGCCCAGGTTCGCCAGCTCACCGGTCGGCGCCGCCTGGAAGTCGAGCTCGTTGCCCCCAGCCAGATACTGCTGCCGCTTCCGCAGCGCGGCCTTGAGCCAGGACACCAGGGTGCGGTCCTGGGTCGGCCTGTAGTCCGGGTCGGACGGGTCACGGTAGGTCAGCCCGATCGAATCGAACACGGTCTGCGTGGTGTACAGCGGATCGTGGTGGTCGGGGTAGATCCCCAGGTCCAGCAGGAACTTCCCTGCTTTGATCTCATTGTAGGAGGTCGACCGCCAGCAAACCCACCGTGAGCCGGGCAGCGCGCCGATCGCCACGTCCGCGTAGTACAGCGCCACCCGTTCCACCATCCGCAACCACATGTGGAACCGCCAGCCCCGGCCCATGTCGAAGTCGGGATCGCGGCGCGACCACACCACCTGCCAGTCGGCGTGGTCGTCGAACGGACCGGCCAGGATCACCCGCAACCACTCGTCCAGTCCGACAAGCGATTCCCGCGTGCCGTCCAGGGTCGGACCGCTGTTAGTGTCCGCCAGTCCGTGGAGTTCCGCCAGATGGGCGGCACGGGTGGACATGAACCGGCCGAACAGGACATCCTGGACCGA
>JAISCU010000419.1 GCA_031265345.1 Bifidobacteriaceae bacterium
GCCGTCCTCATTGGTGGTCATCCCGCCCCCCAACATGCCGCCCGAGGCCGGGTTGTCCATGCCCACGATCACCAGGTCCACGTCGCTCAGATCGGGCGCTGTGTACTGCTCCACGCCCCCCTCCGCGTTCAACGTGGCCTCGTCGGTCACAACCTCGCCGAAATAGGCGTTGGCGGCCTCCTCGTTGATGGTTGTCCCGTTGGCCCACTCGCCCTCGCCCCCCATGAATCCGGCCGAATACTCGGACGTGGACGGGATGTAGACCTTCTTCGACGACCAGTCCGTCGCGCTGGCGCTGCAAGCGATGGCGCTGTCGTTCTTCACGACCACGACCGACTTGTGCTGGGCGTCCAACCCCGCCTCAACGGCGGCGTCGTTCCCGACCACCTCGAGAGAATGCTCCAAGTCCTGATACGGGTTGTCGTACAGCCCGACCGAGAAGATGTTGGTGAGCACGCGCCGGCCCGTCTCAGCCCATCGGGTCTCCGCGTCGACCTCGACCTCGCCGGCCGCGTAGGCGTCCTGCCACAGCTGGAACGCCGCCCGCACGGGCTCGATGTCGCTGTTGCCGCCGAACTGGTCGACGCCAGCCTTGATGATCTCGAAATGCCGCTCCTCCAGGGTCAGGCCCTCCGCGCCCCAGGCCGTCGCGATCATGCCGGCCTCCGGATCGGTGGTAGCGCTTGTCACACCCCAGTCGGTCACGATCACGCCATCGAAGTCGTTGTCCGCGCGAGCCACGTCGACCGCCGCCTTGTTGTACGCGGTGCCGATCAACTGGTCGCCGTAAAGCGGATTCCCGTCGCCGTCGGTGACGATGGAGTAGTTGGTCATCATGCCGCCGGCGCCGGCTTCGATCGCCGCCTTGAACACGCCGACGTGGGCCCCTGCGTTGTCACCTGGGAAGACCTCGTACTTGCCGGCGTTCGTGTGCGACTCACGGCCGCCCTCGCCCGCGCCGTCGCCGGGGAAGTGTTTGATGACGGTTGTCACAGAGCCTTGGCCCCAGCCGAGATCGGATCCGTCATCCGAGTAGGTGGCCTGGAAGCCCTCGACGTAGTTGGCGGCCATCTGGGCCGCCATGTCCGGATCCTCGCCGAAAGTCCCGCCGATGCGCGACCAACGGGGTTCCGAGGCCAGGTCGATCTGCGGGCTCAGAGCGTTGACCAGCCCCAGCGCGCGGTACTCCTCAGACGCGTACCGGCCGAAGTCCAACACGATATCCGGGTCGAAGGTCGCCGCCAAGCCCAAGAACGACGGCCAGCCGGATGTCCCCTGCCCCATTCCGGTGTAGGAGTCGACGGCGTCGTGGAGCGGGTCCGAGGAGAAGTTGACCGGAACGTACGGCGTGTCGGCGGTGACCAGTGTCTCCACATAGCCCTGCATCGCGTTGGTCCACGTCACCAGCGGCTCTACCGTGCTGCCCCCGGCGGAGAGCACGTTCCGCACGTACGACTGGCTGAGATACTCCCTCTGCGCGTCCGTGAGGCCGTCGCTCGGGGCGAACTCGTGCGGAGAGAACAGCATGAGCCCCGAAACCTGGTCGATCGACAACTGTGGCGCCAGGTCGGCGGCGCGTTCTTCATAGCTGTTCCGCCAGTCCTCCCAGGTGTCGAGCTTCCCGTTTCCGTTCATGTCCTTGAAGGCGTAGGTGTTCCCGTCGGCGGTCTCCTCGACCAACTTGAAGCCGCCGTCCTTGGCGTAGGACAGCGTTGCGCCCTCTCCCGGATTGTCCACCAGGACGAAAGCCGTCGTCCCGTCGGTGACTTCGCTGGTGGTGTAGCGGCTTGCCGCTCCCGTAGTTGGCGAATCGCTGTCGCCGTCTCCGGTGCAACCTGTCAACACAAGGACTGCACCCACCGCGATGGCCGCAGTTGTCCTAGTTCGTCGGGTCCTCATTGGCTCTGTCTCCTCGTTGATCGGTGGGCGGGTGCCTCGTTGCCTGGCGCGCCCTACGGGCCAAAGCCAATCACCGGGCCTCGGGCCCCGGGAAGCCTTGGCGGCAAGATCTGTCCCTGGACCGGCACAGCCTGTCGCCTCGCTCCCCGCGGGCCCTCACTCGGAGACGGGGATCGGCAGCATCAGGCGCAGCGCGAACCAGTCGTCCTCGGCGTGGACGGTCATGGAGCCGTCGTACCGCTCGGCCACATAGCGGATCGACCTCATGCCATAGCCGTGGCGGTCGCGGTCCTCGTGGAGGGTCACGATGGCGCCTTCCTCCAGCTTCAATTCGCCGGTGAACGAGTTCTCGACCGTGACGACGACGAAGTCGGCCTGACGGAAGACCGCCACCTTGATGAGCCGCGCGTCCGGGTCGGCGAGACGCCGCGTCGCGGCGATGGCGTTGTCGAGCGCGTTGCCGAGGAGCGTGGCGATGGCCGCCGGCGACAAGAACCCGATGACCTGGCCATCGGCCACGACTGTGAGGTCGATCTGGGCTTCGACGCATTCCAGGCTCTTGCTGGTCAGAACGATGTCAAGGACTGAGTTGCCCGTGTGCACGAGCGCCCCATACTCCTTGATGGCGCTCTCCAACTCTGCCAAGTGGGAATCCCGCAGCGCGGGATCGGTCTCGGCTCGGATCACCTGAATGTTGTGTTTCAAGTCGTGGTATGTCCCTTGGACGGCGTTGATCGAGCGTTCGGTTGCCAGGTACCGTTCCTGCTGGCTCCGGATCAAGGCCTCGATAGCGACCGCCTCTTCCTTGGCTTCTTGCCCCAACCGTTGCTCGTACTGTGCGAATAGCGCGACCATTCCGCAAAGGTCGACCAGCGTACGGATGTAGAAGACCTCGGGGCCGAGGCGGCTCGAGAACGGTGTGCCGGACCACGCGAACGAAAGGTTCGACATGGCGAACGTGACCACCGCGATGGCCGCCGCTGCGGACAGGTCCCGCCCAGTCGCTGCGAATGGCCGGCCGTCCCGGACGAGCCGCGCCTCGACCCTCCAGACCAAGGCGAATGCGCCACCGTAGATCATCACGCCGAACAGGGCTTCGACCCACGGCGGGCCGCCCCAGTCAAGGAAGAGGAAACAGTGGACCTGCCAATGGAGGGCGGCCACGAACTCGGCCAAGACGAAGGCCCGCGCCGTCACGTAGCCGGCCGGCTTGGCCGAGAACCGGGCGGCCGCCACGACGAAGGCGTACATCACCCCGACGGCCGCGACCATGCCGGGCACCCACAGCGCCAACGGCAGTTCCCCCGCGACCCATTGGATAGTGGACTGGAGACCGGCCGCCGCGGCCGCCAAGGCGGCCAGCCCCGGCCAACGGAACCGGGGCCGCTGGACCACGTAGACCAGGCAGGCCAGCCACTCCGCAACGGCGGTCAATATGCGCGGCATGTCAGGCAGAGCCTCGGTCACCAGGCACGCCCTCCGCCCAGGTAGTCGGCCAGAGCCGCCAAGAAGGCCTTCTTGCGCGGCCGCGACACGGTCAGTTCGCGACCGCCAGTCAGGCGCACGGTGGAGTCCCGAGTGACGGCGAGGACGTGACGGAGGTTGACGAGGTAACCAGAATTGCATCGGAAGAAGTCTTTGCCGTCGAGTTCGGCCTCCATGGTCTTCAACGCCCCGAACACGGAACACGCAGGATGGTCGTCGTCAGTCGTGTGGACGGTCATGCGGTGCTTGACCGACTCGACGTAGACGACATCGGCCAGGAGCACGCGGACGAGACCGCGGTCCACGTTGAGCACGAGCCAGTCGCCGGTCCGCCTCTTCAACCGATCTAACGACCGCCGGATCTCCCTTGCGAACGCCCCGTAATGGACCGGTTTGAGGAGGTAGCTGAGGGCGTCGACCTCATAGCCGCGAATGGCGTACTGCGTAATGTTAGTGATGAAGACGATGATGACGGCCGGGTCGACCCGGCGGATGCGCTCGGCCGCAGCGAACCCGTTCAGGCCCGGCAGGTCGATGTCGAGGAGCAACAGGTCGAAATCGGGTCGGTAACGCTCGACGAGTTTGAGGCCGTCTGCGAACTCCATCACTTTCAACTCCGCGCCGGTCTCCTTGGAATACCGATCGAGGTACTGGCGCAGCAGGAGACGACTCGTCGCGTCGTCCTCCACGATCCCGATTCGGGTCACGGCTGCCCCGCTCGCGTCACCCGCCCGGCTCTCCAGCCCCTCGGCTCGGTGAGACCGCGCAGCCGCCGAACGTCGTGCGCGCCCCCGGCCGCTGGGACCGCGCCGGGGCTCATAGCGGGAGGTCCTTCTCCTTGAAGACCTTCACGCCGATCAGGTAGACGGCCGCACCCAGCGCGGCGAGCACCGCGAATTGGGGGGCGAACGTGCCGTGGCCCGTGATCGACGCCGGGGAGAACAGCGTGTTCAAGGACAGGTATTTCAGATTCTCCAGGCTGGTGGACGCCTCCGACATGATCTGGAGGATCAGGCACGCTATCGGGATGCCGGCGCCGAACGCGAGGGAGTATTTCGTGAGGTTGAAGACGCATGAGAACAGGAACGAGATCCCGGCGATGCAGAACATCAGCAGGAACCACCCGAGGTTGAGGAGCAGGTAGTCGCCGATGTCGAAGGCGATGCCTTGGTCGAGGGCGACCTCGTCGCCCGCGAGTTGCTGGTTGATGATGGCGGCCCAGGCCTCGGCTGGCAACCCGGAGGCCTCTTGGGCGGCCGCCAACGCGCGCGGGTCGGCCTTGATCCGCCCCAGATCGGTGACGAGATCCGCGGATTCAAGGCCGAGCGCTTCCGCGGCGGCGACGATTCCCGCCATCATCTGCTCCTGGGCGGCCGGTTGCCCGTCCGCGCCGTCTTCTTGCGCGGCCACCTGCTCGAGCATGGCCGCGTAGGCTGGCGGGTCCACGCCGTACGCGTCAGCGGCGGCCGCCAGCGCGGCATCGTCCCCCAGAATCAGCCCCGGGTCGGCGGACACCGCCTCCGGCTCGACCCCGATAACCTCGGCGCCGGCCTGGTACGCGGCTTCGGCGAGCTTCAGGGCGAGGTACGCCTCGTACACGTCCTCGTCGACGCCGCGTGCCTCGGCGCCGGCCGCCACCGCGTCGGGGTCGTCCCGGACAGCGCCCAGGCCGTCGGCGACCGCGGCCTCGTCCATGCCGAGCGTTTCGGCTGCGGCCGCCACGTCGGCTGTGCGCTCCTCGCCCCACAGCCCGTGGTGCGCGACCTGCACCGTGCCCAGGCCGACCAGCACGACCGCCAAGCACATCGCGAACACAGCGGCGGCCAGGTACAAGGCCTGGGTGGCGACGACTTTGGCGCGCCTGATCGGGGCGGACAGGGTGTACGCCATCGACCCGCGGTCCACCTGCGAGACCACCAGCGAGTTCGCCGTCATGATCACGAAGACCAGCGGCAGGATCACGCCCTGCATGCCGTAGAACGTGGAGCCCAGCATGCCGAGGAGGGATGTCGCGCCGCCCATCCGGTCGCCGAGCATGTCTGCCATTCCGGGCATGTCCTGGATCGTGTTCATCATGGTCTGGATCAGCTTCGGGTCGTAGACCGCGATCACGACCGCGCTCATCGCGGCGGACAGCGCGGTGAACACCGCCCACAGCTTCCAGTTCGACCTGAGGGTCTGCTTGAAGATCGTCTTGCTGAACATTGTTTGCGCTCCTTGCTAGTGCAGGTCCCGGAAGTAGGCCTCGAGGGTGTGTTTGACCTCGGTGACGAACTTCAGCTGGTAGCCCTTCAACACGGCCAGAAGGCGGTTGACCTCCGGGCCGTCCACGGAGACCAGCGCCTGGAGTTGGCCGTCGCGGCGTTCGACCAGGGTGAGCCCTTCTTCGAGGAACCGGGAGTAGCCGGCGCCGGTGGCGAACTCGATCTTGTAGACCTTGTCCCGGGAATGGCGGATCTCGTCGGTCGACGCGACCGCGACGATCCGGCCTTCCTTGATCAGGCCGACCCGGTCGCAGGTGTCCTTCACCTCGTCGAACATGT
The DNA here is from genome assembly GCA_031265345.1 of Bifidobacteriaceae bacterium. The sequence goes on from JAISCU010000419.1 coordinate 5,928, forward strand.
GGCTCGACATGAACACCGTCTTGCCTTTGGCTTTCTCAGCGGCGAGCAGTTCCACGAACTCCGCCCGCATCAGCGGGTCCAGCCCGGTGGTCGGCTCGTCGAGGACCAAGACCGGCGCGTCCGCCATGAACGCCGCCACCACGGCGGTCTTCTGCTTCATCCCCTTGCTCATCCGCTTCAGGTTGGCCGACGGGTCGAGTTGGAGGCGATCCGCGATCTCGCGGGCGCGGGCCATGTCCGCCACCCCGAGGAGATCCGCCTGGCGGCGCAGGAACTCGGCACCGGTCGGCGCGTCCGGGAAGGCGATCTCGCCGGGAATGTAGCCGACCAGCCTCTTGACCGCCGCCGCGTCCGCCCACGCGTCCAGGCCGCCCACCCGGACGCGGCCGGAGTCGGGTCGCAGGAAGCCCATCATCTGGCGGATCAGGGTGGTCTTCCCGGCGCCGTTCGCGCCGACGAAGCCGAACACCTCTCCGTCGCCCACCGCCAGGTCGACACCGAAGTTGCCGCGCCCGCCGCCGTAGTCCTTGGTCACATGGTCCACCTCAATGCCAGGCATCTGCGGCTCCTTCCCCGCTGGGCGCGCCCCGCTCGTAGAAGCGCATGAAATGGTCCTCCAACGTGAACTTCACCTCCGTGAGGTACTCCAACCGGCGGTCCGCCAAGGCGGCGATGAGCTCCCCGACGTCCTGGTCGGCGACCGCGACCTTGGCCTGGTTGCGGCGCGGCCTCGAGCCCACCACCGCCCATGGGCCGGATCGCGGGGCGCGGGCCAGGAAACCCTCGAAGTCGTCCGCGCTCGCGAATCCGACCTTGAACTCCTTCTGGTCGTTGTGGCGCAGGTCGTCCGCGACGAAGGTCGACACGAGCCGCCCTTCCTTGATAATGGCGATCCTGTCGCAGGTGGCGTCC
>JAISCU010000438.1 GCA_031265345.1 Bifidobacteriaceae bacterium
CGCTGTCACGTCAGGCCATGGCGCCGACTGTCGATCTAGGGGTTGTCGAAGCGGCCACGGCGGCGGTCGACAGGGTGGCGCTCGGTGCCGACCAGGACGAGGCGTTGATCGCGATTGCCGCGTCCGGGCGAATCGTCGATCTGCTGATCGGTCCGGCGGGCGCGGGCAAGACCACGGCCATGCGCGCGCTCCGTGCCGCCTGGGAGACCCAGCACGGGCCAGGGTCCGTGGTGGGCTTGGCTCCATCGGCGACCGCCGCTGCCGTGCTCGGCGGGGATCTCGGCATCGCGACCGAGAACACCGCCAAGTGGCTCGCCGACCACGACCGGTGCGGAGCTGCGTTCCGGGAGGGCCAACTCGTCATCGTCGATGAGGCCTCACTGGCGGGCACGTTCACCCTCGACCGGATCGCGGGCCTGGCCGCCGAGGCCGGAGCGAAAGTGCTGTTGGCGGGCGACTGGGCGCAACTCCAAGCGGTCGAAGCGGGCGGCGCGTTCAGCCTGCTGGCGGCGGACCGCGACGACGCGCCCGAACTGTTCGACATCCACCGGTTCCGCCACGACTGGGAGAAGGCCGCCTCGCTCGGGCTGCGGCACGGGCACGTGGAAGCCATCGACGCCTATCAGGCGCACGGCTGCGCCCACGACGGCGACTCTGAGACCATGCACGATGCCGCTTACGCGGCCTGGCGACAGGACCTCGCCGCAGGCCTGTCCTCGGCGCTGGTGGCAGACGACCGCCGCACGGTGGCGGCGCTGAACGCCCGCGCCCGTGAAGACCGCATCCGGACGGGCGTGGTCGATCCGGGCCGGAGCATCGGCCTCGCAGAAGGCACGTCCGCATCGGTCGGCGACTTGGTGATCACTCGCCGCAACGACCGGCGCCTGACAGCGGGCAAGACCGGCTGGGTCCGCAACGGCGACCGCTGGACCGTCACCGCGATCCACGACGACGGCTCCGTGGCGGCCCGGCGGGCTGGTTACACCCGCGGCGCGACCGTGGTGCTGCCGACCGCGTATGCCGCCGAGCGGCTTGACCTCGGTTACGCGGTCACCGGCCACGGCGCGCAGGGCGTGACCGTCGAGACCGCCCATGTCATCGCCACCAGCCGAACCGCCCGCGAGAACCTGTACGTGGCGCTCACCCGAGGCCGGGAAGCCAACCGTCTACGTCGTCACCGACACCGACCAGGCTGACGCGGACACGCTCCGGCCGGAGCGTGCGACGGCGGCCGAAGTGCTGGTCCAAGCCCTTCGGGCATCCGGGGCGGAACCTTCCGCCCACCAAGCCCAGCGGGCCGAAGAAGAGCACTGGAACTCCATCGCCCAATGGGCCGCGGAATACCGCACCATCGCCGCGGTCGCCAAGCCGGCCCGCGAGCAGGCGCTCGCCACGGCTCGCGGCATGGCTGTGCGCCCGCGTCAGCGACTGATCGTCGGCCTGGTCCCGGAACCGTCCTGGCCGGTGCCCGCGGACCTGCAAACCGGTCTTGCCGACCTGAAGGAGCGGATCGAACAGCGGGCAAGGGACCGGTTGGCCGAGGCGATCCGTTCAAGTGAGCCGTGGCTGGCTTCTCTCGGGCCGGTTCCATCCGAGGAACGCCAGCGGGGCCGCTGGCACGCGGCCGCGCTGGCGGTGGCCGCCTACCGTGACATGCACGGCATCGGCAGCGACCAACCCCTCGGGAAGGTGCCTGCCGATCCGGCCCAACGTGTGGACCACGCCCGGGCCCGCCAAGCCATCGCCGCCCTGCGGGAACGGCCTGTTCCTCCGTGTATCCCACCAAACGCTCCCGCGTTAGCTTCGGGTTCCCGAGGCCTTGGGATGTAGCGGCTTGGCAGGAGGGGGCAAGTCGTCGGGCTTCAACTTCTGTGCGCCATGCTCATCCTCACCAGGGCCCCTGTCACTGACCTTGGGCCCAATGACCGGAGCGCCGGCTCCGACCATCTCGCCGAAACAACAGGCGTTAGTCAGCGCGTTCCGTTTGCAGCAGCGCCACGAAGCAGGCCGACAGTCGGGCCGTGCTTCACGCGACGGAAGTGGAAGAGTGCCTCCGTGCCTATTCGCAGACTTCCTGACCTCACTCCAGGACAGGTAACGAAACTGCAAGACGCACTGCTGGCGAACGCCCACGCGCTGCTCACGTCCGCGCTCGCCGTGCTAGACCTGGGCAACGTCGCGCTTGCCCGCTCTTTGGCAATCCTGGGACTGGAGGAGTCTGGTAAAGCCATTGCTGTCCACGAACGTCGAGTGGAAATGGGCCACACAGACGACGGGACCCCGTTCCGGAACGACCGTTTTGACGAACTGTGGGCAAGCCACGAACGAAAACTCGAAGCAGTTCACAGCTTCCTCGTACGCGAGGAATATTGGTTCGATGTCGAACCGGCCGACCCAGCCAGGAACGCGGCTCAGCTAGGCAAAATCAAGTCCTGGTCGCGACGTCATGACCGTTCAAAGCAGCGAGGCTTCTACGTGGAGATCAGCAAGTCGGGTGATGTCATGGAACCCTCGGACGTGGAAGACGAAGAGGACCTGCGGGAGATCATAGGCCGTGTCCACCAGGTCGGCTGGCAGCTTCGCCTGGGCGAACACATCGAGGGCAAGCGGCAGGACCAGCAAGAGGTCGGCGTTCCGCCGGTGGACAACGCCGATTTGGCCTGGCTCGACCGCGCGGATCGAGCCGACGGCCTCCCCGCCGAAGCTCTCGGAGAAGTGAAACGGTTAGCGCAAGAGGGAGTTCCGGGTGTTCCCCTGCCGAATGCCGCGTATAGATTCAATCCGCCAGGTGCCGACCGAAGCCCGTTCCGCAATCTCGGCAGGCCCGGTTACGAGGAGGAGACCCTGGAACTCATGCGCTTCGCCAGGGAACTGGACGAGCTGGAAGACGACGAGGATCGTGAGGACGCTGGCGGCTTCCATTGACCCAGCTGTGCGCTGAGCCTGTTGGTGTCGGGCTGAGATGTTGATGTGGCACGGCGCTGAGCCTTTCGGGCCGCAGGTTGGATAGCCTGGTCGTCATGCTGGATGTCCGGGTTGCTGATCGCCGCGTGTGCGGCGGTGCCTCATCCGTGCGACACGATGGGGGTGTCTGATGCCGTTGGAGTTGTCGCTGGATGAGTCTGGGCGGGTTGTGCAGCCCGAGGGCAAGACCCGTGAGTACAAGCTGAACCTGGCGTCCAAGGACCGGGTGTTGCAGGCCGTGGTCGCTTTCGCCAACTCCGCTGGCGGGGAGTTGGTGGTGGGCGTGCGCGACGATGCCACGGTGGTCGGCGTGGGAGAGCCGCTGCTTGAGTAGGACCGGGTGTCGCGGATGATCGCCGATTCGGTCAAGCCGCAGTTGGCGCCGCTGATCGAGTTGGTCACGGTCGCGGGGAAGACGTTGCTGGTGGTGAGCGTGCCGTTGGGTTCGCAGCGGCCCTACTATCTGAAAGCGGCCGGGCGTTATGGCGGGACGTATTACCGGTCCGGCGCCGACAATCTGCAGGCCGGGACCAGCATGGTCGACGAATTGGGGCTATCGGCGAAGGGACGCACCTTCGACAAGTTGCCTTGCGTCGACGCGAAGTTGGAGGACCTCGACCTGGCGGGCCTGGCGTCCCTGTTGGGCCGTGAGGTCACCGAGAACACGCTGCGCACTTTGCACTTGGTCTATGACGACCAGGGGCGGATGGTGCCCTCGAACGGCGGGGTGTTGGTGGCTTCGCCCAACCCCGAGATGTTCCTGCCGCACGCCTGGGTGCAGTGCGCCCGGTTCCGCGGGCCGGGCAAGCGCAACATCACCGATCAAACCGAGATCTACGGTCCGGTGCCGTTGGCGGTGGACAAG
>JAISCU010000440.1 GCA_031265345.1 Bifidobacteriaceae bacterium
CGGACACGTCCTACAGTTACACGCTGTTCATCCAGCGGTCGGGCGAGAAGCCGGAGGTGCTCGCCCGGATCGTCGCCTCGACCAGGCGCTACCCCACCGAACTGGTCCCGGGGGACGTGCTCGCCATCGGGGACCGCCTGACCAGCCCCTCGAACAACCATGCGGTGACCGTGGACTCGGACGGCGGCATCGTCCTATTGAACAACCGCAACCAGAAGCTCTGGTCCCTGGACGTCGATCCCGACCCGGGCGCCGCCCTAGCCCTGGCGGCGGACGGGAGCCTGGCGGTGAAGGTCGGCGAGCAGACCGTCTGGACCGCGGACGCCGCCGCGCCCGGCGTCCGGCTGGTGCTGACGGATGAAGGCGCGCTGCAACTGATCGCCGCGGATGGGGCTGTGGCCTGGTCCTCGACCGAACAAGGGTACCAATTGCGGGGCGGCGACTCGCCGTACGTGGTCAGCGCCGACGGTTGGACCCAGCCGGGCGCGGGGCCGGTGTCGTCGCCCTACGGGATGCGGCTGCACCCCATCTACGGGGCGGTGAAGCTGCACGCCGGGGTGGATATGACCGGCTCGCGCGGCAAACCGATCTACGCCGCGCACGACGGCCTGGTCAAGAAGGTCTACCAGGACTCGGGCGGGAACTGGACAATCGAGATCGACCATGGCGACGGCATCTCCACCCGGTACCTCCACATGGACGGGTTGGGCGGCATCCTGGTGAAAGAGGGCGACAAGGTGGTGGCCGGCGAGCAGATCGCGCTGACCGGCAACTCCGGCCAATCGACCGGGCCCCACCTGCACTTCGAGGTCTACCTGGGCGGCGAGACCACCGACCCGGTGGCCTTCCTCGAGGAGCACCACGTCGCCATCAGGTGAGCGGTTGGCCCGGCGGGCGCGAAGGCGTCAGCGCGCGGTCAGGTTCACACCAATTCACACCAACGCGGGTTCGGGCCGCTCGTCGCGCTGTTCGGGCCTCAGCAAAGGCGCCAGGAACTGGCCAGTGAAGCTGCTCTGGTCCGCCGCTATCTGCTCCGGCGTGCCTTGCGCGACCACCAGCCCTCCGGCCGAGCCACCCTCCGGCCCCAAGTCGATCACCCAGTCCGCCGACTTGATGACATCGAGGTTGTGCTCGATCACGATCACCGTGTTCCCCTTGTCCACCAGCCCCTGCAACACGCCGAGCAGCTTGCGGATGTCGTCGAAGTGCAGCCCGGTGGTCGGCTCGTCGAGCACGTAGGCGGTCTTGCCGGTGGAGCGCCGCTGCAGCTCGGACGCCAGTTTGACGCGCTGCGCCTCGCCTCCGGACAATGTCGGCGCGCTCTGGCCCAGCCGCACATAGCCCAGGCCCACGTTGACCAGCGTGTCGAGGTGGCGAGCGATCCCGGTGATGGGACGGAAGAACTCGGCCGCCTCCTCGATGGGCATGGCCAGCACGTCAGCGACCGTCTTGCCCTTGTAGTGGACCTCCAGGGTGTCGGGGTTGTAGCGGGCGCCGTGGCAGACCTCGCACGGCACGTACACGTCCGGCAGGAAGTTCATCTCGATCTTGAGGGTGCCGTCGCCCTTGCAGGCCTCGCAGCGGCCGCCTTTGACGTTGAACGAGAACCGGCCCGGCCCGTAGCCCCGCAGTTTGGCCTCCGGGGTCTCCGCGAACAGTTTGCGGATCGAGTCCCAGACGCCGGTGTAGGTGGCCGGGTTCGATCTCGGCGTCCGACCGATCGGCGCCTGGTCCACATGCACCACTTTGTCCAGCAGGTGCAGCCCCGTGATCCGCTTGTGACGGCCCGGGACATGTCGTGCGCCGTTCAGCTCGTTCGCGAGGACGTTGTAGAGGATGGCGTTCACCAAAGTCGATTTCCCCGACCCGGACACGCCCGTGACGGCTGTGAGCACGCCGACGGGGAACGACACGTCGATGTTCTGAAGGTTGTGCTCCACCGCGCCCTGGACCGTCACCTGGCGCTGCTTCGAGGTCTTGCGGCGCTTGGCCGGGAGCGGGATCTGACGCTCGCGCGCCAGGTACTGCCCCGTCAGCGACCTTGGATTGTCTAGCAGTCCGAACAGGTCGCCCGAATGGACTATCTCCCCGCCGTGCTCCCCCGCGCCCGGACCGATGTCCACGATCCAGTCGGCCGCCCGGATGGTGTCCTCGTCGTGCTCCACCACGATCAGCGTGTTGCCCAGATCCCTCAATCTTGTCAGGGTGGCGATCAACCGGTGGTTGTCGCGCTGGTGCAGCCCGATCGAGGGCTCGTCCAGCACGTACAGCACGCCGACCAGCCCGGAGCCGATTTGGGTGGCCAATCTGATGCGCTGCGCCTCGCCTCCGGACAGGGTGGCCGCCGGGCGGTCCAGAGACAGGTAGTTCAGCCCCACGTCGAGCAGGAAGCCGAGTCTCGCGTCGATCTCTTTGAGGACTTGGGTGGCGATCTGGCGGCCTTTGGCGTCCAGGTCCAGTCGGTCCAGAAAGGCCCGGCACTCGCCGATGCCGAGCGCGCACACCTCCGCTATCGACAAGTCCCCCACGGTAACGGCCAGGACCTCGGGCTTCAGCCGGCTGCCCTCGCAGACCGGGCACGGCACCTCGCGCATGTAGCCCTGCCAGCGCTCGCGGGACCAGTCCGATTCGGTCTCGGCGTGCCGACGCTCGATCTGCGGTATTACTCCCTCGTAGCCGGTCGAGTACTGTCGCGTCCGTCCCCAGCGGTTGCGGTACTTGACGTGCACGCGGAAGTCCTCGCCGTAGAGGATGGCCTGGCGGGCGCGCTCCGGCAGCGCACGCCAGGGAGCGTCCATCGAGAAGCCCAAGTCGTCCGCCAAGGACTCGAGGACGTGGATGTGGTATTCCCAAGCCGCTCCGCGCCAGGGCGCGATGGCGCCGTCCGAGAGGGGAAGGTCCGGGTCCGGCACCACCAGTTCCGGGTCGACCTCCAAGCGGGTGCCGATCCCGGTGCATTCCGGGCAGGCGCCGTAAGGGGCGTTGAAGGAGAAGGTGCGCGGCTCGATCTCCTCCAGCGTCAGTTGGTGCTCGTTGGGGCAGGCCCGCTTCTCGGAGAATCGCAGCGCCCTCTCCGGGCCTCCCGGCTCTTTGTCCACCAGGTCGGCCACGACCACGCCGTCGGCCAGCTTGAGCGCTGTCTCCACCGAGTCGGTGAAGCGGCGGCGCTGGCCCTCCCGCACCACCAGGCGGTCCACCACCGCCTCGATGTTGTGCTTGACCTTCTTGTCCAGCGTTGGCGGCGTGGCCAGCGGCAGCACTTCGCCGTCGACTTGCACGCGCGCGAAGCCTTGGGCGCGCAGGTCTTCGAACAAGTCGGAGTACTCGCCTTTGCGTCCGCGCACCATTGGCGCGAGAAGTTGCAGCCGGGTGCCCTCCGGCAGGGCCAGCAACTGGTCCACGATCTGCGACGGCGTCTGCGAGGTGATGACGGCCCCGCATTCGGGGCAGTGCTGCGTGCCGGTGCGCGCGAACAGGAGCCGCAGGTAGTCGTAGACCTCGGTGATGGTG
>JAISCU010000443.1 GCA_031265345.1 Bifidobacteriaceae bacterium
TGCACACCCATTCCAACCTCTCCGACGGCACCGAGAGCCCGGCCGAGGTGATGGCTCAGGCCCAGGCCGCGGGGCTCGACGTGGTGGCGCTGACGGACCACGACTCGACCGCCGGATGGGATGAGGCCGCCGCCGCGGCGACCGAGTTGGGCCTGGCGCTGGTGCGGGGGACGGAAGTGTCCGCCCGCAGCCATGGCATCACCGTCCACCTGTTGTCCTACCTCCATGACCCGTCCTATGAGCCGCTGACCCAGATGATGCGGCAGGTCACCGACGCGCGTTGGGAGAGAGCTGAGCAAATGGTGGGACGCCTGGCCCAAGACTTCCCGATCGAATGGGCCGATGTCGCGAAGCGGGCCAGCCGCGGCCGTCCGGTGGGGCGCCCCCACATCGCAGACGAACTGGTCGCCAAGGGCGTGGTGGCGGATCGTACCGAGGCCTTCGAACGACTGCTTCACCCGCGCGGCCCCTATTACGTGCGCTACTGGTCGATCGAGGCCGAAGACGCGGTCGAGTTGGTCCGCCGGGCCGGGGGAGTGCCGGTGTTCGCGCACCCCGGCGCGACTGGCCGTCAACGGATAGTGTCGGACGAGGTCATCGCGAGCATGGTCGAGGCGGGCCTGGCCGGCTTGGAGGTCTTCCACCGCGACAATCCGGCGGAACAGCGCGAGCGGCTATCCGCCTTGGCTGACCGCTACGGCCTGCTCCAGACCGGCTCGTCGGATTATCACGGCGCCGGCAAGCCGAACCGGTTGGGCGAGAATCTGACTTCGGAAGAGACGCTGGCGGAAATAGTCGCCCAGGGAGCTGTGCCGTTGGTCGGGGCAGTGTGATGGGAGCCGTGTGATGGGAGCACTGATCGCCATCGGCGCGAAAGTGATCCTGGCCGGAGGCTTGGGGTTCGGGCTGCGTCGCTCGGGGTTCGTCTCGGCCCGGTTCGCCGAGGACCTGGGCCGGTTGCTGATGCAAGTGATCACGCCCTTCGCCATCGTGGTGTCCGCCTCGCAGCCGTATTCGCCCGGTTTGGCCCGCTCCATCGGCACCACCGCGTTCATCTCGATACCGTATTTTGTCCTGGCCATCCTCGGCGCGTGGACCCTGTCGAAGGCGCTGCCGCTGGACCGGGACACCCGCCGGGCCTTCGTCAATCTGGTGGCGTTCCCGAACGTGACCTTCATCGGCATGCCGATTGTGACGGAGTTGTACGGCACCCCCGGCCTGCTCTGCTCGGTCGCCGGGAATCTGATCTTCAATCTGGCGTTCTTCACTTTCGGCGAGCACAACATGGTCAAGGGCCGCAAATTCTCCATCAAGCAGCTGGCCAAGAGTCCCATCATCATCGCCTGCCTGCTGGCCGTCGTTCTGTATTTCAGCCCGTTCGCCCTGCCTGCGGCGTTGAGCGGCGCGCTTGGGATGATCGGTGCCGCGATGGCGCCGTTGGCCATGATGATTGTCGGATTCGGGCTGGCGGATTCCAACCTGGCGGACCTGATCAAGAATCCCTACGGGTATCTGACCAATTTCCTGCGCCTGATGGTCTGGCCGCTGATCGTCTTAGCGGTGGTCCGGACATTCGGGCTCGATCTGCTGGGCGGCGAAGTCGCGGCGGTCATGTACGGCCTGCCGTGCGGCACCATGACGGTGGTTCTGGCCGCGCAGCACCGCACCGCCTACCAGTTCTCGGCTCAAACGGTGGTCCAATCGAATGTTCTGATGTTCATTACTCTGCCGCTGCTTTTCTGGCTGGTGCAAGTGTGGGGATAATGGGGGGATGACCAACGGGCGGGGTGCCGACAGCGGAGAACGCTGGACCTCGGTGCGCGGCCAACAGTTCTGGCGGCCGCCCCTACCCCCGCCCGCGCCCGGCAGTCCTCTGGCCCAGCCACGTTCTCGCGGCCCCGTTCCCGAACTGACCGATTCGGCGGGCCGCTCCGATTTCGTGCCACCGTCAGGACCTTCGACGATGCCGCCGTCACAGTCCCCGCCGACGTCGGCCCCACCTGGGCCAGGTCCGGCGCCCCACGAGCCCCCGGTCGACCCGTACCAATCCGCGACCGGTCCCTGGTCGGCGTACCCCGGCCTGCCCGGCCCCTCGACGCCGACCGGCCCACACGGCGGGGCTGGACCCAACGTCCCACCTGGGCAGCACGGGCCGACCCCGCCGGGCGCCATCCCCCCGCCGTACGGCGCGCCGCCGGGCCCGCACGTCGCCGCGAGCCCCCACGCCTCGACGGGGCCGCGTTTGCCCGCTGGGCCGCACGCTCCGACCGGCCCGCACGGCGCGATCTCGCCAGGCGCTATCCCTCCGCCGTACGGCGCTCCGCAAACCCCACCGCCGCCCCAGAGCAGCGTTCCACCCCCATTTGGCACCGAGCAGCCGCCCGTCAGCGCAGCCCCGCCCAATCCCCAACTGCCGCCCAACCCCGATTTCGGGACAAACGCGGGCGCGGCCCGTTGGGGCGCGGCATCGGGCAACTCCTATCCGGGCGCCTACTCGAACTCCTATGCCAGCGGGTTCCCGCCCCACCCGGGAGCTCCGCCGAGCTACACCGCGTCGGCGCCCGGCTACCCGGCGGGCCAGGGCGGCTTCGCCGCGGCATCGTTCGCGTCGCCCTTCGCCGCGCCGCCCCCAGTGGTGTGGGGCGCGCCGCCCGTGCGCAAGCGGCGGTCCACCGGGCTGAGACTGCTCACCATCATCGTGGCTTTCGCGGTCGCCGTCGGCTTGGTCAACGTCGCCTGGGACATCTTCACCCCCGACCGGACCGAGGTCCCGATCCCGGAGAACGTGACCATCGGCGCGAACGGGCTGCCTGAGGGCTACGAATGGGCCGGCGACCTGCAAGCCGGTGGCGACAAGCTCATCTGCGGGCCGGTGACCTGGGAATTGATCGGCGACGCCCCGTCGGGCGGCCGCAAAGCGGTCGAGCAAGCGGTGGAACTGACCGGCCAGATGACTGGCGTCACCATCCGTCCGGTCGAGGACGTCGCCACCCCGGCGGTGAAGATCACCTTCGAGTACGTGCCGTCGAGCGAGTTGCGGGGCGCGTCCAACTCCTCCCAGGGCGACGCCATCGGCTTGGCGATAACCCAGCACACGTCGTTCGGGATCACGGAATCGGAGATCCTGCTGGACGAGACCTATTTCAAGACCACTATGCGGTCGAACCACGACGAGGCGGTCCTGGTCGTGGTGCATGAGATCGGCCACGCCTTCGGGCTCGGCCACTCCGATCTCCGGGACTCGGTGATGTACCCGGTGGCGACGGGACAGACCCGCATAGCCGAGGAGGACGTGGCCGCCTTCGCGACCATCGTCCCCGACTGCTGAGGTCCCGCAGTCCTATTGGTGCTGCGGGCGCTGGACGGGCTTGCCGCTCCTGGTGCGCCGTCGCTGGCGTGCCGGACGCGACGACGATTGGGCGCCGCCGCGATCCGCCGGGGCCGACCGGTCGGCATCGGCGGGCGCTTGGAAGTGCGGCGAGCCGGACGCCCTCGACTGGGCTTTCGACCGACCGTCGGTGCGGGGACCGGAAGTCGACGCGTGCCCGCGTCCTCCCGAACCGCCCCGTCCGGGGGACCCTCCGCGTCCGCCAGACCCTGCGCGTCCGCCAGACCCTGCGCCTCCGGAAGACCCTCCGCGGCCGCCGGACCGTCCGCGGTCGCTCCCGCGGCCCCGGCCGCCGCCATGGCCACCGGTCTCGCCCAGGTCCTCCCAGTCCTCGGCGTCCAGGCCGGCGGCGGTGCGCTGGGCCTTCGGCAGCACGCCGGTCACATCAGTGGGGATGTCCAGGTCGGCGTAGAGGTGGGGCGAGGTGTGGTAGGTCTCGGGCGGTTCGGGTTTGCCGATCTCGAGGGCCTTGTCGATGAGCGACCAGCGCGGCACGTCGTCCCAGTCCACGAAGGTGACGGCCGTGCCTTTGTTGCCAGCGCGCCCGGTGCGCCCGGTGCGGTGGAGGTAGATCTTCTCGTCCTCGGGGCACTGGTAGTTGATCACGTGGGTGACGTCATCGACGTCGATCCCTCGAGCGGCCACGTCTGTCGCCACCAGGACGTCGACTTTGCCCTTGCGGAAAGCGCGCAAAGCCTGCTCGCGCGCGCCCTGCCCGAGGTCGCCGTGGATGGCTGCGGCGGCGAACCCGCGGTCTAGGAGATCGTCCGCCAGTCGGGCGGCCGCCCGCTTGGTGCGGGTGAAGATGATCACGCGTCCGCGTCCGCGGGCCTGCAGGACGCGGGCTATGACCTCGGTCTTGTTCAGGCCGTGGACCCGGTAGACCACTTGGTCGATGTTCTGGACCGTGGCCCCCTGGTCGTCCGGGTCCTGGACGCGGATGTGGGTCGCCTGGGTCATGTGGCGGCGCGCCATCGCGACCACCGGCCCTGGCATGGTGGCGGAGAACAACATGGTGTGCCGCCCTGCCGGGGTGGCCGCCAGCAGTCGCTCGACATCTGGCAGGAAGCCCTGGTCCAGCATCTCGTCCGCCTCGTCGAGCACCACCGTGCGGGCGTGTCCCAGGTCCAGGTAGTGCTGGCGCAGCAGGTCGATCATCCGTCCGGGCGTTCCGACCACGACTTCGGCGCCGCGCTGGAGCGCTTCGATTTGGGGCTCGTAAGCGCGGCCGCCGTAGACCTGGACGATCCGGACGGACCGGTTCGAGGCCGCCGTGCCCAGGTCGGTGGCGACTTGCACGGCCAACTCGCGGGTCGGGACGATCACGGCCGCCTGCGGCTTGCCCGGCGCTTCCAGTTGGTCGAAGCCCTCTTCGCCGGGAGCGAGCAGGTTCTGCAACAGCGGTATGCCGAAGCCGAGGGTCTTGCCCGTGCCGGTCTTCGCCTGCCCTATGATGTCGTGCCCGCTCATCGCCACCGGCAAGGTCATGGCCTGGATCGGGAATGGTGTTGTGATCCCAGCTTTCTCCAGGGCTTCGACCACACGCGGGTCGACGTTGAAGTCAGCAAAGGTTGGTTGGGGGTCGGTGCTCAAGTGGTTCGTTCCTTCTGTCGATCATGGCTGGCGCGGGTGCCGCCCAGTGGCGGCGTCGCGCCGGGCAGCCGATCGCTCAGTTGGTTCTTCGATTCGCGCTTGCGGCCGGTCAGCCCAGTCTTGGTTGTGGTGCCCAGTCTACGCTGGCGCGCTCAATGCCGCGTCCGCTTGGCCCCGGGGTGTCCACCACGTTCGCTATCGGCGTGCGCTCCCTTGGCGGCGGCGACATCTGCGGCCGATGCCGCGCAATCGGCTCGCCGCGTCTCCCCAGCTCTCGTCGGGTCGGACTTCCAGGCTTGCGAAGCACAGGCGATGCAAGCACGGTGCATTCACAGTGACAATGCCGATTCGGAAGGTTCCGGATTCGGCGCGGAACGCCCTGGTGACCAAGGCCACCGGTTCGGGGCAGTCGAAGCAGGCTGGGCAGGTGTCCTGATCACGGAAAAGGGGACGGTACCCTTTCCGTCATCAGCGCAGGTCACGAGGACAAAGCTCGCCGCGCCGGAGTTCTCCGGAACAGGGCGCCTGACCCCCGCCCCGAGAGCCGAAGCGGCCTTCCCCCATCACGGAGCCGCGAAGCAGGCTGGGCCGCTGTTCCGGACGCACGTCAACGCCGAGTGCGGGGTTTCGCATGCCGTTGTTCGCCGAGTCCGCTGTTTCCCATGCGCTGGTTCGTCGAGTCCGGGGTTTCGCATCTGGCCGCTTTCCGTTTTTCCTGGTCAACGCGTCGTGTGTGGGTGCGGCTGCGCGCAAAACCCCGGACTCGATGCCGAGGACCATGGAGAACAGCGGACTCGATGAGGTTGAGCGCGCAAAACCCCGGACTCGGTGAAAGTGGGCGAGCAGAATCCCGGAGTCGATGAGGCAGGACGCGCGAAGGCTCGGTCTCGGTCACCTCGCGCGACCTGGCAGCAGTGCGCTGGGAGCGAATCCGGGGGAGGCTCAACCGCGAAGGGTCGTTCGGACACCATATTGGTCGGGCTTGTGTATTCGCGCCCGGCCGACCGAGCGGCATCGTCCAGAGGTTGGCGACCACGCTCGTCCTGACGGGTGACCGTGCGGCGCGGGGGCTCGCATAGGCTGGGCTGAACGCACGAATCGATTCATCCTTGGGGGGAGTTATGGAACGGAATCGGCTGGCCGCGATGGCGGCAGGAGTGGCGGTTGTGGCCGGGCTGGCAGGTTGCGCTCAAAGTGATCAGGTGGCGAGCATCGACCGTGACGGCGCCAGTCCGGTCGTCGACCCGATCGCTGCCCAGGCGCGTGCGGCGGATGAATACGTCGCGTGCCTGACCGGGGCGGGCATACCAGTCGAGACCGACCCCACCGGTGACGGCCAGACCTATGTCTTCATCGTCCCCGAGGGCGACCACCTGATGTCCGGAGGAGGCGGGCCGACGGGCGTGAGCGGCGAGGAACCGGCGTGGATGCTGGAGATGGCCGCCAAGTACGATCCGACGCTGGCCAACCCCGAGGCCTACAGCGCCTCGGGCGCGCCGGTGCCGGACATCGAGCCGTACCTGATCATCGGGCAGACCGACTTCACTGAGGATTTCCGAGCCTGTCTCGAGACCAGCGGGTACACCGAGCCCGTCAATTACCCCGATCCGGAGGCCGAGGTCGCAGCCAAGCAGTCCTACCTGCAGGCGACCCTCGACTGGATCGATTGCGCCCGAAGCAACGGCTACCCGAACATCGACGACCCGTTGCCAGTCAAAGCCGACGAGTGGCAGACCGAGCCGATGGCGGTGCTGGACGCGGACATGAGCCAGCAAGCGCTGAGGGAGCTGCTGGCGGTCTGCCCCAATTTCGATGAGGCGGCGCAGGCCGATCAGGACCAGGCGGTCTACGCGCTCGGTGCCGGGCCGGATGAGGAGGACCTTGCGAAGGCCATGGACGAGCATCCCTACTCGCAACCGAACATCGGTTTCGACTTGCCCGGCCTCGACGGCGATGCGCGCCCGGGCAAGCCGACCGACCCGCCCGAGGACCACGGGGTCTACGCGTTGTTCGAGATCCTGCGCGAAGCCAGGGCCGCCTACCAGGAGGCCAACCCGAATCCCTACTGCTGCTGACCGCGCTGCCCCAGCCCGCGTCAGGTAGGACCGCCCAGGCCGGGTGACGATAGGGCTGAGCCGGTGGACGATGCCGTGCGCGCGGCATCGTGCGTATCTGGGCTCGTGTTGGGCTCGGGCGGGGCGGCGATTCCAGGATTTCAAGGAGCCCATGAAATACTGGGTCTCATGACGACTCTGGCTGAAGGGCAGACGCGCATCACCCTCGACTTGCCGCAAGCCGACTACGCCGCATTGAAGATCGCCGCCGCTGTGGAAGGGCAAGGCGCGTCGATGTCATCCATTCTGCGTCGTTTGGTGCGGGAGTACCTGGAAGACGGCAACCGGTTGGATGACGCGTACGACCTCGCCATGGCGAGAGCCAGACTGGCGGATCCCCGGCCACCGGTTCCCGACGCGGAAGTGCGGGCGAGGTTCGAGACGCGCAGGCGAGCGAGTGGGGCGGGGTGGTCAGGGAACCGCTCATAGTCACCTGGGCACCGGGCGCGGAGGACGATCTGGATGCGCTGGAGGCCGCCGGTCGCGGCCTGGCTGACCTGGGGCTTGAGGCCGTCAGCGACGTGGCCAACCGGCACAAGACCGGGAAGGAACTCGGGCAGCGGAACGTGTCTGGCGATTTGACGGGACTGCGACGGGTGAGGTTCGATCTGGAGGGACACCGGCCTGAACGCTTTCGGTTGGTTTATCGGCTGATCGGCACGGATGGCATGGAAGTCGTCGGCCTCGGGGAACGGGCTTCACACGCTGTGTACAGGCATGTGTTGGGCAGGCTCTAGCACGGGCTTCGGCGCGGTTCGTTGGGGTTTAGCGGCCGTATGGTTCTGTGCGCACCGGCCACCGCGGTCGGTCGGCGAGAACGCCTGGCGAGCCTGAATCGGCGCTCCGCCCGTCCGCATTGTGGCGGGCTGTCCGGACGCGCGGAAGATAGAGCCGAGCGTGCGGGCGATGCCGTGCGCGCGGCATCGTGCGTATCTGGGCTCGTGTTGGGCTCGGGCCGGGCGGACTGCCTGGTCAGGCGCCGAAGCCGACGCGGCGGGTGGAGCTCGGGCCGACCTCGACGTACGCCAGGGCTGTGGTCGGGATGAGGACCGTGCGGCCCTGCTTGTCGGTCAAAGTGATGAGGGGCTGGCCCGCTTGGATGGCGGTGGCGATGTTGTCGCGGACCTCGTCCGCTTTCTGGTCCACGTTGAGGGTGATTTCCTTGGGGACTTGACGCATTCCGATGGTGATCTCCATGAGGCTGATTGTAGGACTTGGGCGCATCCGGCGCGGGCGGCCGCCGCGCGTATTCAGTCCTCGGCGTAATCGCAGGTCAGAACAGTGTCAGTGGAAGGTGGTGTGATTGATCCATGGAAACGATCCGACCGGCGCTGAGATTGGACTTGACGCCGCCCCCCGTGCGTGCGGTTTGTCCGGACGCTTCGCAGGAATCCGTGCTGGCGCTGATCGAGCAGGGCGATCCGGTCAGCGTGTTCGGTTTTCCCGGAACCGGCAAGACTCTGGTCGCGGAATTGGCGGCAGCGGCCGGGGAAGGCGCCGGGCGTCGAGTCGCGGTGGTCAGCGCCGATCGGCATAGTGCGGGGGTGTTGTCCGCCAGGATCGTGCGGAGGGTCGGGTCGGTTGTCGAGGGACGGCCAGCGGTCACGCCGACCTCGTTGGCCATGACCATCCTGGAAGCGCGGGCGCAGGCGGTGGCCGCGCTCGGCTTGGAGTTCGCGCTCGAGGCCTCGCGAGGCTATCAACCACAGATGGTGACCGGCGCAGAACAGGCCGCGGCGCTGAGCTCGCTGCTGGGCGGCGACGAGGAGGCGGGTGCGGGAAGCATTCGATGGCCGGAATGGATCCTGCCTGAGGCCCGCCGCTTGACTGCCTTCCGCGACGAGTTGCGGGACCTGCTGATGCGCGCGGCCGAGAGGGGAGTCGACGCCGTCGAACTGGACCGGCTGGGAAGAGAGCACGGGCATGCGGAATGGACCGCGGCGGCTCAGCTCTACCAGCGTTACCTCGACACCCTGGATCTGCCGAACACGGCCGACGCGGGTTTGAAACTGGACGCGGCGGCGATGGTGGCCCAAGCCCATTTGTGCCTGCGGGACTGGGCCGAGCCCTTCGAGGTCCGGGGACAAACAGTCGAATTGGATTTGGGCCTGCGACCCAAATGGGACCTGCTGATAGTTGACGACTACCAAGAGGCGTCATTGGCGCTGCACCGTCTGATCGGCGAGTTGGCCGGGCTCGGGACGCAGGTGGTCTGCTTGGGCAGCCCGGATACTGCCGCGCAATCGTTCCGTGGGGCGCTGCCGACCGCCTTGGCTGGGTCGACCCTGCCCGCGCCCGACGGCTGGAACGCCCGCGAAGCGGTGCTGGACCGATGCTGGCGCCAGGGCGGGCCTTTGTTGGAACGATCCGTCGGCGTGATTGGGCGTTTGCGTCCGGCCGGCCGCTCGCGGCGGGCTGTGACGCCTCCTTCGCCGGGTCAGCGCGCGGCCGGTTCGGTGGCCGGTCGGGTGCGGTCGGTGGTGGTGAACGCTGAGGCCGAGGTCGCCGCAGTGATCGCCCGTCGGTTCCGCCAGGCGCATGCGGCCGAATCCATGCCCTGGAGCAACATGGCGGTCCTGACTCGGACGGCAGGTCAAGTCGGCCTGTTGCGGTCACTGTTGACGGGGGCCGGGCTGCCCGTGAGGGTGCCGGGATCGCAGGTCCTCGCCACCGACCATCCCGCCGTGGCGCCACTGGTGGCCCTGATGCGCTGCGCCGCCAGCGGCGAGCCGCTCAGCCCGGCCCTGGCGGTTCGACTGGCGGTCTCGAGCGTCGGCGGCATGGACGCCGCCGACCTGCGTGAACTGCGCCGGACCTTGAGGCGGAAGGGCCGCGAGGCGGGCTCGGCCCTGGCCGCGGATGAGCTTGCTGCCCAGGTCCTGAACGGCGAGGGGGACCTCGGCGCCGATGCCGTTCCGGCCAGATCGCGACCGGCGGTCGAGCGCCTGGCCGCAGCCCTGCAGGCCGGTCGGCAGGCGGCTTCGGGGCGCGGAGCGGGCGCTGCGGACGTGCTCTGGGCGGTTTGGGAAGCCACCGGCCTGAGCGACCTCTGGTCCGGGTGGGCTTTGGCCGGAGGCCCGCGCGGCACCAGGGCCGACGCTGATCTTGACGCCGTGTTGGCTCTGTTCGCAGCCGCCGCTCGCCATGACGCCCGCAAACCCGGCTCCGGGCCGACCGGGTTCGTGTCCTACCTGGAGGCGCAGGAATTGCCCAGCGACACCATCGCGGCGCAGGCCCCGGAAGGCGACCGGGTCACGGTGTCGACAGCCGCTGCGGCCGTCGGGCGCGAGTGGGACCTGGTGGCGATTGTCGAAGTGGAAGAAGACGTCTGGCCCGACCTGCGGTTGAGGGACACCGTGCTGGGGGCTGGCTTGTTGGCGGACATAGTCGACGGAAAGGGCGTCCGCGTGGCCGGCCCGGAGCGTCGCCGCGAAGTCCTGGAGGACGAGACCCGCACGTTCGCCCTGGCGCTGACCCGAGCCAAGCAGGAGGTCCTGGTGGCGGCCGTTGCCAGCACAGACCAGCAGCCTTCGCAGTTCTTCCGCTGGCTGGCCGAGGCTCCGAGTGACTCGCCAAGTGAGCCTGCGGGGAAGGCTGTGGAGCCCGGCGGCACTGCGTCCGCAGGCGCCCCGTGGGTCGCGGCCGGCCCAGGCTGGCCCTTCGATTTGCGTGGCGTGGTCGCCGAGGCGCGAGCCGAACTGGTCGGCATCTTGGCCGACGGTGGCCCGGACACAACCTGTTCGATGCCGTCAGCCCAGGTTCTGGCTGTGCTCTCGGCTCTGGGCGTGGATGGTGCCGAGCCAGCGGAATGGCCGGGGCTGGTGGCGTCATCGGTGGTTGACCGGTTGTACCCGGACCATCTGGTCCCGGTGCTGACACCCTCCAAGGTCGAGTCGCTGGCGAACTGTCCGCTGCTGTGGGCGTTGGACGGAGCCGGCGGCAGGCGGGAAGCCGGCGACCAAGCGAGCCTGGGGACGCTGATCCACTGGCTGGCCGAACACTACCCGGCCGCTGGTCCGGAGGAACTGTCGGTCCGTCTGGACGAGCAGTGGGCTCACTTGGGCTTGGAGGACAACTACTCGTCGCGCCGTTTGAAGGCCAGGGCGGCTGAAATGGTGCGGCGCCTGGGTGTCTACCAACAGCGGATCGACCGGGAGGTGGTGGCCGTGGAGGCGTCCATCAGGCGGCCCGGCGCAGGCGAGGAGGCAGGATTGCCCGTCCGGCTCGCTGGCCGGATCGACCGGCTGGAGGCGGGCAGCGACGGTGGGGTTCGGGTCGTCGATTTCAAGACCGGTGCCAACGTGCCCGCAGTCGCCGAAGCCGCCACGAACCCGCAACTCGGCAGCTACCAGGTGGCGGTCAACGCCGGGCTGGTCGCGCCCTACGATTCCGCCAGCGAGGCTGTGCTGGTTCATTTGAGCAAAGGTGCGGACGGACCGAAAGAGTTGGTCCAGGCGCCCCTGGCCCGGGCTGAGGACCCCGACTGGATGATGACCTTGCTGCGCAGATGCGCCGAAGACGCGGTCGGCCCCAGGTTCGAGGCGAGGCCCGGCGCGCACTGCCGGAACTGCGCGGTCAAGACCTCGTGCCCCGCTTGGCCGGAAGGGAAGCAGGTGATCGCGTGAACGCCGAGTACTCGCCGCAGCGGTTGGCGGAACTGCTCGAAGACGGCATCGTCCTGACCGATGAGCAGGCCGAAGTGATCGGCGCGCCGCTCAGTTCGCGCCTGGTGGTGGCGGGCGCCGGTTCCGGCAAGACCTTCGTGATGGCGATGCGGGTCATCTATCTGGTGGCCAACGGAATAGTCGAACCCGGTGCCGTCCTGGGATTGACGTTCACTCGCAAAGCTGCTGGGGAACTGAACCAACGAATCCGGTCGCTGTTGGCCAGGCTTCCGAAAGGCTTGACAGGCGGCAGCGACGCGCTCCAACCCGCGGTGTCGACTTATGACGCGTACGCCTCGTCCATTGTTCGGAGCTACGGATTGCTGGTGGGCGCTGACCCGGATGCCCGCGTTCTGACTGGGGCCCAAAGGTGGGGCCTGGCCCGCGATGTGGTCGAAGGCTGGGCCGGCGACCCCAGCATCGACGTGGGGGCCGAATGGCTGGTCGGGCTGTTGCTGACCTTGGCCGACCAGACCATCGACAATGGGGTCGAGCCTGATCGCTTGATCGAATACCTCGACCTTGTCATTGACGACCTCGAGACCAAGGCGCCGTGGCGCAATCCGGCGACCCGCCGGCTCAAGAGGTCGGCCCCAGGCGCCACGGCGGCCGCCCAGGGGCTCAAGAACCGGCGAGCGGCCGCGCGGCTGATCGGCCAATACCGGTCCCGCAAGGCGGAGGCAGGCGTGATGGATTTCGCTGATCAAGCGGCCTGGGCGCGGCGATTGGCGACGGACGGCCGGGCAGGCGCGCTGATGGGCTCCGAACGCGAGCGGTTCGCCGCCGTGCTGTTGGACGAGTTCCAAGACACTTCGACATCGCAGATCGAGTTCCTCAGCGCCCTGTTCGGTGGGCTGCCCGTCATGGCGGTAGGCGACCCGAACCAGTCGATCTACGGCTGGCGCGGCGCCTCGGCCACAGCGTTGGACGTGTTCAAGGACAGGTTCCACGGTCCGGACGGGGAGGGCGGACAACCGCCTCCACTGGGCCTGACGGTCGCGCGCAGGAACGACAAAGCCATCCTAGGGGTGGCCAACCGCCTGGTCGAGCCGCTGCGGCAGGGAGCCAGAGTCCGGGTGGGCGAACTGCGGCCGCGACCGGACGCTGGCCCAGGCCGGGTGGACTCGGCCTACTTCGTCACCCAGGCCGAGGAAGCGGAAGCCATAGCCGCCTATCTGTCCGAGCATTGGTCGCCGACCTTGGACGGTCCAGCGCCCAAGACCGCGGCGATTCTGGTGCGCGCCAGGAGCCGAATCGATGCGATCGCCGAAGGGCTCGAAGCGGCCGGGATCGACTACGAAGTGATCGGCCGGGGCGGACTGCTGCGCGCTCCGGAGGTTCGCGACGTGGTCAGCGCGCTCACCGCCAGTCAAGACCTGAGCCGGGGAGACGCTTTCATGCGCTTGGCGTCCTCGCCGCGCTTCGCTCTCGGCATCAAGGACCTCGACGCCCTGAACCGCCTCGCCCGCAGGCAGGAACCGGTCCGCGCCGGGGACGTCGCCGACGAGGAGGGTTTGACCCGCGGGTCGGACCTTGCTGGTGGAGCGGGCCCGGCCGGTGGAACGGACCAGGCCGACGGAGAGGGACCGGCCGGTGGAGGCGACCTTGCTGGCGGAACGGACCCGGCCGCTGGAGGGGACCAGGCCGGGCGGCATCAGACCAGTGCGCCGGGCGCGGGTGCCGAATCGCCTTCGTCGCTTGGCGGGCGAGTCGACGGCGCCGACCGCTTCGCCGTGCTGGACGCGCTCGACCTCGTCATGGACGCTGATGACCCGGAGGCGACCTCCGGGATCAGCGCCGAAGGGCTGGCCCGGCTACGCCGCATCGGCCACGTCCTGAAACGCCTGCGGCAGGCGGCCTCGTATCTGAGCCTGCCGGAATTGGTGCTCGAGGCCGAGAAAGCCCTCGACCTGGACCTCGACCTTCTCTCCGCCCGGGGTCCGGCTGGGCGCAGCCAAATCAACCAGCTGGTGGGCGAGGCCCACAACTACGCCGAGGGTCAGGACCAGGCGTCTTTGGACGGGTTCCTCTCCTGGCTGCGGGCCGAGGAAGAAATCGCGGACGGGCTCGAGCTGGCCGATGTGCCGCAGGCCGGCGCGGCGGTCCAGATCCTGACGGTTCACGGCGCGAAAGGTCTGGAATGGGACATCGTCTGTGTGCCAGGCATGAGGGACGGCGCTTTCCCGGCGGTCAGGATGACAGGCGATCCGGACGACCGCCAGCCGTCGGGACTCGGTTGGCTGAGCGACGCGCGGGGAGCGGGCGCTAGTGGCGGGCTGCCCTGGCCGCTGCGGTTGGACCAGGCCGGACTGCCACGCTTCGAGCACACCGGAGCGGCCGACGTGGTCGAGGTCGAGGCGTGCCTCGGCGACTTCAAGCGGCGCGTCGGCCACCATTTCCTGGCGGAGGACAGGAGGGTCGCCTATGTGGCGGTGACCCGGGCCAAGAGCCACCTGTTCTTGAGCGGGTTCTGGTACGCGACCGGCACCAAGACGCCCTGTCCGCCTTCGGTGTTCCTGGAGGAATTGGCCGGGGCGCGCCTGGTCGACTCCTCGCGATGGGCGGCCCAACCAACCCGGGCACCCCTCGGCGCGGAGGATTCCGATGCCGCCGGGTCGGGCTTCGCCGTCTGGCCGCAGATCGACCCGGCCGGGACGCGCGGACCCGCCCTGGTCCAAGCGGCCGGGCTGGTGAAGGAGGGCAGGGCCGGGCTCGGGCGTCTTCGCCCCGGTCATGCGGTCCAATTGCTGGAGCAGCTGGGATCCGAGCTGGCCGACCGCGCCGCGCTTCTGATCCGCGAACGCGAACAGACCCCGGCCGAGGCCACCGTGTTACTACCTGAACAGGCCTCGGCCACCACCCTCATCGGGCTGGCCGGAAACGTCCCTGACGCCGTTCGCGCACTGCGCCGTCCGGTCCCCTCCGAACCGAACCGTGGAGCCAGCCTGGGCGAGGAGTTCCACCGTCGCGCCGCGCTCGAACTGTCCGCGCTGGGCGGCAAGCCGGTTCGGCAGGAAATGCTCGATTCCTCGCTGTGGCTCGCCTGGCAGGCCGACTCGGCGGCGGAGGCGCAATTGCGAAGCTTGATGGCCCAGTTCCGCCAGTCCCGCTGGATGAGCGGGGCCGATTCGCTGGTCGCGGCAGAGGCCGAACTGGAGATCGAGTTGGCGGGCAGAGCGATAGTCGCCCGGGTCGATGCCGTTTTCCGCGACGCGGATGGACGCATCGTAATCGTCGATTGGAAAACCGGACGCTCGGACCGGGGCCAGGCCAGGCCATTGCACGCGGAGCAGGTCAGGCTCTACCAGGCCGCCTGGGCCATGCGCACCGGCGCCCGCCCCGATCAGCTCGTCGGCTACGTCCACTACATCATGGAGGACCTGTCAGTGCCGGTTGCCTGCCCGCCCGACTACCTGGACCAACTGGCGGCCAGGCTCGAACAGGCCTGACGGGGCCAGGCCCAGCGTGCATACTTTCTCAATAGCTTGCATAACCATAGTTGGGGACAGTCCTCAATACCGTTGAGTTTGGGGGTGTGGCCGCGTTCCGAGGTGGACGCGGCGGGAAAAGGCAGGATCTCTGAAGGCCATGGATCCTGCGTTTTCGGTTTCGTGCCTCTTTCGGGGCGGCCCGCTGGCCTGTGGTTGCGCCGCCCGTGACAGCGGGGACCCGGCGACCATCCACCCCCGGCGCGGCCGCGCCCCGAACCCAACGGCATTGGGGCCCGTCCCCAACTCTGGTTCAGCGGCCAGGGCGTTTCCGAAACGAGGTGGAACGACCCGATCGACCATCGGCTCACTCGCGCGGCGGCTTGGGCCTTTCCAGGGCCTCGGTCTCATCGGCCGCAGCGGCAGCAAGGATGTCAGCAGGCGCCTCCGAATCGTCTTTCAAGAAGTCAGGCAGGAACGCCTGGGTCAGTTCCTGCGAGTCGGGTTCGCCAAGGTCTGAGTCATCGACGTCTGGAGCATCCACACCTGAGCTACCCGGCGCCGGGTCATCCGGTGCCGCTCCATCGCGGCCGGACTCATCGCGGTCGGGTTCGTCCGAATCGGCGCGGGACCGCTGCGCTTCGGGGCTGACGGCGGGCGAGGAACCGCCGGGGGCGCTGGGCGCATGATCGGCGGGCTGCTCGGCGGCGGCGCCATCGTCGGCGCCACGGGACTCGCCCGCGCCGGACGCCTCGGGAGCCTCGTCGTCCTCGTGCTCGCGGGAGGCCGCGGAGTCGGTGGCCATGTCCTTGGACGGTTCGTCACCCACCGGTGTGCGGACAGAGGAATCGTGGGGCTCCGCGTCATCCGGGCCGTGATCGCCGGCAGCCGCGCTTTCGGCCTTGGCCCGCGCCGCAGGCTCGCCGTCGCTTTCTGGGAGAGCGGCGTCCTTCCAGCTACGCGTCGATTTCTTGGGGCGGCCCCACACGCTGACGCCCTCGCCAGCGATCGACCTGCGCTCGGGTGGCCGCCGCTGTTCCTCGTCCTGGTCCAAGTCGGCACCGGCCGCCGCGCGATCCGCACCGCCGCCAGGGTCCGGCTCCAAGTCCGGACCATGACCGCCGTCCGACCGGGTCCCGAACGACCGGATGGCCTCCGTCCGCACCTCGACGCTGTCGGCGATCCGCGGAATCGAGCCGCTCGTCCGCACATGCTCCCTGGCCGCCGCCTCGGAGGCGCGCTTGGCGGCCTCGCGGCGCGCCCGCGTGTCGGCCTCGGCCGCCCGTTTGGCCTCCTCCAACTTCTCGTGGGCCTCGGCCTCCGCTGCGGCCTCGCGCTCGGCTTGGGCCTCTTCCTCCCGGACGGATTGGTCAAGATCGGCCAGCATTCCGCGCGCGTCACCGATGATCGTCTGGTCGCCCAGGTCGATCCCGTGGCGCAACCAGCGGATGATCGCGATCTCGCCCAGGAAGGCCGCCCGGTCCTCGAGGTGCGGATCGTCCAGGTCGGCGCGGCGCCGCCGGTAAGCCCCGACGATAGACCCCGCCACATCCGGTGGCAGGGGCGCCAACAACTGGGCCAAGTCTTCCGCCGGATCGGACACTTGGACGGAGGCGAAGTCGGTCATGGCGGAGATTCGACCGCCGTGTTCCAGCAAGTGCTCCGCGGCCATGTCGCCGTGGATCGGAACCGGGGCGAAGACCCACCAGGAGTCACGGTCCAGGCGCTCACTCCAACGCGCCTCCAGACGAGGCGAGACGTGGCCTGTGCGAACGGCATCGTCCACTTCTGAGACCAGGTGGGTCCGGTACTCCGACGGCGTGTAGCAGACGAACCCGGCGTCCCTCACGATCGACGGCGGCAACTCGTGGAAGGCGCCGATGGCCCGTCCCAGCGATTCCGCGATCCCGGGCCCTGGGTCCATCAGTTCCATGACCACCGGAACACCCGGCAAGGCGGCGTAGACAATGGCTTTGCCCCCGCCCGCCAAGGCGGCCGAGCCGCGCGGGCGTGGCACCTCGAACGGCAACGCCCCTCCGGACGAGGCCCCGGCCAGCAGCTTCAACAGCGCCAACTCGGATTCCTGCCCGGCTTCGGCGGCGGCGTGCAACGCGAGGCGCACCACCCAGATCCGGCCCGACCCGTCTTCGACGTGCGCGAAGGCGTAATCGGGACCGACATGCTCCATCTGAGCCCCGACCACGTCCAACCTGGGAACAGCAGCAGTCGCCAGGGCAGCCAGGGCCAAAGGATTCGTCTGAAGATTGGCCACGCTACCACCGTACGGGTCAGTGTCAGATGCGCCTGCCAAGATGGACAGCGTGTCAGAACATCCCGGCTCGGAGTCCCTGTTGGAGGGCCTCGACCCCGAGCAACGCCAGGCGGCCAGCCAATTGACCGGTCCGGTGTGCATCTTGGCGGGCGCGGGCACCGGCAAGACCAGGGCGATCACGCACCGGATCGCCTACGGCGTGGCGAGCGGCACCTACGTGCCGACCTCGGTCCTGGCGGTCACGTTCACGACCAAGGCGGCGGGCGAACTGGGCGTCAGACTGCGAGCATTGGGCGCGCGGGGGGTCCAGGCCCGGACCTTCCATTCCGCCGCGCTGCGCCAATTGTCGTATTTCTTGCGCACCGAGTTCAACCGGCGGGTGCCGCGCATTGTTGAGCACAAGGCTCCGATGGTGGCCCAGGCGGCGGCGCGCCTGGGCATCGAGGTCGACAGGGCGGCGGTGCGCGACCTCGCGGCCGAGATCGAATGGTCCAAAGTGCACCTGTGGACGGCCGAGGACTACCAGAAACGAGCCGTCCAGGCCGGGCGCGGGCAGCCGGCCGGGCTCGACCAGATCGCCGTGGCCCGCCTCATCCGGGTCTACGAGCAGGTCCTGTACGAATCCGAGGCGATGGACTTCGAGGACGTGCTGCTGGCCACCGCCGGGCTGATCGAGGAGAGCGCGTCGGTCGCCCGGCAGGTGCGGTCCCAGTACCGGCATTTCGTGGTCGACGAGTACCAAGATGTCTCGCCGCTTCAACAACGCCTGCTCGACCTGTGGCTGGGAGACCGTCAGGAGCTGTGCGTGGTGGGCGACCCGGCCCAGACCATCTACTCGTTCGCCGGTGCCTCGTCGCGTTACCTGACCGGTTTCGCCCGGCGCTATCCCGGCGCCGCGATCGTCGAGCTGGTGCGCGACTACCGTTCGACCCCGCAGGTCGTCTCGCTGGCCAACTCGCTGCTCCGGCGTGGTCGCGAGTCCGGTGTCGAGTTGGTCTCGCAAGTCGGTTCGGGCCC
>JAISCU010000457.1 GCA_031265345.1 Bifidobacteriaceae bacterium
CAGACACCTCTCCAGAGACTGCCATCGGGTCGCGACCCTCCTACTCACCAGCTAGAACACGACTTTGACGAGGCCCTGCGGGTGAGGGCGGGTGAGAATATCCCGCCCTCGCGAACGGCCTTTGACCGGATTATCCCATTTCTGGGTTCCCGGCTTTTCCACGGTGTCCCCACCGTAGCCGCCATGCCTGATCGGTTGGGCCGATCACTCCTCACGTCGCGCGCTACTCCATCGTTTTCGATTCGCGAGAAGGCGGCCAAACCTCCGCGCTGCACTACTGCCGGTGAAACCGACCATTCCTTGCGAGAATGGCCAGCACTCGGTTCGGTTTCCCGCCGAGCATTAAGGCACTTTCGCGCCGAGGAGAGACTTTCGCTAGATGATACCGCAGGACTTGAACCCGCAATATCCGTCTTATCAGGACGGTGCTCTACCACTTGAGCTAGGTTTCGACCAGAGACGCGCTCTCCTAAGAGGTTCCACGACCATTTGGGCCGCGAAATGCCTCACGCCTCCCTCAGTGCTTTCTTTGTCGGATACTCGCACGCTGCCACCGTCCCGGAAACCGCCGTTCCCGTTCTTATGCCAGTGGACGCTGCCCTCGGCTGACCACCTCGGACTGATCGCCCTTCCGTCCTGCTCAGCGGCCCTCGCCTTGGGTGTGGATGGGAGGCGCGCTATCCTCCCCGAGGTCAGCATTCGCCATTCCTCGCCACGGCTCGGGACGCCGGCCACGCTGTTTCAACATGGCAGGCAGTTGCGGTTTGCATGGGTCACCCCAATTGCTGGGGCGGCGGGTCGGCCAACCCGCCTTTCGCCATCTCGCGATGGCATATGGGCCATGCCCCTAAAGCTTGCTTGTTTGATGCCGCCGACCTTTAGTCGGCATGCCTGATTGATTCAGGGCAGGCAAATTCCCTGGGCGCCGACAGGTATTGGCGACGCCAACGAAAAAGCTGTTGAATTGTCAAACAACACGCCAGCCGACCGTTCATTGGTCGAGTCTGGTTGTTTCACTGGGCACCACCTCCTTCCGTTAGGCTAACGGCCCAGAAAGACTAGATCATGATGCAAATGATTGTCAAGCCAGTTTCGGAGCTATTTCGGAAAACCTGTCTTCGCGGGATTCCGCGCGTCAAATGCGGGCCCGCACCGGCGGCATCGGCGGGGGAATTGAAGTTCCCCTTGGGGCCGGGGGCGCGCCGATGAGTCGCCGGGCGGCGTCAGGAGTGCAGGAGTAGGACGCGTTCCGCTCGGCTCGCCGCCTGGCTGGGACGTTCCACGTCGGACGCTTGAACCGGGCCGTCGTCAGGGGGCGGCCTTCCCTCGCTGTCAGGCCTTCTTGTCCGATGCCGCTGGGTCGGACCTGCGGTGACGTCGGGGTCTCGACCGGAAGCGGCCATGGCGACCGGAGCCTTCGTTCGGGCCTGCTAGCGGCCTGACTCGCCCCCACCGGGCAGCGCCGTTCCCGGCGCTGACAGCGGCCCACCCCGCGCCGGTTTCAACGCGAGGGCGACCAGACCCGCGCGGTCGCGCGCTTCGCTCTTGGTTATCGCCCGGCCGATGTGCGTCTTGACCGTCAACGGGGACAGACACAGATAGTCCGCGATCTCGTCGCCCGTCATCCCCGAGGCCAGCAGCATCACGACCTCGCGTTCCCGCGCTGTCAACGCCGCGAGCGCGGCCGGGGCGGCGGGCCTCCGGGGTCGCGCCGCCCGGAAACGTCTCATCAACTGCCCGGCCGCCGTGCCCGAGAGCAGGGAGCCTTCGGACGCGACGGTCCGGACGGCGCCGGCCAACGCTCCGGCGTCTATGTTCTTCCCGATGAACCCGTTCGCGCCCGCCAGCACCGCCTCGACCACATGGTCGTCGGATTCGAACGTGGTCAGGATCAGCACGCGCACCTGGTCCAGGCGCTCGTCCCGTCTGATCAGACGGGTCGCCTCCAACCCGTCCACGTTCGGCATCCGGATGTCCATCAACACGACGTCCACCGGGATCTGTTGGACGATGCCGACCGCCTCGGCGCCGTCCGCGGCCTCGGCGACCACTCGGATATCGCCAGCGGCCTCCAAGAGCGCGCGGAACCCGGCGCGGATCAGCGACTGGTCGTCGGCAATGACCACATCGATCACCGCGTCGCCCCCGGAAGGTAGGGAAGGACCGCGGTCACCGCGAATGCGCCGTCCACCGGCCCGGCGGTGAGGCTGCCGCCGGCGCTGTGCGCCCTCTCCGCCATACCGACGATGCCGTTGTGCCCGGTCTCGGGGACCCGGCGGCCGCCGGTCGGCTCTGCCAAGCCATCCGGGTCCAGCGGGTTCGACACTCGGATCACCAGGCCGGCCGGGCCGTAACGCAGGTCCACGTCCGCCTCGCGCGCGCCGCCGTGCTTGGCGGCGTTGGTGAGCGATTCCTGGACTATGCGGTATGCGGCCTGGCTCGCCGCTGCGGCCAGCGGTCTCGCCGGGCCTTGAACCCGGGTGTCCACCCTCATGCCGGTGCGGCCGAAGGAGTCCACCAAACCTCCGATCCCGTCGATCCCGACCGGCGGGCCGAGTTCGGACCCCTCGCCGGACTCGCGCAACGCGTTCACCAGGTCCGCCAACTCGTCCAGGACCGTCACGCTGGCCTCGCGGACGTTGCCCAGGGCCAGCCGCGAGGCGTCCGGGTCTGCTTCCGCCAGACGCTCGGCGACGGCGCTGTGGACAGCGATGACGGTCATGCGGTGCCCTATCGAGTCGTGGACGTCGCGGGCGATCCGCAGCCGCTCGTCGGCGACGGCTTTGGCTGCCACCAGCGCGCGGGTCTGTTCGGCGCGGGCCGCGCGTTCTTGGGAGGCGGCCAACGCTTCGCGCCTGGAACGGGAGGCGTCGCCGATGGCCAGCATCATCCCGGCCCACACCAGATCGCCCCAGGATCCCGGGGCGGCGATCCCGCACGCCGCGGCGCCAAGGTAGACGACCGCGACCGCGGCGCCGGTCAGCCAGGTCGCCTTGCGGGCGCAGGACGTGGCCAGGCGGTAGACGGCGAGGCCCATCGAGACCAGATACGGGGTGGCGGCGCCGCCCCACGAGTGCGCCAGCAGAGTTCCGGCGACCATGACAGCGACGCCCGGATACGGCCAACGGTACTGGGCGGACAGCGCCGCCAGTCCGGCCAGGGCGAACCCGACGACCGCTGGGGACAGGGCGGTGTCGGGCTCGAGCGCGGGACCCGCGCAGACCAGGGCCGCGAACACCGCCGGGATCCAAGCCTCCCTTAGAACCTTCTTGAGCGCCGCCACACTCGGACCGGTGGACACGCTCACGGGGACGAGCCTAGCCAGCCCCGATCCGCGCGTCGTCCGTCTCACGGATGCTCTCCGGGTACACCAGACGGAGTACCCGAGGCCTGGGAGACACCCTGCTGGGGTAGGCCGAGACCAGTTCACTGGGACGATGCGCCCGCGGGTGCGGGACGGCAGTATTGAACCCATGGTCCGTGCCACGAGTCCGCTGGACGCCCAAAGCGGCGTGCCTGTCCCCGGACCGTCTCCCCGTTGTCCGCTGGATCAGCGATGGTCGCGGCCGGGCCTGGGAAACCGGGGCGTTGAGGACGCGCGTGCTGAAGACAGGCGCCACCAATGAGGATCGGTCTGTTCACTGACACCTACAGCCCGCAGGTGAACGGCGTCGCCACCTCGACACGGATGCTCCGCGAACGCCTGACCGCGGCGGGGCATGAGGTCTTCGTGTTCACGACCACCGACCCTGGTGCGGTCCCCGCCGTCCCTTCGGGAGAAGGGCTCTTCCGGATTGTGAGCATCCCGGTCCTGGGCGCCCGACGGCTGGCCTGCCCGCCGCCGACCCAAGCGGCTCGGATCGGACGGCTGAACCTCGACGTGATCCACACGCAGACCGAGTTCACCATGGGATTCCTGGGCCAGGCCGCCGGTCGGCGGCACGGGATCCCCCTGGTCCACACGATGCACACGTTCTACGAGGACTACACGCACTATGTGACCCGCTCGAAGCGGATGGAGCCGCTCGCCAGACGCGCCGTCCAAGAACTGACCCGCGTCTTCGCGAACCGTGCGGACAACGTCATAGCCCCCACGGCGAAAGCGGAGGCGACCATGCGTGGGTACGGCGTCACGGGCCCGATCCACGTCATACCGACCGGGGTCGAACTGGGGCGGTTCGCGCCGAGCCGCGCCCATCCCTTGAGGCTGGCGGCGCTCAGACGACGGCACGGCATCGGCCAGACCGACAAGGTGATCGTCAACGTCGGCAGGCTGTCCAAAGAGAAGAACGTCGAGGAAATCCTGGAAACCATGAGGGTCTACTTGCCCTCGCGCCGCGGCGTGACGCTGCTTCTGGTGGGAGACGGCCCCCGCCGCCGGGGTCTGGCGGACGCGGTGGACGCGTACGGGCTGGCGGGGCGGGTGGTGTTCGCGGGCGAACTGCCTTGGGATCAGATCGCCGAGTACTACTGGGCGGCGGACGTGTTCCTCGGCGCCTCGCGCAGCGAGACCCAGGGTTTGGCGTACATCGAGGCGTTGGCGTCCGGCCTGCCCGTCATCGCGAAAGCGGACCCCTGCCTGGACGGGGTCCTCGCCCACGGCCAGAACGGCTACATGTTCAACGACACCCGCCAGATGATGGGCACCTTGGACGCAGCCCTGTTCGACCCGGACAATCGGCACCGCCTCTCCGCGACGGCCCGTACCTCCGCGAGCCGGTTCTCAGCGGAGGTTTTCGCCGAGTCGGTCGAGGCCGTTTACCGGGAGATGGCGTGCGTCGGACCGCGATTCCCGGCCGGGGCGGCAGACCGATGATGGCGAAGGCGGTCACTGGCAACCCGCGGTCTTCCGTCGGCGGGGCCGGTTCGACGTGGTCTATTGCCACACCGTCAGCCCGAGTTGCCTCGTCGAACGGCTCTGGACCCATCGGCGAAGCATGGCCATCTGCCATCTGCGTTTCCTGCCGGAGACAATGAAGCAGAGCCTCGCCCTCTGTGCTGGCTGTTGAGCAAATGCGTGCCGGCGCCGCCTACACCGAATGCAGCAGCGGCGCACTCGCGGGACGCCGATTAGAGTAGGGCCAAGTGACTTCTTCCGGGCGATGCGCCCCTGGCCGCCCAGCGGCAGGGTTGGAAGCATGATCGAAGTCAACAATCTGTCCAAACGGTTCGGGGACAAACTCGCCCTGTCGGACCTGTCCTTCACCGTCCAACCCGGTCTGGTCACCGGGTTCCTCGGTCCCAACGGCGCCGGGAAGTCCACCACCATGCGCATAATCCTGGGCCTGGACCACCCAACCATGGGGAAGGTCACGGTGGACGGCCGACCGTTCGCCGGCTCGGTCGAGCCGCTGGCGAAGATCGGGGCGGTCCTCGACGCCACCGGGGTCAGCCCGGGCCGCAGCGCCTACGACCACCTCCGGTCGGTCGGCGCGACCGCCGGAATAGGGGCGGCCCAGGTGAACCGGGCACTGGAATATGTGGGCCTCGCGGGTGTGGCGAGGCGCCGGGTCGGCGGCTTCTCGCTGGGGATGCGGCAACGCCTCGGCATAGCCTCCGCGC
This sequence comes from Bifidobacteriaceae bacterium, assembly GCA_031265345.1. The sequence continues at coordinate 5,563 of JAISCU010000457.1, forward strand.
TGATCGGCGACCCGGAGATCGTGATACTGGACGAGCCGGTCAACGGGCTCGACCCGGAAGG
>JAISCU010000009.1 GCA_031265345.1 Bifidobacteriaceae bacterium
GGTCGGTTGACTGACGTCACGATCCGTCGCATCAACCGAGTCTCGGCATTGGTTCTGTTCGGGTTCGCGCTTCGGCTGGCCTGGGAGGCGGTCAAGACCGTCGGCTGGTGAACCCGCCAGCCAACCGGGCAGGCGGTGGGCCAGGTGGGGCTTGAACCCACGACCGACGGATTATGAGTCCGTTGCTCTGACCGGCTGAGCTACTGGCCCTCGTGCAGTTTTCGCACACAAGGCCGATAACACCGGCCCTGGCCAGGCTCCCGGCACTGGACTCGAAACATAAATGCCAGATTCGCGCGGCTTGGCCCTCGCCGCGCCGAATACCCCTTGACCTGCACATTAGCAATCTATCGCACGGGCTGGCGAAAGTCCAGCAGGCCGGATTACACTGCCGAACGCACACACGGCGCACACAGCAAACCGGCGAAAGGACACCCCCGAATGGCGAGAAGAAAGGGCCGTAAGAGCACCTTCGGCACCGTCTACAAGTATAGGGGCGAGTGGAGGGCACTTCATCCGTGTCCCTGCGGCTCACGCCACGGACGCATGTTCGTCTTACTGGGAGATGCCGACTCGTGGATCGCCGGGAAACGGCTGGAACACGACCAAGACAGGCTCGTCTGCCCGAACGCGCCAAACCCGGACGAGATGACCTTCCGGCAATGGGCAGAGAAACTCATCGAGATCCCCGGTCGCAAGCCAAAGACGGTGGAGGAGTACCGTCGTCGCCTGGACCGGGTGCTTCTTCCCACATTCGGACGCCTGAGACTGAGTCAGATAAGTCGGGGCATGGTGACCGACTGGTACGCGACGCTCAAACCCCATGCCCCAACCGAGCGCGCGCGCTGCTACGAATTGCTCTCCACCGTCATGCGTGCGGCAGAGGACCGAGAGCTGATCGACCGATGCCCGTGCAAGGTGAAAGGAGCCCGGAGAGTGCGGCGCGCGAAACTCATCACCTTGCCTACCCCGGCTCAAATCGAATCTCTCGCGAAGGCGCTGCCATCGGAGTACTCGTTGATCGCGCACCTGGGAGCCTATTGCGGGCTGCGGATCGGGGAAGCCAAGGCACTCCGACGGTGCGACATCGACCTGCGGGACCCAGATAGGCCGAGGATCTGGGTGAGGCAGAACGTCCAGACGATCGAGGGGCAGATCGAGGTCGGGACGCCGAAGACGCCGGCCGGCGCGGACTGGGTGGCCATCCCGATCGGCCTCGTTCCGACGGTCAAGGCACACCTGAAATCGCACGTCGGACAAGAACACGACGCGCTCTTGTTCCTCGGGCGTAACGGCACGCACCTGCCGACGTCCACCTGGCAGGACCTGTGGACCAAAGCCCGTGCCACGGCGGCCATACCAGAAGTGACTTTCCACACTCTCAGGCATTTCGCCGGCACCATGATGTACGCGCAGTCCAAGGACTTGGAACTGGTGCGCCGGTTCCTGCGCCAGGCCGACCTCGGCGTCACGCGGCTCTACATCGAAGAATTCGAGAGCGACCAGACGACCGCGGCGAACGCGGTCTACGAGCGGGCGACCGCCCTGTTCGACGCGTCCCCGCGGGTGACACCACCGCCGCCCGCACCCGACTCCGGCGGGAAACGGCCATCGCGGCCATCGATGGCCGCGTTCCGCAGGGGTCGCCGTCGTCTGCGTCCACGCTCGTCCCGGCGCGCGACCGTCAGTGCGTAGGCCCTCCTCCCAGCGCCCAACGATCCGCCGCGGAATCGATGAACACCGGGGTACATCCCGCACCCACGAAGGGGCCCGCGGCCACCATGGCCTTAGTCGGACGCCCCCACCGGGACCACGCGCCCCTGTGCGACGCCTACGTGCCGGGCCGCAGGTCTGCCGCCGGCCTGCCGAGCGAGCGGCGGTCAGACAAGTCAGCCACCAGCGGAACCGCTACCAGCAGAACCGTTATCGATTGCGCCATTTCGTGGACGCGCGGTACGTTCTACCCACGTTGTCCGATGGCCCGCCACGGACATTGCGAACATCGGGGGTCGGCCTTCCCACTCCCAACCCCAAGAAAGGTAGATCCATCATGTCCATAGACACCACCCCGTCTTTCGCGGACCTCGCCGTCCTGCGACGCTACTTCGACGTGGCGGAAGCGAGCGCTTACACAGGACTAAGTCAAAAGTCAGTGCGGGACGCCATCCGCTACGGCGAGATCCCAGCGAAGCGCATCGGGCGACGGCTTCTGATAGACCGCTTCGCCATCGACCGCCTGCCGAACATCACGACTGTCCCGCGGCCGGGCCGGAGGAGAGCCGCGTGATCCTTGCTCAGCGGTCTCGGCACCGATATGACCGTACCCTCGCCTCAGGTCCCGCAGGTTCACCGCTCGGCCCATTCTTCCGCGATGGGTCGTCAGCTCGGTCTTGAACGACTCCAGCCGTGGGTGGCCATTGACGCGGTGTCGCGCCAACCAGACCGACCAGAATTGTCCGGTGCCAGACCAGGCGAAGCGGCCGAACCGCCAGTGCGGAAAGCTGCGGGGCCGCAACACGCGACGGCTTGAATCTCCGCCTTCCACGCGTCGAGATTCTCGCCCGCTCCGTTGCCCAGCCATACCGAGGCCGACGGGTTAGTCAAGGGCTGCCTTGGTAAGCAGTGAACGCGGGGAGATCGGACACAGCCACTTCGCATGCGTCGGGCACGGTAGCTCCCGGCGGTTCATAGTAACCGCCGCCCAGAGTGACCTTATCGCCCAGTCGAAACGCTCGGCCAAACAACCGAAAGTCCTCGTCTCCGGTCGCTACAAAATCGCCTGTCGGGACGTAAACGACCCATTCTTCGCCCACCTCATCTCGGATCACAAGGCAACGACCGGCCTTCTCGAGTCCACCGGCCAGCAGGGCACTGTCCCCACCCGTGCCCTGCTCTTCGTAGGTCGCAGCAACCATCGAGCTTCCGTCGCATGATTCGCGTCCACAACTCGTGGCGGCCAGAACAGCCACGGCCGCGACCACCAGCACCGCTTCCCTATTCGGCGCGGCCGACGCCCCCTGCCGCTTCGGATGCACACGCATTTCGAAGCTACTTGAGTTCTGTTCCTGCAGGACGCTGGCCCATTGTCGAGTAAACCGAGAACTGCCCTATGCCGAACAGTCCGCCCTCCGAGCCTCCCTTGTGTATGCCCACAGGGTTGCCGGTCCCGGCCCACACAGGCGCTCCAGAGTCGCCGCCTTTTGTCGTCTGGTTGGTCTTCACGAACGCGGCACCGCAAGCGACTCCGTTGCACGCGTTCGACCAGGTTGGAGTGTATCCGAGCGTCTGGACCTTGCCGCATGTGTAACCGTTGGTCTTTCCCCTTCGGCACACGGTGGCGCCAGTCGCAGCGGAATGAACGTCACTCGATTGAGTGGTGGCTGACGTGGCCGACGAACCGAAGAATTTGTTGGTGGTCGAATCGCCGGACGCTACAGCGTGAAAAGCGATGTCACCGCTGGCGTTCCATTTGCGTGTCTTGTATGTAGCTGCTTTAGACGTGCCAGTGCCGCCAGTGTTGTAGAAGTAGCTGACGGTGGTGCCACAATGGGCCGCAGTGAAGAAGCCTTGATAGGTAGTGCTACCCGACTTGTATGTGCCCGTGAAGCCTGCTGTGCAGTTGGCGAGAGCCACTGCGCCGTTGACCGTCGCCGTATCGCCTGCAGGCGAACCAACCCGGTTGACGACGGCAGCAAGCCCCGTGATCTCCTCCGCTAGGGCTGCAGGATCTAGGGCAGCTTCCACCCGCGTTTCGCTGCTTCTCTCCGGGTCCGACACATCAACAACCAGCTTTCCTGTCTCCGTGTCGATATAGAAGCCAGCCAGCCCGGGGATTGTGGCGGTGAGCCTTGCGGCCTTGCTGGCCGCTATGTCCGTCCGGTCCGCGACAACGGCAGGTCGCGATTCAGTTATCACCGGCAGCCCCGCGGCCCGTCCTGCGCTGCGCAGAATAGAAATGGCGTCTGGCTCAATCGACCGTATGTGCAGTGTCAGCCCGTCTTGGTCTTCAGAGAGCCACACGTCCGCTCTGTCGTTGCTCGATTCGAGTCCCGATCCAACCAGGGCCTCAGCGATCGCCTCCTCCTGCGTCATGCGAACCCATGCAGTGGCTCGGGAGACCCCTGCGCTCTCTGCGTAGGCCGCCACGATAGCATGATCAGGCGGCGCTGCAAGCGTCCCGCCTGTGCCCAAGTCCGATGCTGACGCTCCTTCAGCAGTGGGCACCACCGTCACGAGAGCCACTGCGGACATCGCCGCGACCGTCACCATCAGTAAACGTCTCTTACTCATAAGCACACTCCCTCGTATGATCCAAACAAACCTGATCGCCCATTTTGGGTTTCATCGTCAAGTAATTGCAAACCCAAGCCCTCTAATGATACCTTAAGGTCGCGTAAAGGCTGATGCGAGGTCAAGGACCACCCAACGCTTCCCATATCGCGTCGATAGTTTACGGGCACCGGAGCCTGATGGTGCCCGTTGCCACCCACCAACACCGACACATGCATGAACCTCGTGTCACCATCTGCGGTGGGCAGGTCATTCATGTCAACTGCGTTCATCCTTCCCGGTGCCCATCGGCCTGATGGCCGCTCGTCGCGCATCCCGGAATGGCTGGTCGCCTTGAACCCGCCGGGCAAAGTGTCGTTCAGGCTTCTCTAAGGACGCATGTCGGGAAGAACCAGCGAAGTGAAGGACGGTTGAGCCATGACCAAAGGCGAAAGACCAGCGCTCTGGCAAGGCCGCAGGAGAGCCAGCGAAGATCGGAACACGTTCAGGACGGCGACATGCCACGGAGCCATCGAGCGTCGAGCCTGCCTGATTGCTTTGGCCGTCAAGTATTGCTAATCAGGAAGACGGACCTCTTGCACCCGTGCCCGTGTCAACCGTGTCGATGGCGATTAGGCGGCCGCAGGCAAGAGTCGGGGGCGTGGGAATGGCATGGACACACCGACCGACGACAAGCCTCGGGCGGCGGCCTGCCTGTGGTGCGGGCGCTGGTTCTCGGCGGGCAAGAACCGCCGCTACTGCTCCGCCGAATGCTCGCAAGCGATGCGAAATTGGCGGCGACGTCCGGGTGGCCATCGCCCGAGGACCGCTCGGGGCGGCGCTGCCCGGCCTGCGCGTCATGGTTGAACCACGGGGACGCACATTGTTGTTCACCCGCCTGCGAACACGCGTGGCGGGAGGCCGACCGGCGCTGGCCCAAGACGCTCGACGAGCCCGGGTCGGGAACGATTATGTCGGTCGCCGACCGTGAACGATCAGCCGACCGTGAACGATCGAGGGCGCCGGGGCCAGGAACGTTCTTGAACGATGCCGCTGAACGGCGTTCCGTGAACGATGAACGACGCGGCGGTGAACGACGCCAGGCGGACGACGACACGAGGACGAACGCCACGGCGGCCGGCGTGAACGGTCCCGGTTCAGCGGTGAACGACTCTTCGTCCACCTTGAACGATCCTTCGTCCACCGTTCACGCTCCTCCGTTCACTTCGAGCTACTCGGCGGGACCGCCCGGCGAACGGTTCTCGGCGCACGATGGACGGTTGAACGGCACCGTGAACGCCTCGTTCCCGCTGGTCGTTCACATCCCCACACCATCCGCGACCGGCCCTGCGGGGGTCCGCACAGTAGTGGCCGTCCGCGCCCTGGCGGACAACGCTACCAAAGCCAGGCAGATCGCGGAGATGGCCGCCGCGGCGGAGAACGCTCGCGCCGAGATCGAGCGACTGACCGAGACGAACGGCCGGGTCCGGCTCCGACTCGTCGAGACGGCCGAGCAGGCAGAGCGGGCCGAGGTGGACGCGGCCGGGCTGGCGTCGTTGGTCGCCTCCACTCTCCGCCACCAGCCCGACATGGCGATCCATCCGGCGTTGGCCGAGATGCTGTGCCGCCATCTGCCCGAGGGCCACGAGCTCCGGGCGCGCCTCGGAAGGACGGCCCGGTGACATGGCGCTGAACCTGTCCCGCGCGATCTCAGTGGCGGGCGGAGTCGGGTACCTGCTGCGCACGGCGTCGACCGCCGACCAACCGGAGGCCGCGGCCGGCGGCATCGTCAACTACTACACGTTGGCGGGCACACCGGCCGGGCGGTGGCTCGGCGAAGGGGCCCGAGCCGTCGGGTTGCGGCCCGGCGAGCAGATAACACAGTCGCAGGCCGAGCGGCTGTACCAGCGGTTGGCGCATCCGTTGACGGGCGCGCCGCTGGGCGGCGCTAACGCCCGACTGAAAGCGGAGCCGGAACGCCTCTCGTCGAGGACGGTCGCCTGCTACGACCTGACCTTCTCGGTCCCCAAGTCCGTCTCCATCTTGTTCGCCGCCGCGCCGGGGCGGGTCCAACGTGCGATCCTGGCGGCCCATCACGAGGCCATCGCCCAGACCGTCGCGTGGGCCGAGGCGAACGTGTTCCAGACCCGGTCCGGGCGGCACGGCGTCGCGGTGACCGCGATACGGGGAGTGATAGCCGGGCGATGGGACCATTGGGACTCGCGGGAGGGCGACCCGCATCTGCATTCGCATGTGGCCGTGTCCAACCGGGTCCAACGCGCCTGGGACGGCAAATGGATGGCCCTGGACGGATCGGCGGTGTACCGGGCGGGGGTGGCGATGAGCGAACTGCACACGAACCTGCTGTTGGACGGCCTGCACCGCCGCCTCGGGCTGGACTATCAGGTCAGGAGCCGTCCCGAATCCCGAACGACCAGGGCCGTCGTGGCGGACGTGCTCGGGGTCCCGGACGACCTGATCGACCATTTCTCGGCCAGGGCCGCACAGATCCGCGACCGGATCGCCGACTTCGAGCAGCAATGGCGGACCAGCCATGACGGCGACCCGGACGCCAGGTTGGCGGCGCGATGGAAGAACCAGGCGTGGCGCGAGACCCGGCCGCGGAAGGACGCCACCCACCGCACCCTGGCGGAATTGTGCGCCCGCTGGCGCAACCAGATCACGCGCTGGGGGCACCGGCCCGAATCCGTCGTCAGCGCCGCCGTGGGCCATCCGCCGAGGCCGGTCGCCCCTGCACGGGTCCTGGCCGACAGCGAGACCATGGCACGCCTCGCCTGGGCGGTACTTGCCGACCAGGCGGCCGGGGCGCGGCAACCCGCTCCGTCCGATGCCGCCGCCCGCGCCCTCGCCCGTGACCCCGGCGCACTGATGGACGCGGCCGCAGCCGAAGTCGTGGCCCAGGCCGAGGGGCGCCAGGCGACTTGGAGCGTCCTCCAGCTGCGGGCCGGAGCCGAACGGATCACCCGTCTGATCCGGTTCGCCTCGCCCGAGGACAGGCTCGCGCTGGTCGACGGGATCACCACGAATGCGATCCAACAATGCCTCCCGGTGCGGCGCGACCGGTACACGCTCGCCGCCGAGGCCGCCGACGATCTCCGGGTCGCGTTGCGGGGCCGGACGGCGTTCGACCATCCGCATCTGCCGTCGTACACCACCGGCCGGATCTGGGACGCCGAAGAGCACCTGATCGACCTGTTCGCGCGCCACGACCACCCATCGCCGCATGTTCCGGCGTCCCGCGCCCGCCGGTTGGTCCAGGGCGCCAGCCGCGCCCACCGGAAGCTCCACGGGCACGGGCTGGCCCCGGATCAGGCGGCCGCCGTCCAGGCGGTCCTCATCGACCCGCGCCGCCTGGCGGCGGTCATCGGCGCGGCCGGGACCGGCAAGACGACCTCGATGGCGGCGCTGAGGGACTGTTGGGAGAGAATCCACGGTCAAGGCACGGTGGTCGCGTTGGCGCCCTCCGCGGCGGCGGCACACGTCCTGGGACGCGAGCTGGGGACGCCCGCGGCTACGGTCGCGAAGTGGCTGTGGGAGACCAGCAGCGAGGGCGGCCAGGCCCGGCGCGACGCCCTCGCCCGGTCGGGAGGGGTCCCGGCCGGTTCTGGCAGCGCGGCCGGGTGGGTGCGGCTGGTGGCGGACGATGCCGCGTGGCGGGTCCGTCCGGGTGGGCTGATCATCGTGGACGAGGCGGCGATGACCGGCACCTTGTCGCTCGACCAGCTGGCCCGGCAGGCCGAGGCGGCGGGCGCGAAGATGCTGCTCGTCGGCGACCCGGCCCAGCTGGACGCGGTCGAGGCGGGCGGGATGCTGGGTTGGGCCGAACGCCACGGCCACGCCGTCGCGTTGACGTCGCTGTGGCGGTTCCGCCACGAATGGATGGGGCCGGCGTCCCTCGGCCTGCGCGGTGGGCGGGCGTCCGAGATCGGCACGTACGACGAGCACGGGATGGTGCATTCCGGCGACACCGAACAGATGCGCCAAGCCGCCTACGACCAGGCCCTGAAGGACTTCAAAGACCATGTGCCGTCGGTGCTGGTCGCCGCTTCGGCCGCCGAGGCCAAAGATCTGGCCGAACGCGCGTCCCTCGACCTGCGCGCCGCTGGGATTGTCGACTCGACCGTCTCCGTGGCGGTCAGGGCCGGGCTGGAGGCCGGGCTGGGCGAGCGGATACTGGCGCGGGTCAACGACCGGACGACCACCGACCAGTGGGGCAACCCGGTCAACAACGGCACTTTCATGACTGTCACCGCCGTGGAGGGCGACCTGGTGACGGCGCTGCGGGAGGACACGGGCGGCATCGTCCATCTGGACAGACGATGGGTGGCGGACAACTGCGAGCTGGGGTACGCCGTGACGGTGCACCGCACCCAGGGGATCACCGTCGAGAACAGCCATTTCCTGCTCGGCGCCGACGACAGGACGACCCGGGAATTGCTGTACGTGGCGATGACGAGGGGCCGGGAATCGAACCACGTCTACGTCGGGGTTCTGACCGAGCAGGAGGCCGCCCATCTGCAAGTCCGCGCCGACGACATACCCACTGCCACGGAACGGCTGTCCGCTGTGCTGCGCCGCGCGGGGGCGGAGCGCACCGCCCACGAGGTTGCGGACCAGGCCTTGCGGGACGGCATGTCCCTTGAACGTTTGGTTCCGGAACACGAGTACCTGGCGTCGTTGGTGGCTGGGCCCGAATGCCTGCGCGACCTGCGGCGGGCAAACCCCGCGGCGGCAGCCGGAGTCGACAGGTGCGCGGCCTGGCCAGCGTTGGTGGCGGCCTGGTCCAAGGCCCGCCTGATCGAGCCCCAGGCGACATGGGACCGGTTCGCCGCGCCCGTCGTCGGCGATCGGATAGACGACATGGCGGCGCTGCTGCGATCCCGGCTGGCACCCATCGCGGACCAGGACCCGCCCGCCGCGGACGACGACCGGTGGGTCGCTGGCCTGGTGCCCCGCATAGCCTCCGACGACCCGGGCGTGGCCGCGCTGGCGGCCCAGAACGAGGCGTTGATCGAAGCGCGGGTCGCGGAACTCGCGGCCACACCGCAACCGTGGGAGCAGGCACTGCCCGGCCGGCCCATATCGGTCGGCCCGGAAGCGCACGATTGGGATCAGGCGCGGCTGCGGGTGGCGGTCTACCGCGACCGTTGGCAGGTCGACACGACCGACGCGTTGGGCCCGGCTCCTGCCGACTCTGAGCTCCAGCGCCGGGAATGGCAGCGCGCGAGCCAAGCCTTGAGCGCCCAACAATCGATGCCGCAACCTGACGAGAACCTCCTACGCGCCTGGGCGAACCTACACATCGACGCCCAGCTCAGCGCCGCGCCAGCGCAATCGGCCCTGACCGCTCCCGCTACCGTTGCCGCATCGGCGTCGCCCGGTGCCGGAATCTGACCAGCCCCCCGCCAGGGGCCCGCACGGCCGTTGTGGTGCGGCAGCCCCATGACCGGGGCACTCCATTGATGACGTCGTATGATTGCTCTTGCCTGGCGCGCTGAGCTTCAGGAAGTGAGCCCGAGACCCGGCCGGACGACCTGGGCGCTCGGGCTTCGCGACGTCCGGGGCACAAAGGACCGACCCGCTGATCGCGGAGGGGCGACGGCCACGGCAGACGGCTGAAGTCACCGCCATCTTGCGCATCATCATCAAAAACGGGAGGATGGATCATATGGCGATACAGACTGCGCGCGACAGAGTGGGAGCCGCCCACGCGGCCGACTGGGCGCTGTCGCGAGGCGTCGCGTCCATGACGACAGCGGAGGTCGCTCGCATGCTGGGCGCCCCCGCCGTCCAAGTGCCCCAGCGGATGACCGCCCCGAAGCGCCGCGGGGAGTGGATCACCCCCGCGCGAGGCCTGTGGGTGCCGGTTCCGCCGGAGTTCCGGGGCTGGGGAGGGCCGCCCGCGACCGAATTCGTGGACCAGCTGATGGCCCACTTGGATGTGGACTATTACGTCGGATGGCTCGCCGCGGCGTCCCTGCACGGCGCCGCGCACCACGCGCCCCAAGTGACTCGCGTCGCCACTTCGAGGCTGGTGCGCCCGCGCCAGGCTGGACGGGCACGGCTGACGTTCCACGAGCGGTCGAGGATCGGCCTGCTGCCGACGGTCGGTCGCACGGGCCGGTCGGGCCGGTTCCGGGTGTCCTCGCCCGAAGTGACGGCCCTCGACGTCGCCTCCGACATCGGACTGGCCGGAGGGCTTGACAACGCCGCCACTGTCATAGCGGACCTGGCGGACGAGGCGGCTCTGGACGACGCCGCCCTCGCCGCGGTGGCCCCATTGTTCGCAGACGCGGCCGTACGCCGGGTCGGTTGGATCGTCGAGCGGTTCACCGGGCGGCGCATGGACACTCTCGCCGCATTCGCAGCCGAATCGCAGTCCGCCCCGTCACGGCTGCACCCGTCCCTGCCGCCGGCCGGAGCCGTGGACGGCCGGTGGGGTCTGCGTTTGAACACGAAAGTGGAGGTGGAGTGACCAACATGCTGTCCACCAACGACATCGCCGCCTGGGGGAACACCCATCCCTGGGCCGCCGCCGACCAGATCGAGCAGGACCTTCTGCTGTCCAGGGCGATCTGCGCCATAGCCACCCACCCCTACCTTCGCCAAGAGTTGACGTTCCGAGGCGGCACCGCTCTGCACAAACTGCACCTTCCCCGCCCCGCGCGGTACAGCGAGGACCTGGACTACGTACGCGCCACCGGAGGCGGGATCGGACGACTGACCGGCTCGCTGCTCGACCTGGGACGCGACCTCGGGTTCGACGTCCGTTCGAGGCTCACCGAGCATCCGAAGGTCTACTGGCGCGCGACTGGCCAGACCGGGACACCGTTGCGGATCAAGGTCGAGATCAACACCCACGAGCGCTCTCCGGCACTCCCGCTGATCGCTCTGCCGTTCGAAGTGGACTCGCCTTGGTGGAGCGGACATGCCGACGTCCCGACCTTCCAACTGCCGGAGTTGATCGCGACGAAACTACGGGCGCTGTATCAGCGATCCAAGGGCCGAGACCTGTTCGACATCTGGCTCGCCCTGATCTCAACCGATCTGGATCCCTCGGAAGTGATCGCCGCGTTCGGCCCATATCGGCCAGCGCGATACACCCGCGCCGCGGCCACCGCCAATCTACGCGCCAAGCTCGCCCTGCCCGACTTCCGGAACGACCTGGCCGACCTCGCCGCCGCCTCGTCCGCCGCCTACGACCCGGACCAGGCCGCCGACCTCGTGATCGAGCGCCTGCTGTCGCTGACCTGAACCGTTCCCGGACGATCCGCGCCACCGGCACCCCGAACGACGGGGCTCGGTGCTTGGCGGCTCGGCGCCCGGCGGTCGCGTTGATCGTTCACGTGTCGCGGAGACGCGTTCACGCGGTCGTTCATGGCGTTCATCGCTCGGGGCCGGGCCGCTCATCGTGAATGTTCTCGCAGGTCAGCGTATGAACGGTCATCGATGGGCGATGTGAACGACGCCCGATGAACGACGATCATCCTCGGCTCGCCCGCCGAGCCTTCCGGTCAGATCGTCCACTATCCGCGCACGCGGTTTGCCGGATCGTTCACCGTCCACCGTGCACCACTCACGGGGTCATCCGGGTTGAACGACGCGCCGTTCACGTCCCGCACGCGGTGGACGCATCCGTTCACAGGCCCGCCCCCGCTGGTTGGACGCAGGCCGTCACCATCGGCGCAGGCGGCGGCGCCGGAACGGATCGCGGCGCGGCGAAGGGCGCAAGGCCGGCCACCGTCAGGTCGGCCTCGGCCAGGATCGACGCGCGCTCGTGGAACCCTCCCAGCCGCGCCGCCAGATGCTCGCGTCCTTCCGCCGCGGCCGGGAAGTCCAGCCCGCCCAGGACGGCGACCGCGGCCCGCCACAACGGCAGCCGCTGCTCCAAGTACGGTTCCGCCCCGGCCAGCCCGGCGAGCCTGTCCACCATCCGGTGGCTGTAGGACGGAGCGGCGAACAGCCTCTCGTACAAGGCCTCCGGGCCCAAGCGTCGCAGCCAGTCGGCGGGGTCCTTCCCGTCGCGCACGTCCGCGAATTGGGCGTCCGCCCGTTGGGCCGGCGTCAGCAACGACTCGACGGCCCTGACGGTCGCGCGCTGGCCTGGGCCGTCGGCGTCGAACGCGAACACCACCTGCGGCAGCCCTCCCGTGACATCCGCCAACAGAGCGACCTGCGCCCTGGTCAGCGCCGTGCCGCAGGGCGCGACCGGCACCAGGTCGGGCAGCGAGGGGTGCGGCTTCGCCCGGGACGCGGCCCTGACGGCTGCGGCGTCGAACGGCCCCTCCACCACCACCGGCACCGCCCAGCCTGGGTCCGCCAACCGGGCGGCCGCCTCCGGCGTCAGCCCGTACAGCACCCGGCTCTTGTCGAACACCTCGGAGTTCGGCGAGTTGAGGTATTTCGGGCCATGGGCGGCGCGCGGGTTCGCGCGCGCCGTCACTCCCACGACATGTCCTCGGCGGTCGTACAACGGAAGCACGATCCGGTCCCGGAACCGGTCGCGCGTCCCCCCGAACCGTGACGGCGCGACCAGGCCCGCCCGTCCCATCTCCTCGGTGGTGTACCCGCGCCGCGCCAGATGGCGCGTCAGGTCGTCGCCGCGCGCGACCGCCAGCCCCGCACGGATGTCGGGCAGCCCGCGCGACGACTGGTAGGCCCGCGCCCACCTCGCCTCTGGAAGGGACAGGTTCTCGCGCCAATGCGCCCAGGCCTCGTGCATGACCGCCAAACCGCGGTCGTCCGGGTCCGGGGCCGCCGGGGCGGCGAACATCCACACATCCACATAGGAGCGCAGGCCCCGCCCGTCGATCGGCACATCCGTCTGTCCGGGCCCGGAGCGCCGTTCGACGAGACGGACCCGTCCGCCCGGCAGCGCCGACCCCGGGCGCCAGCACCCATTGGTCCGCGCCGGACAGCAGCTCGACCCCGGCGTGCTCGAACCGGAGCGGCTCCTGCCCGCCCGCGCCCGGCTCCGCGCGGCACCAGGCCGCGACCCGTCCGTCGGGCCTGGAGGCGACCATGAACCAGTCTCCCAGCAGGCCGCGGCCTTGCAGCAGCCGGAAATTCGCGTCGGCGCTGACGCCCGCCCTCGGCCCGATCCTCACCACATCGACCGAGCCGGGGCCGCACGCCACCCCCACGTTCGCCGTGGGCCGCTCCCGCCACCAGGCGGCCACCACGTCGGGCTCCGAGCTGGCGCCTCGCGGCCCCGACTCCCAGACGGGGAGGCCCGCGACCGGGTCGACCGGGAAGACCCTGAGACCGTCCCGTGCCGCCGCCGCGGCCACCGCGCCCAGGCCGGCCGGCGGCGGCATCGGGCGCGTCTCGGCGCTGGTCGCCATACCGGCACACGCCGCCCCGGAGAAACCCGCACGAACCTAATCGCTCTATAGCGTGCTAGCGCTATAGCGTCTGCGGTACCATGAAGGCATGGGGCGTCGATTAGCGTCGACCGGTGGACGCCGCCGCCTGGTGACCCGTGACAGCGATCACCACCAGGAAGGCGGCGGCAGTGGCGCGCCGGGCACAACCCATGCCGGGCCAGGGAGACCTGCTGGCCCTGTTGGCCGAGCTGGAGACTACCGGAACGGAGGACGCGCATGAGGAAGCGCACGAGCACGGGCATCAACGACTGGCCGACATGGGACGGCCAGCAGACGGGCGCGCGCTGGACGGACTCGCTGGAGTACCTCGAGGCGTGGGAGCAGCTGCCGTCACGGTGGGCGCTGCCGGTCCCGCAGGCGGGCGGCGACCCGGCGGACAGCGCTTACCATCACCAGCCGACGGCCTTCGCGGACCTGGTCCCGGCTCCGGCCAGGCAGACCTTCTCACCGGACTACCTGGTTCTTCTGGACCGGCTGGCGGGAACCGAAGCGGCCGACCGGTCGAGGCTGGAGGGAAGGCCGACCATCCTGTTGACGACCTGGGACTCCCGGCCGGGCGACTGGGAATGGGCGGACGAGGGAGCGCCCTCACGAGCGGCATGGATGATGGTCCAGGCGGCCAAATGGGCGACCATCCAGCCCCTGCGCGCCCGGATCGAGGCGGTCGCCCGGCCGTGGGAGCGCCCCCTGCTCATCCGGACGCTGGCCCCGGTGGGATGGATAGCGCCGTTGGAGCTGACCGAGCCGACCAGGCGGATGCTCTGGCGGCTGGCGGACCTGGGGGCTCCCCGGCCCTCTGGGACAGCCCTGGACCAGGCAATGACACGCCTCGAACCCGCGCACATGCGGGTCACAGCGACCAACTGGAGCGCGCTGACCAGCGGCTGACGTTCGCCGCCACCACCACCGTCCTGGCCCCGTCGACGCCGAAGGCCCGCGCCCAGGCGAACCTGGCGGCCATCGGCACGCTGCACGACCTCGAGGCCACCGGGCGCGCCCCCAGCGCGGGCGACCAGGCGGTCCTGGCCAGATGGTCGGCGTGGGGCGCGGTCCCGCAGATGTTCGAGTCCGGGCGGCCCGAATGGGACGCCCTGAGAGCACGCCTGACCGACGAGCTGACCGCGCAGGAGCACGACCGGGCCTCCGCCACCACCCTGAACGCCCACTACACCGACCCCGGCATCGCGCAGGCGATCTGGGCGGCCGCCGCCGGAGCCGGGGTCACGTCCGGCCTGGTGCTCGAACCGGGATGCGGGTCCGGCGCGTTCATCGCGCACGCCCCGCCGGGCGTCCACATGGTCGGAGTCGAACTCGACCCGGTCACCGCCCGGATAGCGTCCCACCTGTACCCGCGCGCCCACATCCGCGCGGAGGGGTTCGAACGCACCCGCCTGCCCGACCAGCGCCCGTTCGTCGCCACGGTCGGGAACGTGCCGTTCTCGTCCGTCGCCCCCTACGACCCGGTCGACAACCCGCAGCGCCTGTCGTTGCACAACTACTTCATCGTCAAAGCGATGAGACACGTCGAGCCCGGCGGATACGGCCTCCTGCTGACGTCGAGCTGGACATTGGACGCCGGCCGGTCGATAGCCCGCGCCCAGATCGCCCGCCAAGCCGACCTGGTGGCCGCGTTCCGGTTCCCGACCGGCGCGTTCCGGAGAGTGGCGGGAACCGACGTGGTGGCGGACCTGCTGGT
>JAISCU010000160.1 GCA_031265345.1 Bifidobacteriaceae bacterium
CCGTTCTCGACCTGGATGCTTTGGGGGTTCTTCCAGAACCTACCCCGCGAGCTCGAAGAGGCGGCTCAACTCGACGGCCTGACCCGGCTCGGAGCGCTCTTCCGGGTGGTCTTCCCCTTGGCCGCGCCGGGCATCGCTGCCGTCATGCTGTTCACCTTCGTGGTGGCCTGGGAGGAATACCTGATGAGCTTGATGGTGATGTCGACGGATGACAAGATCACCCTCACCGTAGGAGCGGCCAGATTGGTAGGCGGACAGGCCATCCTATGGGGCGAATTGATGGCCTATTCGACCATGATGACGCTCCCGGTGGCGGTTGTCTTCGCAGTGGCCCAGCGCTACCTGGTCGCAGGAATGACGGCGGGGGCGGTCAAATGAGTACCCGGACTCAGGCCGCTGATCAGGCCGCTGAACTGCCGCGTCATAGCCGTACCTCGGGGAACCAGCCCTCATTCCGGGCCGCAAGCGGCCCGAGCTGGGATCGATTAGTCAACCAACCAGTCTTGGAGATCATATGAGTGTCGAACTGAAGAAAATCCGCGTGGGAGTGGTCGAGAAGAATCAGCACCCCTTCTGGGAGAGCGAGAACGCAGGCTGGGCCACCGCCGCCGAACGCCTTGGCCTCGAAGTGGCGGTGACCGCGCCCGAACGCGAAGACCTCGCCACGCAGCGGGCCCTCATGGAAGAGCACCTTGACACGGGCGTTGACGCGCTGGCCTTCGTCGGCACCTATCCTGACGCCTTTGACGACATTGTCGCCAGGGCTGTCGCCCAGAACGTGGTAGTCATATGCTTCGACCTCGACGCACCGCTGTCGGGGCGGACGCTGTTCGTCGGCATGGAGGATCCCTTCACCATGGGACGGTGGGCCGCGGACACTCTGGCGTCCCTGCTTGACTCGGTGCCCAAGAAGATCGGCGTCCTGACCGGTTCCGATCGCGCCGCGGGCGCCGTTGGCAAGTTGAGCGGGTTCAAGGCCAGGATGAACGAGTTGGGTCATGCAATAGTCGGCGGCGCCAACGACGGCGAGGATGCCGAACTCTGCCGGGTCAACTGCCTCCGGCTGCTCGAAGCACATCCGGACATCGACGCGCTGTATGGCGTGTACGCCTATCACACCACGGTCATGGCGCAGGTGGCAGCCGACCTGAGCCTTGATCCGCGACCCAAGATCTTCGGTTGGGACGTCTTGCCGGAGACAATCGAGCACCTCAGGTCCGGTCGGGTCGACCAGGTGGCCTGGATCAAGGAATACTATTACGGCTACTACGGAGCTGGTGCGGTCGCCAACCTGGTTCGGCTCGGCCAGCCCGAGGCTCTGGCCATGATGAGCCTGGACCCGCTCGACCTGCCATCCAACCGAATCTGCCCCACGATCGACGTCATAACACCAGCAACAGTCGAAAACCATGTCAGGTGGCGTCGCGACCATGGCCTAGGAGACTGACGGGGACCCGGGCAGCACCAATACCGCCCCCAAGTCACGCACCTTGTGCGCGTCGTGGGTCGCCTGAACCCCTCCGGTCACCTCTGGAACCGTCCTGTTGACTCGTCATCCGGCAGGGCCGCTCCCCACGCGAACTCCGACTTACAATCGAATGATGGATCGAGCCCGTCTGACCTTCCTAGTCATGCTGTTGTCCTTGACCGTAGCGACCGGCTGCACCGGCAAGGAGGCGGGCGCCGACGCGCCAATCGACGCGTCGTCGGCGAAGGGGGACGGCTCGGGGGCCGACTCGGGGACGGCGGCGGGCGGGGCCGAGCCGCACTGGGCCTCGTTCACCTCGCCCGCTCCGGGAGACATGCCTCTGACGCCCTATTTCGAGGTCATCGACCGCGAGCAGGACTTCATCGACTCCAAAGAGGACACGCGCGCCGAGTGGGTGGACCAACTGGAGGAGCACACCGCCGCGTGCATGTCCGAAGCGGGCTTCAAGTACTACCCCACCGCCATGAGGACCACCGCGGACTTGTCCGCCACCAAGGCGGCCAGGGCCGAAGAGGGCAAACTGGCCACCCAACGACTGCCCGTACCGGCGCTGCCCGACCAGCGCGACCAGGTCGAAGCCGCAGGTTACGGGCAGTACTGGATGTCGTATCAAGAGGCGAATCGCGAACCGGAGGCGGATTCCGCACCAGATCCCAACGCCGAGTACCTGGAGTCCCTGTCGGAACAAGGGCAGGAGCAATACGCCGAGGCGCTGGGCGAGGGCTACGGGATCTGGGGCGGCGACTTCATGCCAGCCATCGGGCTCGCGCTCGAGATGACCAAGCAGGGCTGCACCACCGACGCCTTGCGGCAGATCCCCGATCCGGGCACCGACTACGTCCCGGCGACCGATTCGTTCGAGGACCTGATCTTCGGCGGAATGACGATGATCCAGTACGACACCGACCAGGACCCCAAGACTCTGGCTCTCAACCGGGAGTGGATGACCTGCGCGAACCATGCCGGACTCGACGTCCGCGAGGAAGTACTGACCGGCGATGGCGGCGGAACCTCCACCGAGTCAGGTCCCATTACCGCCTTCCGGATGGCGATCTCGACCAGCGCGGACGGCCT
>JAISCU010000019.1 GCA_031265345.1 Bifidobacteriaceae bacterium
CTGGCCCTGATGGTCGCGCTGGGCGTGTTCGCGGTCCGCCGCTCCCGCCGCGCCGCGCTGGCCTCGCAGAACAGCCGTTCGGACGATGCCGCCGCCCCGACCGCGCCCCCATCGCCAGCCCCGGACAGGTCGGCCCGCGCGTCGGTCTCCGGTGACCCGGCCCCGACGCCAGCTGACCCGGTCGCAGCGCCGGAAACAGGCTCAGGAGCAGTCGAACCCGAATTGGTGCCTGTCCCCAATTCCGGTGCGGGAGCGTCCCGCGCCACAGTCCAAGAATCCCCCAACCCAACCGAACAATTGGAGAACAACTGATGAAAACGCGATCCGCCGCCCTGCTCGGCGCCCTCGGTCTGGTCCTGACCTTGGGTCTGGCCGCCTGCGGCAACGATTCGGACAACGCCGGTTCCTCGAACACGCCGAGCGCTGGCAGCGATGAGGGCGAGGGCCAGGCCCCGGCCCCCGGCGACGAGGGCGCCGCGGGCTTCGTCGAGGAGCCCATTGGCGACGACCAAGTGGTCGGCCCGCTCAACGTGGCCGGCGTCTACTTCCAGCCGGTGGACATGGAACCGGCCGGCATGGGCCTGGCCGCCTCGGAATCGGACTTCCACATCGAGGCCGACATTTCCGCCGGTGAGAACGACCTCGGCTACGGCGTGGGCGATTTCGTGCCCAACTTGACGGTCGACTATTCGATCGTGGCCGAGGATGGCACCGTCGCCTCGGAAGGCACGTTCATGCAGATGAACGCCTCGGACGGCCCGCATTACGGGGCCAACGTCGCACTGCCGGACGCCGGGACGTACAAAGTGACGTTCAAGATCCACTCCCCGGAGGAGAACGGCCACCTGCTGCACGTGGACAAGGAGACCGGCGTCACCGGCAGGTTCTGGACCGAGCCGCTGGAAGTGCAGTGGGACTGGGACTACGTGCCGCGCGAGTGGTGATCTGCTGAATGCTCGGTCAACTTGTCGCCGTCACCGCGGGGCTGGGTCCTGCCGCGCTGATGGTCGCCGTGATCGCGGTAGCGGGCCTGTCGGGACGTTCAGCCAAGAAGTCGTTCGGAGGCTTCCTGGCTGAGGGTTCTGAGCGGATGGCGCGCGCGACCGGTCGCACGTTGGCGGCGGCGACTGCCATCGGGATCACGGCGGGCCTGGCGCTGGCCCTGGTGCGCGAGTTGACTGGCATGTCCGGCCGGGAGGTCGTCTCCCTGTGGACCGGGGCCGCGTCGTTGGTCGCATTGGCCACGCTGGCCGTGGCCACGTGGCTGCCGGGCAAGGCTAACGGTTCATCGAAGACTTCCGGCCCGACCCGCCTTTGGCTCGTCGCGGCCGCCGCCGTTACGGCGCTGACCTGGTTCCAAGCGGTCCCGGCAGTCCTCCTGCAGTTGTCGAGTTTCGTGGTGCCCGGCACCAGCGCCGTCTCCACCGACTCCCTGATGCGGCTCTTCGGCTTCGCCTTGGGCGTGGCCCTGGTGGCGCTGGTCGCGGTCTTCGCGGTGCGGGCGGCGGACGGGGCCTCGGCGCGGACCGGACGCCTGGCTCTGACCGGGGCGGTCGCCGCAGGCACCGTGACCACCCTGGTGAGCTTGGCGCAACTGCTCATAGCCCGCCGCCTGATCGATCTCCCCAGGCCCGTCTTCAAAGCCGTGGCCTGGGGCATCAACCATCAATCGCTGACGCTTTGGATTCTGGCGGCCATCGCCGTGGTGCCAGCCCTGACAATGCTCAAGGCCAACCGCCACCCGGCCACGGGCGGCGCCAACCCGGCCCGCGACCGCCTGGCCAAGGCGCTCGGGCGTCGGCGCCTCCACTACACGCTGGCCTCGGCCGCCACCTACGCCGCCATCGGCTGGGTGGTGACCTTCGGCGTGGCCATCGAGCATCGCGAGCCGGAGCTCTCGCCGCCGGAGCAATACGAGGTCATCGACGGGCTGGCCACCATCGACCTGGACGCGATCGACGACGGCCACCTGCACCGCTTCGCCTACACCACCGAGGAGGGCGTCGAGGTCAGGTTCATCGTCATCAAGAAGAACGGCGTCGCCTACGGGGTGGGCCTGGACGCCTGCGAGGTCTGCGGTCCCACCGGCTACTACGAGAAGGACGGCAAGATCATCTGCCGCCTCTGCGACGTCATCATGAACGTGGCCACCATCGGTTTCAAGGGCGGCTGCAACCCGATCCCGCTCGAATACACCCTCGACGGCGGCCAATTGCTGGTTCAGGCGGCGGACCTTGAGGCCGCCTCGGACATCTTCGCCTGAGGGGAGCGCGGGTCATGTTCTGGCGGATGGTGGGCGGCGCACTGACCCGCGAGCGCTCCAAGCGGGTCATGATCGCCGCCACCACGGCGCTCGGCGCCTCGGTCGCCACGGCCATGCTCGGCGTCATGTTCGACGTGGGCGACAAGGTCAACCAGGAGCTCAAGGCCTACGGCGCCAACATCACGGTCCAGGCCAAGGGCGCGGCCGTCCTGGACGAGCTCTACGAACTCGAGGGCCCCCCGACCGCCCGGGCCGCGCTGGCCGAGGCGGACCTGCCGTCCATCAAGACCATCTTCTGGGCTTTCAACATCCTCGATTTCGCCCCCTTCCTGTCCGCCGAGGCCCGGTTGGACAACAACCAGTTGGACGATGCCGCCGGGTCGGCTTCCGACGAGCCCGTTACGGTCGTGGGGACCTGGTTCGCCAAGCCGCTCGATCTGCCCACTGGCGAGCACGCCGTGGCCGGGATCCTGAACCTCCGCTCCTGGTGGGAGGTCGAAGGCGGTTGGATCGCGGACGGCGACGAGGATCTGGCCCTGGTCGGGTCGGACCTGGCCGCGGCTCGCGGGCTGGAGCTTGGCGACACGATCTCGCTGACCGGCGAGGGCGGGTCGGCCGAGGTCCGGGTGGCCGGGATCGTGGCGACCTCGGGCGAGGAGTCCGGCCAGGCGATAGTGCCGCTGGCGACCGCCCAACGACTGGCCGGGCGGCCGGGCGAGGTGGACTCGGTCGAGGTCAGCGCGCTCACCACGCCGGACAACGACCTGGCTCGCAAGGCCGCGCGGAACCCGCAGGCGCTCACCATCTCGGAGTGGGAGACCTGGTATTGCACCGCCTACGCCTCCTCCATCGCCTACCAGATCGAGGAGGTGATCCCGGAGGCGGTCGCCAAACCGGTCCGCCAGGTCACCGAGTCCTCGGGTTCGATCCTGGCCAAGACCAGGCTGCTGATGGCGATGGTGACCGTGCTGTCGCTGATCGCCTCGGCCCTGGCGATAGCCAACCTGGTCACCGCCTCGGTGATCGAACGGGCTCCGCAGATCGGCCTGCTGAAGGCCGTGGGCGCGTCCGACGCCTCGGTGGTGCGGCTGATCCTGGCCGAGATGGCCTTGGTCGGGCTGGCCGGAGGCCTGGTCGGTTACGGTGCCGGGCTGGGGTTCGCCCAAGTGATCGGCCACTCCGTGTTCGCCTCGGCCATCGCTGTCCGGCCGATGGTCGCCCTGCTGGTGGCGGCGTTGGTGGTCCTGGTGGTGCTGGGCGGATCACTGCCGTCGATCCGGCTGCTGCTGCGCCTGCGCCCGGCCGATGTGTTGCACGGGCGGTGAGAACAATGTCCCATGAACCGCAACCCCGACCAGCCGGCGAGGCGGCATCGTCGCGGCCCGCCAACGAGGCCGCGCCGACCCGACGGGACAGCCAGGCGGGATTGGCCGCCGACGCCCGACCGGCCAGCGGGCCGCGACCGCCCGGCGGCCCCAGGCCGGGCGCCGCCAAGGGAGAGGTGAGCAAGGCTCGGCGGGCGATGTTCTGGCG
Source organism: Bifidobacteriaceae bacterium (assembly GCA_031265345.1). The sequence continues at coordinate 3,797 of JAISCU010000019.1, forward strand.
AATGGTCCTGCGTTCAGTGACCCGCCGCCGCTCGCGGGTGCTGATCGCTGTGCTGGCGGTCGGGATCGGCGCGACCACCCTGTTCGCGCTGGCCTCGATAGCCACCGACATCCCCCGCCAGATGACCCGCGAGATGCGGGCCTACGGAGCGAATCTGCTGGTCATGCCCAAGGACGGCGGTGTCGGAGTGCCAGCGGAGGCTCTCGCCCAGGTGGCGGACGCGCTGGAGGGCTCCGAGGTCATCGGATCGGCGCCCTACCGCTACGAGACCCTGCGGCTGAACGAACAGCCCTATCTGACCGCTGGCACCGACCTCGAGGCGGTCCGCCAAGTCAGTCCCTATTGGTATGTGGAGGGCGACTGGCCCGAGGGCCCGGACGAGGTGCTGATCGGCCAGGACATCGCCGAATGGATCGGCTTGGCCCCCGGCGACCAAGCCGAGTTGGTGGCGGCCAACCAGGCCGTGGGGACTGGCGGTGTGGCCGGAGCCGACCCGGCGGCATCGGCGGACCCGAACCAGGCCGCGGGGAGTGGGGGCGCGGCCGGAGCCGACCCGGCGGCATCTGCGGCTCCGAACGAAGTCTTGGAAGAGGAGACGGCGGCCCTGTTCACCGTGGCGGGCGTGCTGTCCACGGGCGGCTCCGAGGACGAGTTGATCCTGATGCCGCTGGAGGGCTTGGAGGAGTTGACGGGACTGGCCGGGCGGTACGACGTGGTCGAGTACTCGGTGGCGGCGTCGGGCGGCCAGATCGAGGCGCTGGCGGATCGGATCGACGCAGAGATCGAGCAGGTGACTGCCGCGCCGGTCAAACGGCTGACCGAATCGGACAACTATGTGCTGTCGATGCTGCGGTCGCTGTTGGTGCTGATCACGGTGATAGTGCTGGCGCTGACCATGATCGGCGTCTCGACCACGATGATGGCGGTGGTCGCGGAACGCCAAGGCGAGATCGCTCTGCGCAAGGCGCTGGGGGCCAGTATCCGGGAAGTCGAACGTGAGTTCTTGAGCGAGAGCTTGGCGTTGGGGGCGGTCGGCGGCGCGTTCGGGACCGGTTTGGGCTACCTGCTGGCGCAGGTGATCAGCTTGAACGTGTTCCATCGGCCGGTCGCGATGACCTGGTGGCTGGCGCTGGTGACCGTCGGCCTGTCTACGCTGGTGGCCTGGGGGGCTGCGCTGATACCTGTTCGGCGGGCGGCGGACGTTGATCCGGCTGTGGTCCTGCGGGGCGAATGAATTGCGGAAAGGGAGGAACCGATGAGCGCGTTGCTCGAATTGGAGGAGGTCTCCAAGGTCTACGGGGAGCTGCGGGCGCTGGACAGCGTCTCGTTGAGCGTTCCGCGCGGGCAGTGGCTGTCGATCGTGGGGCCGTCCGGGTCCGGCAAGACCACCTTGATGAACATAGTCGGCGCGATGGACCGGGCCAGTTCCGGGTCGGTGCTGCTGGACGGCGTCGAACTGAGCCAATTGGGGTCGAAAGAACTGGCCCGGATCAGACGGCAAACCGTTGGCCTGATCTTCCAGAAGTTCCACTTGATCAGCCATTTGACCGCGGTGGAGAACGTCATGGTGGCGCAGTACTACCACTCCATGCCGGACGAATCGGAGGCGCTGGCGGCGCTCGACCGGGTCGGCTTGAAGGCGCGCGCGACGCATCTGCCCTCCCAGCTTTCCGGCGGCGAGCAACAGCGGGTCTGCATAGCGCGGGCGTTGATCAACTACCCCGCCCTCGTCCTGGCGGACGAGCCGACCGGCAACCTGGACGCGGCGAACGAGGAAACAGTGCTGGACATCTTCCGGTCGCTGCACGCCGACGGGACCACCCTGGTGGTGGTGACCCACGATCCTTCCGTCGCCGCCGAGGGCCAGCGCGAGATCGCCCTCGATCACGGCCGAATGGTCCGGGAGGTCTTCCATGACCACGACTGATCCGAACCGGGCGGATCACGGGTTAGCGTCAGACGCCAACCCGTGTTCCGGTGCCGTCCGCGAGCGGGGAGCCCACGCCGGGTCCGGGAGGTCCTCCGTGACCACGATTGACTTGACCAGGGCCGATCACGGGTTAACGTCAGACGCTAACCCGTGTTCCGGGTCCGGGGCGCGCGAGGCGGCAGCGCGCAGGGCCGGGTTGGGGGAGCCGGTAGGGACGCGGGGGACCGGGGCGCGCGGGTCTGGATTCGCGGGGCTGGCAGGGCTGGGGGTGCTGGTTGGGGCGGCGGGGGCCGCCCTGGCTGGTTGCGGGTCCGGGGCGCCGCCGTTCGACTCCTCGCTGCCCCTGGCCGACGGCGTCTGGGTGGGGGAGAGCTCGCCGGACGAGGACGGGGCGTTCGGGCGTTCGACTGTGACCGTCGCGGGCGGCGAGGTCATCGGCAGCGAATACGTGACCGTACAGGCCGGAGGCTCGATCAAGGCTGAGGACTACGGGAAGGACTCGTCTGGCCAGATCGCCAACCGGTCGGCCTACCGGGCTGCGCAGAAGGCCGTCGCCGCCTTCGACGTCTACGCCCGCGAATTGCTTGAGGTCGGCGTTCCAGCGGATGTGGACGTGGTCTCGGGCGCGACCATAGCCCACGGGCAGTTCTTGGAGGCGGCCACGGACGCGCTGACGCAGGCGCAAGCGGCGGTCGAGACGGGCGCGGTCAGCTCGGTCGCGCCGCGTGAGGGCTCGCCGTAGGGCGGCCTTGGTGGTGGACCATGACGCGCGATAGTGGCCGCCCGGCGGCGGGTCCCATCCTCGGACCGGCTTTCAGCCGGACGATGCTGTCCGGTCGCAACGCCATTTGGTTCGGGGCACAGGCCGCGCGGCTCGGGCGGCGGGCGCTCTCCGCTCGCCATGGGTGGCCGAAAAGACAAGATCCCTGGCACTCGGCGCCGACTGTCAGGGATCGTGTCTTTTGTGCGGGCCTGGTTTCAGCGACTGTTAGGGATCGTGTCTTTTCTCAATCGTGCCCGATTCGGGTCACGCCGCTGACCTGCGGTTCCACCGTCGCCCGCGGCGAGGGCCGGAGGAGAAAAGACACAATCCCTGACACTCGACGAGGACCCGTCCGAAAGAAAGACACAATCCCTGACACTCGCGCGCGACAATCACGGATTTTGTCTTTTCCGGGGACCCCGACTCCCGGGACACAGGCTGTCGACACGGAGGCCGACCGCGACCTGTGCACAGCGCCCGGACCGCGCGACCCCAAGGGGAACAGCATCGCGTCCGGCCGTGGCCGCGCAAGGACAGTGGTGCCTCGGGGCCGGGCTTCAGGACGGACGATGCCGCCCAGCAGCGGCCGCACGGCGACAAGGCTGATCATCGGACGGGCTCGCAGCCGATGGTGACGCCCAGCCTTGGCCGCGCCCGGGCTCAGTTCCCGGCTACGGGGACCACGGTGCGCCTCGAGTTCGGAGGGGCGGTGGCCGCGGAGCCGAAAGCGGTGGCCGCTCTGGTGCGGGCGGCCCGGGAACTGGTCGAGCGGATCGAGGCCGAACTGAGCCGGTTCCGGGACGATTCGGACATCGTCCGCCTGAACCGGCATCCCGACCAATGGGTCGAGGTGGGTCCGCACACGGCGGCGGTCCTTCGAGCGGCGGCGGACTTGCGGGAGAGAACCGGCGGATTGTTCGATCCGGCAACGCCGGGGCGGCTGATCGAGGTCGAGATCGCGGCGGGGAGCCCGAGCCGTGCGCGGCTCGGCTCTGCGCGGGGGAGCCGACTGGGCAGCATCGTGCAACCTCGCGGCGGACGGGGGGAAGCCAGGACGCGCGGTGGGATGAAGGACGCCCAAGCGCGAAGCCGACCGGGGGAGCTCGGGAACCGCGGAAAACCGAAGGACGCCTGTACGAGCGGCGACCCGATGGGCGGCCGGAAGCGCGGCGGAACACCGAAAGCCGAGGCTGGGCGCAGAACCGGGGACATCGGAGCGCGCGACGGATCGGGGGAGGCCCAGGTGCGGGGCAGCCTGGCGAGCGGAATCGACTTGGGCGGCATCGGCAAGGGCTACGCGGCAGACGCCGTGCTGGCCTTGGTTCGGGCGCGGGGCGTGGATTCGGCGCTGGTGGCGGTGGGGGCCTCGTCGGTGGCGGTGTGCGGGGAGCGGCCGGGCGGCGGTCCGTGGCGGGTGGCTCTGAGGTCGCCGGGCGGCGGCCGCGACGAGGCGCTGGGGGTGGTCGAACTGGCGCGAGGTGGCCTGGCGACTTCCGGCTTGGACGAGGCGGGTCACCACATCGTGGACCCCAGAACCGGACTACCAGCCGATTCAGGTGTGCTCCAGGCGACCGTGCTGGCCGAGGACGGCATGGTGGCGGAGGCCTATTCGACCGCCCTGATGGTGGGCGGCGTGCCCGCAGCTGCCACCTGGCCGGTCGACTCGGTACTGGTGACCGCCGCGGCGGTGGTGGTCAGCGCTGGCGCGCGCGACCGGTTCCGCCCGTCGCTCAAAGCGCGAAACTGAAACCGGGCGCGTAGCGCAGCGCTCGCGCGATCCCGGCGGCGGCCTCGGAGAAGGCGGTGGCGTCGGCGCCGGTCCGTGCTATCGCCCCGCGTGCGAGGTCGCGCAGGGAATCCAACTGGGCGGCCGCACCCTTGGCGTCGAGGTCGCCCGGGATCAGCGACGAGGGCAGGTCGAAACGCTTGGCCAGCAGTTCCCAACTCATCAACGTGGTGTCGAGCATGCGGACCTGCCCGGCCGCCTCCGTGGCCTCGCGAGCAAGCCGCGTGAGATTCGCGGACACCCGCGCGCTGCCCATCGCCAGCGGCGGCGCCAAGGTGTGCAACGCGCCGACCAGGGGCACCACCAGGCCGAGGTCCTTGGAACCGAGTTCGTCCGAGGCCGCGAGGGTCTGCAGGATGGCACGGTTGAAACGGCGGGCTGTCGCCAGCAGGAGGCGCTGGCCCAAGACCAGGTCGCGGGCGCGCTCGACTCCCAGGACCAGGGCCTTGAAGCGGATCGCGGTCTGCTGGACGGCGGTCTGGATGCGATGGGCGGCAGTCAGCGGCGTGGCCGAACCGGACAGCGACCGGGCGGCGCCCATGACTTGGGCGGCGGCCTCGTCCATGGGCTCGTTCTGGTCGAGCAGGCCGGTCGCGCTCTGGATGAGAGCTTTGGCCACGTCGAGCAGCCTCGCGTGGGCTATCTGCAGACGCTCGAGCTGGCGGTCAGCCGCCAGGGCGGCCGTCCAGACGCTGGCCAGGGCCTGGTCGGCGGGCTGGTCGAAGACTGGTTGCGCGGCCGGGACCTCGGCCGGGAACGCGGCCCGCAACAGGTCGGCATAGGCCGCGAAGCCCAAGGGCTCCAAGCGCCGCGTGATCTCCTCGGCGCCGATCACGGCCGCCCGGTCGAGCGAGGAGCCCGCAGCCGTCGCGGCCGACTCCCGGGCGCGCGCGGCCGCGTACACCGAGGCCAGTTGTTCTGTGGCGCGGTCCTGGGACGATGCCGCCGCCACGGACACCCGCGTCCCGCCCGTCGCGACGGCCGCTATCAAGTACCAGTCCGAACCGGGCGGGGCGTCAGTGAACTGGATGTACGCGCCGGTGTGCGAATCGCGGTCCAGTCCGGAGTTGATTAAGTTGGTCAGGCCCAGGGGAATGGCAGGCGCCAGGAGCGCGCTGGCCGGTCCGCCCAGCATTTGTTGGGCCTGCAACCCGGTCGCCGCCTCCAAGGAAGCGTTGGCGCCGATGATCGCGCCAGACGAGTCGGTCACAAAGATGACGATGTCCAAGGTGGGGTCCAGGTTGCCGGTCACACGCCAAACCTATCTGATTCAGCGTCCGGAATTGGCAAGTGGGACGGTCAAAATAGTGTCGGTGCCGTTCCCAGTGGTCGCCGGGGAGGCCACGACCGACCCGCGCAAGCGGCGCACCAGCGACAGCACCGCGGCCGGCTTGTGCCCCAGAGCGAGGCTTCCCGGTGCGGGCTCTGCGGCCTGGTCGGTCACCGTGATGATCAGATCGGTCTGGCTCGAGCGGGCCGAAACGTGGACGGGCAAGGACGGCGCCTTGGTCGCGGCCGCGTCGATCAATTCGGCGGCGGCGTGCGCCAGGCGGGGCGCCACCGCCTCCGGCACTGTGGCCATGGTCTCGATGGCCCAGCGGACCTGGTGGGGGCGCGCCACCTGCGCCAACGCCTCCTTCAGCACATCAGTGACCAGCGGCGGCCCCTCATCGGCAGCATAATTGGGGACTGTCCCCAATTCCACCGGGATGGTGTCGGCCCGAAGGGCGAATGGCGTCGCAGGGGTCGGGCCCGGGCTGCCGGGGGCCGCGACCGGGGCGGCAGCGAAGGAATCCGAGGAAGGGGTCGAGACCGGAACTCCGGCCAGCGGCGGCTGGGTCGGAGCCCAGGCGGCGGGCCCGGCATCGGCGTGCCCCGAATTGGTGCCTGTCCCCAATCCGGGCGCGGGGGTCGCGGGGGCGACAGGTGCCGCAGCGGCCAGCTGCGGGGCGGGGGTCGGCGGCGCTGCCGGCAACGGGGGGCCCACGGGGGGAACCGGAGGGGGAGCCTGAGGAGCAGCTGAGGCCGGAACTCCGGTGGAAAGCGGTGTCGGGGTCTGCGCCCAGGCGGGCCGCGCGGCATCGGCGGCGCCCGAATTGGTGCCTGTCCCCGGTTCGGGCGCGGGGGCCCCGGCGGCGGCAGGATTGGGGACTGTCCCCAATCCCGACGGGACCGCGGGTGCGATGGGCGCTGCGGGGATCGGGGCAGGAGCAGGGGCGAGTCTCGGCGGCGCTGCCCGCGACGGGGCGGCGGTGACCGATGTTCGGACAGGCGGGGCGGCCATGGCGGCTGGCGAAGAAGGGGCCGAAGCGCGGGCCGGAGCTTCGGCAGGAAGCGGCGCCGGGGTTGGAGCCCAGGCGGCGGGCGCGGCATCGGCGGGACCATAGCCAGGGGCTGTTCCCAAATCGGCGGCGAGCGGAACGGGCAGCGCCGGGGCGACGGCGGACGCGGCCAGGCGAGAGCCGCCGCCCTGCCGCCCCGACTGTGGGCCGACCGTGCGGACCAGGGCGGCCATCCTCCCCGCCGCGGCGCGCCCGGCGGCGAACGGTCCGGCCAGGGCGGCGCGCCCGGAGCCCATGCGCCGGGCCAGGAAGACCAGACCGGCAATGGTGGCGAGAGCGCCGCCGACCCCGACCATGAGCCGCGCCCGCGAGGACGAATACAACGACTCTGCGGCGCGGGACAGGGTCTCCAGGCTGGTGACGCCGTCGCCTGTGAGTCCGGGCACGGCCCGCGCTTGGGCGTAGGCGCTGACATGGGAGGACAGGGCGCGGTTGGACACGGCCTGGGACAATTGTCCGGGGGCCAGCGCAAGCTCGCTCCCCAGGTCGACCAATCGGCCGTCGGTGCGGGCTCGGGCGAGAGCGTCCGACGGGTCGCGCAGCAAGGCCTTCAGACGCTCCGCGTCGTCTCCCGTCCCCAGGTTCAACTGGTCGAGCTTGGCGCCACTGGCCGCGGCGTCCAAGTCGGCGAAGGCGGTGTCTGTCACATGCGGCCCGGCGGAGCCTGAGAGCTCGGCGTCCAGGGCGGCGATGGCGGAATCGGCGACCCGCATCAGGTCCACGATCCTCAGGTCCTCTTTGGCGGCGCCCACCGCGCGGGCGTTCGCGACGATCGTGTACAGGCAGGTGATCAGGGCGATCACGAGGAGCGCCGCCGTGGCGCGACCGAACAGCCGAGGCCCAGGCTGTGGGGTCGGCGTGTCGGCGCCTTGGTCGGTGGTCACCTCACCTGACGGTCCTTAGCTGTGTTCGGCGGTCACTTGTCGCCGGTGGACCGCCACGGCACGCGCGGCTTGGGGCCGGCTGGCTTCCCTCCGGTTGGTTTGTCCGCAGTCGGCTTGTCGTCGGTCGGCTTGTCCGGCGCGGCTGCCGATGCGCCGGGCATGGCGCCGGTCGTGGGCACGGTGGGCGCTGGGGCAGCGGGCGCGGCCGGGGTCGCAGATGGCGCTTTGGGGGCGCTGGTCGGCGGCTGAGGAGCGCCGCCCGCCCGGGCTTGGCTCGGTGCGGTGGCTGGCCTGGCGGGCGTGCCCGTGGCCGACTTGGCGCCGCTCGCCGGGGCGGGGCCGCCGGTGGTGGGCGCGAAGGGTATCCGGCGCGGCTTGGTCGGCGCGGTGCCGGCTGGTCCCGTGGCCGTGGATGGCTTGCCCGATGCCGCCGTCCCGGCCGGTCGCCCCGCCACCGGTCCGCCCGTTGCGGCTGGGGAGCCCGGCCTGGTCGAGGCGGCGCCGGAAGACGAGGCCGGACCAGCAGCCGAGACAGGAGAGGCCGAAGCAGGCGGAGCCGAGGCACCCGCGGTCGCTGAGGAAGCGCGGGCCTGGGCGGGGGGCGTCGGCGCGCCGGGTGCCGCAGCGGTGTTCGATACAGCAGCGGGCTTGGTCGGCGTAGCTGCCGGTGCCGCTGCCGTGGCCCCCTTGGGCGCGGCCGAGGTCGAGCCGGCGGGTCTGGCGGCCTCGGCCCCGGTGGCCGCGGCTGACCCGGCCGGAGTTGCCGCCGACGTGGTGACGGGAGCGGTCTTGGGGCCCGACCCGGCCTGCGTGTCCGAAGCGGCGGCGGGGGCCGAATCGGAAGCGGCCTTCTTCCCGCCGCGCGCCCAAGGCAAGCGCCTGGACGATTTGGAAGCGCCGGTGCTGGCGGTGCCAGCACCAGCCGGGGCGCCAGCCGTTGGCGGGGTCGGCGTCGCAGTGGCGGCGGTCGCAGTCCCGACCCTGTCGGCCGCGGCCTTGGCCGAAGCCGCGCCCGCTGCGGCCGAACCGGTGCCCGAACCGATGACCGAACCAGCAGTCGAGGAAGCGCCCTTCGGCGCTGAGGCCTTCGGGGCCGGAACCTTGGGTGCCGGAACCTTCGGGGCGGGTTTCGGCGCGGCGGCGGCGGTGGCCGCCCAGGCGGGGCCTTTGATGAAGAACAGCAACCAACCCGCGATGGCCGCCGCGGCCAGGACCCCGCTAATGATCCAGAGCACGATCGGTCCGACGTTGGACTGGTCGAGGGATGTGTCGGCGGTCTCCTTCAGCGTGTCGAGAGTGATCTTGCGGGCATCGCTGGCCGGGGGCTCCTCGTCGCTGCGGATCGGTATGGAGCTGTCGGGATCGCCCATCGCCTCGGCGAACTTGGTGGCGGGGACCGCGAGCGTCCGGTTGTGGAACAGCGACGGGGCTTTGACCGCGAAGGCGTAGAGGCCCTGGCGGAGGTTGTCGAAGCTGGCCGGGTAGTCCTCCGCGCCGGAGACGGTGCCCATCGTCAGTTCGGTGCGGGCCGCGTCCACGCGCGTGGCGGGGTCCTCGAACAGCAGGCGGGCCTGTTGGTCGTTGCCGGTGGCGGCGAGGTTCATCGAGTCGATCCCGTAGGCCTGGGCGGCCGCGCCGAGCGCCTTGGCGGCATCGTCAACGGCGTCCGGCGCGGGTTCGCGACCGGTGGCGTGGGCGGTCACCCAGTCCGAGCGTTCGGTGTACAGCGCCCGGTCGGTCTGGTTGACCGCCTCCAGGAGGGCGACCAGTTCCTGGTCGGAGGTGGATCCCTCGGAGCTGCGGGAGGCCATCAGGGCGAAAGCGCCGGAAGCCACCGCGACCACCGAGGCGACTATGGCTGAGATCAACACCAGCAGTCGCAACCGATGCCGGTCCGGGCCGCCCGCGGCAGGCGGCTTCGATGCAGTTGGGTTGATCATGGTCGATGTCATGGCTCACCAATCCGTTGTGCGTCTGGTCCGAGGAGGGGGTACTAGCGGTGGCCCTCGGGTCTGAAGTTGGTAATTTCACCTATCGGAGACGTTACCCTACCAGGTGACCTAGGTCACTGGCCAAGCCGAGGGAATCCTGTCCGCCATACGCTGACAGCGGGCCTTTGTCAGCCTTGGCGGACTGGGCGGGCCAGAATAGGAGGCGTGACTCGATCCACGAACAGCCCGCAAGCTCAATGGCGCGAATTGGTCGCCTCGATCAGGGCGCATGAGAGGGCCTATTACGAACTCGACGCGCCCACTGTCTCGGACGCCGAGTTCGACGACCTGATGCGCCGGCTTCGCGCTCTCGAGGCCGACCACCCGGCCCTGGCCACCCCGAATTCGCCCACCCAGCGGCCCGGCGGCCGCCCGACCGGCGATTTCGCCCAAGTCAGGCACGCCACCCCCATGATGTCGCTGGACAACGTCTTCTCGGCGGAGGAGTTGTCGGCCTGGATGGATCGCGCGCTCGAGGACGCGGACCTCGAACGAACCGAATGGCTGACCGAGCTCAAGATCGACGGCCTGTCCGTGTCGTTAATCTATGAGAACGGCCAATTGGTCCGGGCCGCCACCCGAGGCGACGGCGCCACCGGCGAGGACGTCACCGCCAACGTCATGACCATCGGCGTGATCCCGAAGACCCTCAAGGCCGATCCAGCCCCCAGTTTCCTTGACGTCCGAGGCGAGGTCTACTTGCCGACGGCGGCGTTCGCGGCCTTGAACGACGGCATCGAACAAGCCAACGAAGCCATCGCGGAACTCAACCGCGAACTGGAGGCGGACGGGAAACGGCCGCGGGCGCTGCGGAGACTGTTCGCGAACCCGCGCAACGCGGCGGCCGGGTCGCTCCGGCAGAAAGACTCCACCGTCACCGCGAGTCGGCCACTCGCCATGCTGGTGCACGGGATAGGGCAACTGACCTGGGCGGACGGCATCGGCGGCCCTGAACCCAAGACCCAGTCCGAGACCTACGGCCTGCTGGGCGAATGGGGGCTGCCGATCTCGGGGCACAACCGGGTGACGGCCGAGCGCGACGGCGTGGAGGGCATGATCGAGCATTACGGCGCCCATCGCGGGGAGATCGACCACCAGATCGACGGGATCGTCGTGAAGGTCGACGATCTGGCAGTCCAGCGCACGCTCGGTGCCAGGTCCAGAGCTCCACGCTGGGCTATCGCCTACAAGTACCCGCCCGAGGAGGTCAACACCAAGCTGCTCGACATCCAGGTGCAGGTCGGTCGCACGGGCCGGGTGACGCCCTTCGGCGTGATGGCACCGGTGCAGGTGGCGGGCTCGACGGTGGCGTTCGCCACTCTGCACAACGCGCGGGAGGTGGCGCGCAAGGGGGTGCTGATCGGCGACACGGTGGTGCTGCGGAAGGCCGGCGACGTGATTCCGGAGATCGTCGCGCCGGTCACGGAGCTGCGGACCGGTGCCGAACGCGCGTTCGTCATGCCTGAGCGCTGCCCTTCTTGTGGTGCGCCGCTCGCCCCGGAGAAGGCTGGCGAGATCGACGTGCGCTGCCCCAATGCTGAGGGCTGCCGGGCGCAGATCGCCGGGCGGATCGAGCACCTGGGCTCGCGTGGCGCGCTGGACGTCGACTCGCTGGGGCAGGAGGCCGCCCTGGCTCTGGCCGACCCGATGGCGACGTTGCGCCTAGCCTCCGACCGCCCGGCGCCGCCCGGGCTCGGTACCGGCGAATTGGCGGGCCCGGAGCCGGTGTTGGCGAACGAGGCCGAACTGTTCGCGTTGCGCCCCGAGGACTTGGTGCGCGCCCGCGTCTGGCGATGGGCCCCTGGCGGCTGGCAGGTCAAGGCGTTCTTCGCCAACGACTCCGGCGAGCTGAGCAAGTCCGGCCAGATCCTGCTGTCGCAATTGGACCAGGCGAAGTCCCAGTCGCTGTGGCGGATCCTGGTGGCGCTGTCGATCCGGCACGTCGGCCCGACCGCCGCCCGCGCTCTGGCCGCGCATTTCCGCTCCGTCGAGGCCATCGCGGCAGCCTCGGAGGAAGACTTGGCGGCGGTCGACGGGGTCGGCTCGGGCATCGCGGAATCGATCCGCGAGTGGTTCGCCACCGATTGGCACCGCACTGTGGTGGAGGCCTGGATTACTTCGGGAGTACATTTGTCCGATGCCGCCGTCACGGCCCTGCCGCAGACTTTGAAGGGTCTGGCGGTGGTCGTCACCGGCACCCTGGAGGGATTCACCCGCGAGGGCGCCAAGGAGGCGATAGCGGCGCGTGGGGGACGCCCGGCGGGCTCGGTGTCCTCGAAGACGGATTATGTGGTGGTGGGGCCGGGCGCTGGTTCGAAGGAGGCGAAGGCTCGGTCGCTGGGCTTGCCGATCCTGGACGAGGCGGGGTTCGTGCGCTTGCTGGAGGGCGGCCCGTCAGCCGGTTGACCCGGCGCCTTCTACTTGGCAGGTCACGGGGGCGTCCACTGGCGTGACGAACTCCTCGTCGGCGGTCGGCGCGGCGTCGGTGGAGGTTTCAGGCGCGGCGCCGGGCGTCCCCGCGGCCGAAGGGTCCGCTGGGTCCGGGCTGGCGGCATCGGACGCCGGTTCGGGATTCGAGAGCTTGTACGGGATGGTGCCCGGCACCGGCCGGTCGGTGGCGATCAGAGCGAAGATCTCCGTCGCGCCCAGGCCGCCGAACCGGTCCTTGGAGCCGTACTCCGCCAGGACCACGCGGTTAGAGTCGCTCTGGGCCTGCGCCCAAGGGATCGTGAACAACGAGACGTTCTCCAGCTTGATGTCCCGCAAGGCGTACGCGAGACCTGCCAGGCTGACCACCGACCCGAGGTCCTCGCCCACATAGAGGGACTTGGTGATGGCCGTGGCGGTGGTGTTGAGCTTGGGCAGCGACTGGAGGTTCCCGGAGGCGAGGACCTCGTTGATGACGGTGGCGATGAGTTGCTGCTGGTGGGAGATGCGTTGCACGTCGGAGCCGTCGGAGAGCGACTTGCCGTCGGCGTCGCGGGGGTCGCGGGCGCGGGCGAACTGGAGCGCGGTCTGACCGTCCAGATGTTGCTGGCCGCGCGGCAGGTCGAGGTGGGCCTTCTGGGACTTGAGGCCGTCGGGCAGACAGATGTCGACCCCGTCGAGCGCGTCGATCACATTGGCGAAACCAGCGAAATCGACCAGGATGAAACTGTCCAGCCGTATGTCCGTGACGGACTCGATCGTCTTGACGATGCAGGCGACGCCCTCGTTCTTGGCGGACACATCGGAAGCCGAGCCCCGTAGGAAGGCATTGTTGAGCATCACCTGCCGGGCCGGGCCGACCTCGTGGCCGTTGGGCTGCTTGCAACTCGGCATCTCGACGAAAGTGTCGCGTGGCAGCGCCACCACATCGACACGCGAGCGGTCGGCCGAGATGTGGGCGACCATGTTGACGTCGTTGGACAACGTGCCCATCATGGCGTCCTGGACCACGTCCGCGTTCTCGCCGTCGCGGGAGTCGATGGCCGTGATCAAGATGTTGACCGCCTGGCCGCCGAACGGGTCGAGGGGCGCCGGCTCCGCCGAAGTGGTGGCTTGACGTTCCGGCCGGTCGTCCGAGTCGATCAATTCATCCACGTCGCCCAAGACAGTCAGATTGGAATCGAGTTGCCTCAGGCGCTCCGCCGCCGCCACGCCTCCGGCCAGGACCGAGGCCGCCACCAGCGCCCCGACCACCGCCAGGGGGCTGCGGCGCGCGATCTTCAGCCGATGCTTGGGCGGCTGGGGAGGTCGGTTGGCCGCGTGGCGCGGATGCACATGGACTCCTTGTGGTCGGTCAAACAAATCGGTACAAGAGTAGATGAGAGGCGCGTTCAACCAGCGAAGGCGCAGGTGAGGGCCGGTAAAGGTTTGGTGGAGATCGGTCAGCCGGCCGCATTCACGACCCCTTGGCATTGCCGGCCCAGGTCCCAGAACGAATCTGCTCGAAGTCCCGCGCGGACTGCTCCGGGTCCAGCAGAACCGCTGAGCCGATCCCGCCCGGCCGGTAATCCAGGCTCTTGATGGTGGGCGTGCCCTGGATGCCGTCCGGGCCGGTGGCCGCCTTGAAATCGAGCATCAACCGGCCCAGGCCCAAGATGTTCGTGTCCTGGTCCAGGGTGAGCGCCCCGGTCCCCGCCTTGACCAGTTCGATCTGGCGTGCCGGGTGCCACAGCAGCGACGGTTCGATGGCCTTCTTCATGACGGCGGAGACCACCTGCCGCTGCCGGTCGCCACGCCCCACGTCCCCGTTCGGATCGGACTTGCGCATCCGGGAGAAGGCCAGGGCGGTGGTCCCGTCGACGTCGTGGCAGCCGGCCTCCCAGTCGAGCTTGGAGTCGTGGTCGGAGACGGTCAGGTCCATGCAGAGGTTGACGCCGTCCACCGCGCTGACCAACTCGGTGACGGAGCCGAAGCCCACCTCCACATACCGGTCGATGTGCATACCGGTGAGCTGTTGGACCGTGTTGACCAGCAGGCTGGGGCCCCCGTAGGCGTAGGCGGCGTTGATCTTCTGGCCGCCGTAGCCGTCCACCTCGACATACGTGTCGCGCGGCAGCGAGATCAGGTAGGCCTGGTCGTTCGGCGCGACGTGGACCACCATGATCGAGTCCGCCCGCGCGCCCTCGGTCGTGTCGTTGACCCCGCCCGACCCGCGCTTGTCCGACCCGGCCACCAGGTAGGTCCGGCCCTCGTCGCTCCCGCCAGGCGTCAGCGCGTCCACATGCTGCAGCTTGGAGTTCGCCCACACGGCCAGCCCGACCGGCCACGCCAGTGCGATCAGCAGCAGGAAGAACAGTGTCAGGACCACCTTGCGGCCGCGCCGGCGCCGTCTCGGGGGTCGCCTGGCGACGGGTCTGGCG
>JAISCU010000212.1 GCA_031265345.1 Bifidobacteriaceae bacterium
AACAAGATCGACCTGCCCGCCGCCCAGCCGGACAAGTACGCCGAGGAGTTGGCCCACCTCATCGGGGGCAGTCCGGACGACTGCCTGCGGGTGTCCGGGAAGACCGGCGCGGGCGTCGAGGAGCTGCTGAACGGCATCGTCCAACAGGTGACGCCGCCAGCCGGGGACGCCCAAGCTCCGGCGCGGGCGCTGATCTTCGACTCGGTGTATGACACCTATCGGGGCGTCGTGACCTATGTGCGGGTGATGGACGGGCGGCTCGACGCGCGCGAGCGGATCTCGATGATGTCGACCAAGGCGAGCCACGAGCTGCTCGAGATCGGAGTGATCGCGCCCGAGCCGGTGCCGACCGCCGGGCTCGGCGTAGGCGAGGTCGGCTACCTGATCACCGGCGTCAAGGACGTACGGCAGTCGCGGGTCGGGGACACCGTGACCGGGCTGACCCGGCCAGCCGCCGAACCGTTGGCCGGTTATCGCGATCCCAAGCCGATGGTCTTCTCCGGGCTTTACCCGATTGACGGCTCCGATTACCCGGCGTTGCGGGACGCTTTGGACAAATTGAAATTGAACGATGCCGCGCTCAGCTATGAGCCCGAAACCTCGGCCGCGCTTGGGTTCGGCTTCCGGTGCGGTTTCTTGGGATTGTTGCACCTTGAGATCATCCGGGAGCGCTTGGAACGCGAATTCGGCCTGGACTTGATCTCCACCGCGCCGAACGTCGTTTATGAGGTGACGTTGGACGACGGCTCCGAGCATCGGGTGACGAATCCTTCGGAGTTTCCGGAGGGTAAAGTCGCTTCGGTTCGGGAGCCGATTGTCCGCGCGACCATCCTGGCGCCGAGCGAGTTCACCGGCGCGATCATGGACCTGTGCCAATCGCGCCGGGGCACCATGTTGGGAATGGATTACCTATCCCAGGATCGTCTCGAATTGCGGTACATTCTGCCGCTGGCGGAGATCGTGTTCGATTTCTTCGACCAATTGAAGTCGCGCACCAAGGGCTATGCTTCGCTGGATTACGAACCTGATGGCACCACCGAAGCGGACCTGGTGAAAGTGGACATCCTGCTGCAAGGCGACCAGGTGGATGCCTTCTCGGCGATTGTGCACAAAGACAAGGCTTATGCCTACGGCGTGATGATGGCGACCCGGCTGCGCAAACTGATTCCGCGCCAGCAATTCGAGGTGCCAATTCAAGCGGCCATCGGCACCCGCGTGATCGCCCGCGAGAATGTGCGCGCCCTGCGCAAGGACGTGCTGGCGAAATGCTACGGCGGCGACATCAGCCGCAAGCGGAAACTGCTGGAGAAGCAGAAAGAGGGCAAGAAGCGGATGAAGATGGTGGGACGGGTCGAAGTTCCGCAAGAGGCCTTCATCGCCGCCCTGAGCTCGGACGGCGAGCCGTCGAAATAGGCTGGGCCGCTAGTCGAATTCGATCTGGCGGTCGATGAAATCGGCCATCAGAGGCACTGTGAATGCCACTCGCCCAGTCGCGGGAGAGTAGATCAGCCCCTTCTCGATCAGGCGCCCGCGAACCGAGCTGACTCCACTGGCTGTCCTGCCTAATCGCGCCGCGACGCTCGCCGTGTCGGACGGCTGGCCCGCGTCGTTCGCCATGGCTTTGAGGTAGCGGCGCTCGGCTGGTGTCGCGCGCTCCCAGCGGATGCGGAAGAAGCCGTTGTCCAGGGCGCTCTTGCCTCGTTCCACGCCCAGCCGCGCGTCAGCGAGGGTGATGGTGGGGCCCTCGGCCGTGTCCCAAGCGCCCTGGCCGAACTGCTGCAGGAAATACGGATAGCCGCGAGCCGCGCGGGCGGCGTGGTCGAGCCCCGCTTCCTCCCAGGCGACCCCTTCTTGTGCCGCCGGCTGCGCCAACGCCGCTGCCGCCGCAACCGGATCGAGCGCACCCACGGGGTGATAGGCGAAGAGCCTTTCGGCGTATGACTTGGCTTCGGCCAGTTCGCGGGGCAGCGACGGCAATCCGGCCATTGCCAGGGTCAGCGCCTCGGATTCCTGGCCAGCGACGTGAGCCGCCGCTATGAGGGCTTCCCGATCCCGAAGAGGCAGGTCTTGGGCCTCGTCAACCAGGACGGCGACGCCATGCCCTGATTCGGCAGCGCCTGCGGCCAGGTCGAGCAGCAATTTGCGCAGGTCGACCTCGATCGAGCCTGTGTCCGCGCCACCGCCATCGTCCCGGAGGTCCACGCCGAAAGTCCAAGAGCCGGTCGGATCGTATGATGCCTTGAAACTCAGCGCGGTCTTCAGGGCCTTGAGAATTCGTGTCCCCGCACTCGGCCGGGCCAAGTCGACCAAAGAATCATGCAGGGATTCTCCCAATTGCGCCCGCAGGGATTGGCCTGTCTTGGCCTCCACCCGCGCCACTATCCAGTCGCGGTCGCGCGCCGCTTGGGCGAACTTGGTCAGCAGAACTGTCTTGCCCACGCCCCTGAGCCCATACAAGACCAAAGGTTGAGCTGGGCGCCCAGCCTCGATGCGGGCGAGGGCGATGTCCCATGCCGACAACTCCGCGTCGCGGCCTGCGAGAACCGGCGGGATCTGCCCAGCGCCAGGCAGGTAAGGATTGCGAACCGGGTCCATATCGCAAATTCTAGCGGAGTATCCGGAATTACGATACGAGTGGATATCGCGCGATACGTGCGGATACAACTGGATATTTCACGATAAGGGGCACGTTCACTCGCCGCCATCCAGCGCCGTGCCATTGCTTGCATTCGGCGAGGGGGTGTCGCGTGTGGTGCCGTGGCAGACTGAACCGGTGCCCACAACGTCCGAGCGCCCGCCGTTCGAGGTCTACATCCATGTGCCGTTCTGCGCGCGGCGCTGCGGCTATTGCGACTTCAACACCTACGTGGCCGGGCCGGACCAGCGCGCGGCGTTCGTCCGGCACGCCATCATGGAACTGGAGCTCGCCCAGGGTGAACTCGAGCAAGCGGGGCAGGGCGGCCGAGCCGCTCAGTCCGTGTTCTTCGGCGGGGGCACCCCCACCATGTTGGGGCAAGCCCACCTGAAAAGGTTGCTCGACGCCGTTCGGCTGACCATTGGGATAGCCCCCGGCGCGGAGGTCACGACCGAGGCCAACCCCGACTCAGTGGACGCGACCTCCCTGGAGAAATTGGCCGAAGCGGGCTTCAACCGGGTCTCGTTCGGGATGCAGTCGGCCGTTCCGAAGGTGTTGGCGGCACTCGATCGGACGCACGACCCGGAACGTTTGCCGGAAGTGGTCCAGGCGGCGCGAGTGGCCGGGCTCGACCCGGCGGTGGACCTGATCTATGGGACGCCGGGAGAGAGCCTCGAAGACTGGGCCAGGTCCGTGCGGGCGGCGCTGGAATTGGGAACCGACCACGTCAGCGCCTACGCCTTGAGCTTGGAGCCCCACACCCCGATGGCCCGGCGGATCGCGCGGGGCGAGTTGGCAGCCATCGACCCGGACGACCAAGCCGACAAGTACGCCGTGGCGGACCAGTTGTTCGATGCCGCCGGGCTGGCCTGGTACGAGATCTCGAATTGGGCTCGGCCCGGCCACGAGTCGCGGCACAATCTGGGCTATTGGACTGGCGCCGAGTGGTGGGGGATCGGGCCCGGAGCGCATTCGAGCCTGGGCGCGAAGCGGTTCTGGAACCTGAAGTCGCCCTTGGCCTATGGCCGCGTGCTGGAGGCCGGCGGCCTGCCGACGGCGGGGGAGGAGGTTCTGGACAGCCAGGCGCTTGGATTGGAACGGGTCATGCTGCGGTTGCGGACCGCGGGCGGCCTCGACCTTGACGTTCTAACGGAGGAGGCACGTGAGGCGGTGCCGGACCTGGTCGCGGACGGGCTGGTGACGGCGCGCGGCGGGGGAGGCCGGCCGAGCGGCATCGTGCTCACGAGACGTGGGCGGCTCCTGGCCGACCTGGTGACGCGGGCGTTAACAAATTGGTAATTCCGTAGCGCCCGGCGGGCTGGTTCATTACTGTTGCCCGAGACCCCCAGCGGTCGCGCCCGGACGCCTGAATGTGGAGTGAAGGTCACGGGCGAGGTCTTGGCGCTTCCCCTGACACGCGCAAGACGAAATGGACTAGATCGTGAGCTTGATGGACAGACTCTTCAACGGTGGCCGAGTGCGGCGCCCGCTCGAACGCGGCGCTCCGGACACCGCTGACCTGCGCGCCGCTTGGGCTGACGCGACCGCCCTGCCGTCGGTCGAGCTCACGGCGAGCCCAGGGGCCCCCGGTCTGGCGGACACCAAGATCGGTGGGCTGCCGTACCTCGCGCCGGGGCAGGAATGGCCCGCCTTGGCCGGTGGCGCCCCTGAGCTGTTCCTGTTGGCCCAACTGAACCTGGGCCAGTTGCCGCCGGTTGCGGGGCTCCCGGCCCGGGGGCTGCTGCAGTTCTTCGTCGCGGGCGACGACACGCACGGCATGAACTACCGCGACCCGGCCGCGGGCTCGGGCCACACCGTGCTCTTCCATCCCGATCCCTCGATTCCGGGTGCCGAGCCGGGCCTCGGATCGGCGGAGCCGCCCGCTCGTCCGGACCTGGATCGCGCCGTCGAGTACATGGAGGTCCCGTTCACGACCACCGAAGGCGTGCGATTGACCGGAGCCGTCACCAGCCAACCGATGCCGCCGGACGATTTCCGCTTCGCTGTCACGGTTGACCGGTTGACACAGGGGTTGCCGGGGCTTGGCTCTCTCGGAGATTCGCCGGGCGGTTCGCCGGAGCCGTGGGCCATTGCCGCCCGAGGCCACCGGGTGGGCGGCTACGCGCGCTTCGTGCACCGCGACCCGCGCTCGGATTCGCAGTTCGCGGGCTTCACGACCCTCCTGCTGCAACTCGATTCGGACGAGTCGGCCGGGATCGTCTGGGGTGACGGCGGGGCCTGCGGCTTCTTCATCGAGCCCGCGCGCCTCGCGGCCCGCGACTTCTCGCGCGTCCTGTACGGCTGGGACTGCCCCTGATTCCGCTCCCGATGCCGTGCGGTCGGCTCCGATCCTGGCGATGGTCCGCCTCCGGTAAACTTGGGCGCCGCGCCGCCTGCGTCCTCGATCGCCGGTGCGCGCCGCCGGGGCCTATAGCTCAGTTGGTTAGAGCACCACGTTTACACCGTGGGGGTCGGGGGTTCGAGTCCCTCTGGGCCCACAGCGTTTTGGCTGGTCACAGCGTTGCCGAACCACCCGATATGTCTCCTCGGACTCCCGCGTGTGGCAGACGCGGGGCAGGGGCGGACCGGATTCGGCCGGGGTGCTTCGCCGTGTGCGCCGAGCGGCCCTTCTCGCTCGTTGCTGGC
>JAISCU010000237.1 GCA_031265345.1 Bifidobacteriaceae bacterium
CCGACATAGCCTTTGGCGCGAGCCCACGTCACGGCATCGTGCAAAGCGACATAAGCCCCCGTGATAGACGCCGTGCGCGTGCCCCCGTCGGCTTGGAGAACGTCGCAGTCCAACTGCACGGTGTTCTCCCCCAAGGCGCGCAGATCGACCACCGCACGCAGGGCGCGGCCGATCAGACGGGAGATCTCATGGGTGCGGCCGCCGATCTTCCCGCGCACCGACTCGCGGTCCGACCGCTCGGTGGTGGCGCGCGGCAGCATCGAGTACTCGGCCGTGACCCAGCCCTCGCCCGTGCCCCGGCGCCAGCGCGGAACGCCCGGCGTGAACGATGCCGCGCACAGCACTCGCGTGCCACCGCACGTTATGAGCGCCGAGCCCTCGGCGGTGTCCAGCCAGCCGCGCTCAATGGTCACGTTCCGGAGTTGGTCTACAGTGCGGCCGTCGGCCCGAGTGAATGCAGTCACAGGCCAAGACCCTACCCGCCCCGAGCATGCTCAGATGACGTAAGAGGCCCGCTGTCTGGCCAGGTAGACCGGTCCTGGGTAGACGGATCGCACGCCCTCGAGCGTGACGGCGGGGTCGTTCCAGGGAGGAAGATGGGTGACCACCACCTGTTTGGCGCGTCCCGCGCGAGCGGCCTGGCCTGCCCTTCGCCCGGTCAGGTGGACGCCCCGGACGGCGTCGCGCCCCTCCTCGAAGGCGGCCTCCACCAACAGCAAGTCGGTCCCGGCCGCGACCGCCGCCAAACCTTCGCAGGTGTCCGTGTCGCCGCTGTAACCCAAGGTCACGCGCTTGCCAGGAGTATGTCAGAGGGTCCGTCTAGTCTGAAACCCCAGGCCTCGACTGGGTGGAGAACCGCGTAAGGAGTGATGACGAATGGACCGACCGAGATGCCGACCCCCTCCGACCAGGTGCCGTAATGGAAGTCGCCGCCGTCGGAGTTCGGATCGTGCGAGTACTGCAACTCTCCCAGGTGGTGCGGCGTGTCGGCGGGGCCGTAGACCGGCAGCGACTCCATCGCCGCGCCGGGGCGGTACTTGGCGTAGACCGCCAGACCAGTCAGGTCGGCGCAGTGGTCGGGATGGAGGTGGCTCAAAGCGACGAAGTCCATCGCCTCCGGAGGCAGGATCGCCTGCAGCACGCCGAACGCGCCCGAGCCCATGTCCATCGCGATAGTCCACAGCCGCCCGGATCGGTCGCGGGTCTGGACCAGGTAACTGGAGGCAGGCGACTTCGGCCCCGGAAGGGACCCGGTGCATCCCAGGACCAGCAGCCTCATGCGACCGCCGCCATTCTTCGAACGGCATCGTCCGCCTGCTCCCAGACGGGCACCTCGGGACCGAGGAAACGGCGCGCCAACCGAGTGAAGGACTGGTGGTCGCCGGTCGAGCGGAACCGGTGCGCCGGGGCCGGGCCGTCCCGCCGCGCCAAGCCGTCCGCGATCAACCGGGCGAAAACGTCTTTGGCGGTCTCCTCGGCGGACGAGACCAGCGTCACGTCCGGCCCCATGACATAGGACAACACGCCCGTGAGCAGCGGATAGTGCGTGCACCCGAGCACCAGCGTGTCGACCTCCGCCCGGCGCAAAGGCTCCAGGTAGCGGCGCGCGACCGCGACCAGCTCCGGCCCGGAGGTAGCCCCCGCTTCGACCAGTTCCACGAATCGCGGGCAGGCCTGGGACGTCAGGCACAACTGCGGGGCGGCGGCGAAGGCGTCGTCGTAGGCGCCGGACTCGATGGTCGTCTGGGTACCGATCACCCCCACGCGCCCACTGCGGGTGGCGCCGACGGCACGGCGCACGGCCGGCCGGATGACCTCCAGCACGGGCACGCCTCGGCCTTGCTCGTAACGTTCGCGGGCGTCCGCCAACACCGCCGCCGATGCCGTGTTGCAGGCTATGACCAGCAGCTTGACCCCGGCGTCGGCCAGCTTGTCGAGGCTGGCCAGGGCCAGTTCTCTGACTTCCGCGATGGGCCGCGGCCCATAGGGGGTGTGGGCGGTGTCCCCGAGGTACAGCACCGCTTCGCCCGGCACCTGGTCGAGCACCGCGCGGGCCACCGTCAGGCCTCCCAGGCCCGAGTCGAAGATCCCGATCGGCGCGTCACTCACGCTCCCAGAGTAACCGAGCGGCCCGGCGCGCCTCGACGCCGGTTGAGGTCGCGCCCGCAGGCCGAGGGCGCGCGGCGGACCGCCAAGGCGGGCCGGGATGTCGGCTGGTAATCTTCTCCCCGCCGGGCGTCGCGCTGGTCGCGAGGTCTGGGAAGCCACCGCGCGGGAACCGGAATCGAGCCTGAATTGACCAAGACGATCGTTTTGACGGGTGCCAGCGACGGCATCGGAGCAGCAGCGGCCGCCGTCTTGGCGCAGCGGGGCCATCGCCTGATCCTGGTGGGACGGTCGATCGACAAGACCGGCCAGGTAGCCGAGGCCGTGGGCGCCGAGACCTGGTTCACGGCGGATTACGAACGCTTGGAGGACGTGCGCCGCCTCGCTGGGTTCGTGATGACGGTGTGCCCGCGCATCGATGTGCTGGCGAACAACGCCGGCGGCATTTTCTCTGGTCCCACGCGGACGGAGGACGGCTTCGAACGCACCTTCCAGGTGAACCACCTGGCCTCTTTCCTGCTGACGCATGAGTTGATGGAAGTGTTGCTCGCCAGCGGGGGCACCGTGGTCAACACTTCCTCGATAGCGGCTCGGTTGTACGGGCACATAGATATCGACGACCTGAACGACTGGCAGGGCTTCTCGCCCACCAAGGCCTACGGCGACAGCAAACTGGCCAACATCCTGTTCACCAGGGGCCTGCAACAGCGCTATGGCGACCAGGGGCTTTCGGCAGTGGCGTTCCACCCGGGAAACATCGCCACCAACTTCGCGTCCGACACGGCCACCCGCTTCCACCGGGTCTACCACTCCCCGCTCAAGGTGTTCTTGACCTCGGCGGCGAAGGGAGGGCGCAACCTGGCCCACTTCATCGACGGCTCGCCCGGCGAGACGTGGGTGGCCGGAGAGTACTACGGGAGCAACCGGAGAATCGGCCGGACCAATCCGCAGGCATCCGATCCGGACCTGATCCGCGAACACTGGGAACGCTCGTCCCAAATGCTCGGCCTCACCTGACTGCCAGCCTGACCATCGCTGGTCCGGCGCCATCCGCCGGGAGACGGCATCGGCGCGGTCAGGAGCGTCAATGCCGGGCCAGCTCCCGGTCGATCGCGTCGCGAATGAACTGAGAACGCGTCGAGTCAAGCAGTCGGGCCCGGGCGTCGATCGCGGCCAGGCGCTCAGGGTCCACACGGAGCGGGACCACGACCGCCGCCTCGGCGCCGATCTCGCGAGGCCTCCCGATGACCGGACGCGAACGCAAGAACTCGGCGTCGTAGCCCCGTTCCGCTTCGGCGGCCGACGCGTCGAACTGCGCCCGCTCCTCGGGATTGAACTCGATTTCCATCAACGGATCTCCTTAGTCTAAGAATTGGCGGTAGGCGGGAGTCAGCGCGTCGGCATGGATCACCGCGACCAACCTTCCCGTGGGCGACGTGTCGGTGACAACCTCGCGGGGGCGCGCTTGCGAGTCGAAACCTAGGTACAACAGTTTGAGGGGATCATCTCGAAGGACCATCACCGTGCGAGCGTGGTTCATGACCTACAGTGCGTCCACATGTGCCACTCCGTGGCGGTCGGCTGAGCCGTAGAAGACCACGGGCTCGCCGACACCGTCTCCGGAACGGTGCCCATCGACCTCATAGAACGCCACCTGGGTATCGTAATACAAAAGAGCGGTTTGAGCCACCAGCGGAGGACCGTCCGTCAGGTGAGCGACCCGCGATGCGAGCAGCGGACATCAATACGGCGGCATGTGGTCAACCAGAATCGCGGCGCGCTCGACCATCGCGCCGACTGCCGCGACCGCTTGAGACACGTCATCGACCAGCGCTACGGGACGATCCGCCTCGGGATACTGAGTGTCGTTGCGCAAGCGTCGCATCCACGTGAACTCGCGGAACTCGGTTTGACGCGGCGGTTCAAGCTGCGCTAAAACGACCTCCAGGAGGACCGCATGAGCTCCCTGCCCCCGCGCGCGAAGCCCTTGATTGACCAGGACCGCGGACAATCCGAGCCGCGCAGCGTCGTAGGCCAAAGAGAATGCTCCAGGCGCGTCAAGACCAACAATGGCTGGCGCGGCCATCAAGTGGGCTCTTGCCTGCGTCAGGTAGTTGTCGGCCAACTCACGGTTCGGCGCCACGCGGATAATCCGTCCGTCGGCCAGGAACTGATCGACCTCGGCGCGGCCCTGCTCCCATCGAATCATCGGTCCGCCCGGTGCAAGTCGAGGCGCACCAGCGGGCCGCTTCGCACAGTTCGCAGGAACAAGTTGTCGCCGCTATGCCACTCGTCGGCATCGACCGTCCGGATATTCACCTCGCGACCCAGCCGTCGCTCGGCCACGTCGGCGGCCTCGTATATGTCTGCGCGACGTGGATTCCCAATAACAAGAACGTCAATGTCGCCGGGCGCATCACCCGGACTACCGAGACGCCGGGCCGCCCAAGACCCGTAGATGTATGCCTGATCGATCCCCTCGACTTCCGACAATACTCGCGGCAGGACAGCAGTTGGCCCGTAGCTCAGCCGCAGGAGTTCTGCTGCGGGCCCGTAGGCCGGATCGCGTGAATTGGCGCGCATGCGCACAGCCCGGCCAACCGATTCGGTTGACACCAGGCCGACGTCGATCAATCTGCGAGCCTCGCGATGGACCGTGGCGTAGGGCGCGCCGGAGGCGCGGGCAAGTTCGGCCACGGTGTAGGCACGGTCTGGGTTCAAGAGCAAGTGCGCCAGCATATCGGCCTGGGTTTCAGACCGGAATAGCGGAGACAGCCTCGGCGGCGCAACGTTCATATACGTGATAATAATATCACGTAAGTGGTGAACTAATCCGAGGCACTGCCCGATCCCAGGCCGCTAGGCTTGAAGACCATGAGTCTCGCCCTGCTGACCGACAAATACGAGTTGACCATGTTGGAGGCCGCGCTGGCGGACGGCACGGCCGGGCGCCGATCAGTCTTCGAAGTGTTCGCGCGCAGGTTGCCCCGCGGGCGCCGCTATGGAGTGGTCGCGGGCACCGGCCGGTTGATGGAGCTGATGGAATCCCTCAGTTTCGACGCGCCGGACGGCACCCTCGAATGGCTGGTCAGCTCAGGCACCGTCAAGCCGAAGACCGCCGAGTGGCTGGCGTCGTATCGTTTCCGGGGCTCCATCAGCGGCTATGCCGAAGGCGAGGCCTATTTCCCGAACTCGCCCGTCCTCACGGTGGACGGCACGTTCGCCGAGTGCGTCATCCTGGAAACCCTTGTCCTGTCGGTCCTGAACCATGATTGCGCGGTCGCGTCGGCGGCATCGCGCATGACGTCCGCGGCTGGAGACCGGCCGTGCCTCGAGATGGGGGCGCGCCGCACCCATGAGGAGGCGGCTGTGGCGGCGGCGCGGGCCGCCTACGTCGCCGGATTCGCTGGCACGTCGATGCTGGAGGCCGGGCACCGTTGGGGAATCCCCACGATCGGCACCGCGGCACATGCCTTCACGCTGGTGCACGATTCCGAGCGCGAGGCGTTCGCCTCCCAATTGGCTGCCCAGACCGCGGCCACCACCTTGCTGGTCGACACCTATGACGTGAGGCAAGCGGTCAACCTGGCCATCGAACTGGCCGGGCCCGAGTTGAAGGCGGTGCGCCTCGATTCCGGCGACCTGCCCCAATTGGCCCGCGCCGTCCGCAAGCAATTGGACGCCCTCGGGGCCACTGGGACCTCCATCACCGTGACCTCCGACCTGGACGAATACGCGATCGCCGCGCTGGCGGCCGCCCCCGTCGACTCCTATGGGGTGGGAACCAAACTGGTCACCGGCTCGGGCGCGCCGACTGCGGAGATGATCTACAAACTGGTCGCCCGCGAAGATGCCTCCGGCAGGCTCGAGCCGGTCGAGAAGCGCTCGTCCGGCGGCAAATCGACCATCGGCGGGGCCAAGTGGGCCGGGCGCCGCATCGACGATTCCGGGATCGCCGAAGAAGAAGTGGTCCTCGCCGGGCCGGGCGTCCATCCCGTCGCCCCCGAGGCGTACGGTCTGCGCCCGCTCCAGGTCGGCTACATCGACCACGGCCAGATCGGCCCGGCCCGCACCGGTGCCGAAGGCCTGGACAGCGCCCGGACCAGGCACAACGCCTCGCGCGACGAATTGCCTCCAGCCGGGCTGCGGCTATCCGAGGGCGAACCGGCCATCCCCACCACCGTCTCCAACGTCCGGGACGGCGCCGGCGCCTGATATCCGGCGGCTCCCTTTTGTTTGATAACGGGGCTCACGTCCCGGCCGTGTCCGCAACTGGCTTCAACTGGCGGCGCGACCCAGTTCCAGCCACTTGTGGACGCCGGTGCCCGATGCCGCCCGGCCGGGGACCAGCGTTCGCGCAGGCCACCAGGTCCGCGGGGTCGGCGCTCCCCTCGGGCGGGGTCCGCAACTGGCTTCAATTGGCGGCGCCACCCATGCCATGTCTCGGAGTCTTGTGGACACTTCTGTCTCGGAGTCTTGTGGACGTTTGTGTCTCGGGAACTTGTGTGCGTTGGTGTCTCAGGGGACGGGCGGGTTTCAGCCGCAGTAGA
>JAISCU010000248.1 GCA_031265345.1 Bifidobacteriaceae bacterium
TCTACTGCGGCTGAAACCCGCCCGTCCCCTGAGACACCAACGCACACAAGTTCCCGAGACACAAACGTCCACAAGACTCCGAGACAGAAGTGTCCACAAGACTCCGAGACATGGCATCGACTCGGCCGCCAATTGAAGCCAATTGTGGACACGGCCCCAACACGACGCCGAGGCCGCCGATCCGACGACCAGCGCAAACACGGCCCGTCGGCCGGGCGGCATCGGACACCGTTGTCCACAACTGGCTGGAACTCGACCCGGACCCCAATTGAAGCCACTTGCGGACATCCCGCAAGGCCGCCCGGCGTGCGCCGCCCGATTCCCGCAGGTACCTGGAGCGCAAGGGCGGCGAAGGCGGCCGCAAACCCGCCAAGGCGCGGTCGGTCGCGGATCAATCGCGGCTGGTGGGCTCGTTCGGGGCGCTCCAGTCCTCGCATTCAAGGCCTGGGGCGCGGCTGAACTCGCGCAGGTTGGTGGTCACCACGACCAGGCCCCTCGAGCGAGCATGGCCCGCGATCAGTGTGTCGAGCGGGCCTATCGGCGTCCCTGCCGCGGCCAACCGGCCGGAGATGCGACCGGCGTGGTGAGCGGCGTTTCGGTCGAACTGCAGGACCTCGCACAGCGCCAACAAAGCCTCGACCCGAGCAGCGTCCTTGTCCGGCGCAGATGAGCGCGCCAGCCCGTGTTCGAGTTCTGCGACAGAGATGGTGGAGACGGCGATTCGGCCAGACGCGGCCCGGAAACGGGGCCGCAATTCCTCGGAGCGTCGGCGCAGCAGGTGGATCAGGACGCTGGTGTCCAGCATGTAGGTCAATTCCACCATTGCTCGCGCTCCAGGCCGGAACCGCTCATTCGATCAGTGCCGAAACCCTCGCTGACCGGCTCGAATGTGTCGAACCAATCGTCCCATGACGCCCCGACCGGCGTGATGATCCGGCTGCTCCCCACCACGCGCACCTCCACCCGGCGAACGTCGTCTGGCAGAGCAACGGCCTTCGGAAGCCGGACGGCTTGGGTCTTGTTGCTGCGGAAAACTGTGGTTGTTAGCACGATCCCTCCCGTATCTCCATCAAGTATATCCAAAAACCGCGCGCCGGAGGTCCCACCATTACGCAGTCGCTTGACTTTGACGAAGACTGGTTCTTGGTTCGTTGGGCACAGCTGAATGGCGCCCAGGCCTCCACGCGGGAGGACGGTCGATGCGGGCGAAGTCGAGCCAGCGGCATCGGCGGCGTGGGCGGGCAGGAACAAAACCAAACCCAGGGTGTGGCCCTCGAGCATGCGAGGAGCCAACCCTGGGCGAGGGGGTGCGCGAGGGGGGACTTGAACCCCCATGCCCTTGCGGGCACACGGACCTGAACCGTGCGCGTCTGCCAATTCCGCCACTCGCGCGCAAGGGATGAGGCTAGCATGATTTGCGTTTGGGAGGGAATTGGTAACGTGGTCCGACCGGCAGGCCTACATCATTAATGAAAGGAAGTCGTTACCATTGGCTACGTTCTGGCAGTGGGGAGGGGTGACGTATGGCGTTCCTCGACCGGTTTGAGAAAGGCGTCGAGCGCGCAGTCAATGGTGCCTTCGCCAAAGCATCACGTAGTGAGGTGAAACCAGTGGACCTGGCTTCAGCGCTCCGGCGCGAGTTAGACGATAAGGCGGCAGTACTGGCCCGCGGCAGGGCCGTAGTGCCGAACGAGTTCGTGATCGAATTGTCCCCCCAGGACTTCGACCGCATCCTGGACTGGGGCGCCGAGGCGATGGGGGAAGAACTCCAAGAAGGGGTCGCCCAGCACGCCGCCTCGCAGCGCTACGCGTTCGTGGGCCCGGTCTCGGTCACCTTCGAAGAGGACCCGGACCTCGAAGTCGGCGTGTTCCACGTCCGCTCGGAGACGGTGCGCGGCGCGGTGGCGCCAGCCGGGCCCTCGCCCGCGTCGTCACGCCATCCGATCGTGGACATCGACGGGCAACGCTATCTGCTGACCGGCCCCGTGACGGTGATCGGACGCGGTTCCGATGCCGACATCATTGTCGAGGACACCGGCGTCTCCCGCCGCCACGTCGAGATCCGGCTGACGCCGGACGGGCCGGTGGCGACCGACCTGGGCTCGACCAACGGCACCTTCGTCGAGGGCCATCGCATCACCAACGCCTTGCTGCTGGACGGCAACACCCTGACCGTCGGGCGGACCGAAGTGGTCTTCTGGACCGGAGAATCGACCGACCTCGGTTTCGACCCGGAGAGCTGAGGCTCTACAGGTGCGCCTCGCTGGAATGTGGGGCTCTCAGCGAGCCGATGCGCCCGGCCAGCCCTCGACCAGGGCACGGCCCGCGATCACTTTGGCGAAGTCCTCGTCGGGGAGGCGTCCCAGGTAACGGACGAACCGCGAGGCGACACCAGCGAACGGCGAATCGCAGATGGCGACACTGTCCCATTCGAGTCCGTGCCCGGCCGCGATCAATGGGCGCACGGCGCTGGCGCGGAGGCGAGAACTCCGCGTGAAAGGCACCACCGTGACGAGGCCGTACTCTGTCTGGGCCCGCACCTCGTCGCGCGAGACCACCACTGCGGGCCGGGTCTTCCCGATCTCGCCTTTGCGGCCCGCTCCTAGCTGAACCAGCCAGATCTCCTGGCGGAAGGGCGGTTTGGACGGCGAAGGGTCACTGCTCATTGTATTCCGGCCATCCGTCGTCATCGAACTCAACGCCCAGGTCAGCGTTCTGCCAATCCATGACCTCCTCCACAAATTCAGGGTCCTTGAGTGCCTCAGTCCAGTCGGCGCGAGCCTGGGCGAACACCTCCTGGCGCAAGGCCTCTTCAGCCACCTCATCCAAGTACGCCGCCAAGGACACGCCCGCTTTGGCGGCCTCCCGCGCCAGGATGTCCCTGGTGTCGCGGGACACCCTGATGGATGTGTACTTCGACTGGGAGGGCGACTTCGGCGCGGGTTCCGCGAGGCGCGCCGGACGCTTCTTCGACGCGCGCGGCTTGATCGTTGCTGCAGTCATGCATACACGTTAGCATCCATCCAACCATCCGTCAGCCCGCGGGCCGATCCCGGATTTCGTCCCGACAACCGAGGCCCAACCTAAGACTCTGGCCAGCCAGGACAACTAAGGTTGAGCTATGGGAGAGCTGTCAGTCTCGTTGCTTCGGCTGGGCTATCTGCTGGTGCTCTGGCTGTTCGTGCTGGCGGCTCTGGCAACGCTCAGACGCGATATCTACGGCACCACGATCCGGCGGCGCGACTCGCAGCCTCGCGAGAGGTCACGCTCCAAGCGCCGCGCCCGCGTCGGGGTGCCGGTCGAGATGGCCGCGTTAGCCGGGGCCGTGGCCACCGGGCCCGCAGGCGCGCCGCTCGGGGCCGGTCCGCTCGGTTCCCCGCTAGCCGGGCCCCAAGCCGTGCCTCCAGCCAGACAGAGCGCGATCGGCGCCAACGCGACGGCCCTGGCCAGCGCCAATGCCCCGACCCGCCTCACCGTCAAATCCGGCCCGCTGCGCGGCACCACGTTGCCGCTCACCCGGTCGCCAGTGGTGATAGGGCGCTCCTCGACCGCCAATCTGGTCCTGGATGATGAGTTCGCTTCCGGACGCCACGCCCAATTGGTACCACGCCAAGGCGGCTGGGTGCTGGAAGACTTGGGCTCGACCAATGGCACGTTCATGGGCCGTGAGAGAATTACTGGCCCGGTCCAGCTAGTCGCGGGACAGTCCATCCGGATCGGCAATACGACTTTGGAGGTGCTCAAGTAGAGTGACCATCGCTCTGCGCTACGCGGTGCGCTCCGACATTGGGCTCACTCGCGCCAACAATCAGGATTCGGCCTACGCCGGTCCCCATTTGTTGGTGGTGGCGGACGGGATGGGCGGGCACGCGGGCGGGGACATCGCCTCATCGGTGGCGATAGCCCATCTCGCGCCCCTGGACGAGGAGACGCCGACCTCCGACCAAGGAGCGGAGGCCATCGAATCGGCGGTGGAGGGCGCCCACGAGGAGCTCCTTGAGCGAGTCGAGGAGGACCAGGAGCTGGCGGGCCTCGGCACCACGATCACGTCCCTGCTCCGGTCCGGTGACCGGCTGATCCTGGGGCACATCGGCGACTCCCGCGCCTACCTGCTGCGCGACGACCAGCTGGAGCAGGTCACCACCGACCACACGTTCGTCCAGTACCTGGTGGACAGCGGCAAACTGGAGCCGGAGCAGGCCGAGCGCCATCCCCAGCGCTCGCTCCTCCTGCGGGTCCTGGGGGATGTGGAGCTGTCCGGCGGCCTCGACATCTCGATCCGCAAGGCCGAGCCGGGCGACCGTTGGCTGCTCTGCTCGGACGGCCTGTCCGGGGTGGTCTCGGCGGCCACTTTGAAGCGGACCCTGATCGAGGAGCCCGATCCGGACCAGTGCGCCGACATGCTGATCGAGCTGGCGTTGCGCGGCGGCGGCCCCGACAACGTCACCTGCGTGGTCGCGGACGTGCTGGACATAGACGATCTCCCCGCCGACGAGGCGCCCTCGACGGCCGCCCAGGTGGCCGGCGCGGCGGCCATCGACCGCAACCGTCCCACCCGCGGCGGCAGCGGCGCGGCGGCGAAGGCCGCGTCATTGACCGCCCCGCCCGCTCCGACCGAGGACACCGACCTGGCCGATTCGCGCCGCCGCTCCCCGATCGGCCGCCGGCTTGTCTGGATCGCCGTCATCCTGGTCTTCCTCGGCCTGGCGGCCGGCGGCCTCTATTGGGCTCACGCCTGGAGCCAGGACCAGTACTACGTGGGCCAGGCGGATGGCCGCGTCGCCATCTACCAGGGCATCCCTCAGGAGGTCTTCGGCCTCGACCTGTCCCACGTCGCCCGCGCCACCTCCTACCGCCTCGAGGTGGACCTCACCGAGTCCTACCGCCAGCAAGTCGAGGACGCCTCGTTCCGCAACGTCACCTTGGAGCAGGCCCAGGATTGGGTGGACGATGCCGTGCGCCAGTCCCGCGAGGCCCGTCAGGACCGCCCCGGCTCGGGCCGCCCGTCTTCCAGTTCGCGGCCCACGCCCACGGCGACACCCAGCCTGACCTCGAGTCTGACTCCCGACCCGACCCCGAGCGGGGCTGACGGCGTGGCGCCAGGCTCGTCCACGGCATCGTCCACCGGGCCGAAGCGGGACACCGTCGCCAACTCTGCGCCCCCCGCGGGAGGCTAGCCATGGCCACCGTCCTGCCCGGCGGCGCGAAACCGGGCCGTTGGGCCGAACTGGTGCTGCTGGTGTTCGCGCTGGGGCTCTCGTTCTTCGCCTACGCGCAGGTGGGGGTGGCCGTGACGGGGCGGCTGCCGGGGCAGATGGCCGTGCAATGCGGTGGTTTCACCCTGCTGGTGCTGGTAGTGCACCTGATCCTGCGGTGGCGGGCGCCCTACGCCGATCCGGTGATCTTCCCGGTGACGGTGCTGCTCAACGGCACCGGGCTGGCCATGATCTACCGGCTGGGGCTGCGCTACGAGGAGATCGGCGCCGACCCCGGTCCGGTGATCGCATACAAGCAACTGATCTGGACGGTCCTGGGGCTGGTGGCGGCGGCGGTGACGGTGATCTGGCTGCGTGACCACCGCTCGCTGAGGCGGTTCACCTACACCGCCATGATCCTGGGCCTGGTGGGTCTGATCCTGCCGCTGGCGCCGTGGATCGGCCGCAACATCAACGGCTCGCAGATCTGGATCCACCTTGGGCCGCTGTCGTTCCAACCGGCAGAGCTGTCCAAGATCGCCCTGGCCGTGTTCTTCGCCGGCTACCTGGTGACCAGGCGCGACGCCATGGCGCTGGCCGGGCCGAAGATTCTGGGCTTGAGGCTGCCGCGCCTGCGGGACATGGGGCCCATCATGCTGGCCTGGCTCATGTCGATGGGCGTGCTGGTGTTCGAGCGCGACCTGGGGACCTCCCTGCTGTTGTTCGGCCTGTTCGTGGTCATGATCTACGTGGCCACCAACCGGCCGTCCTGGATCGTGATCGGGCTGGGGTTGTTCTCCGGCGGCGTGGTGCTGGCGTACAAGATGTTCAGCCACGTCCAGAACCGTTTCGACATCTGGCTGCACCCCTTCTCCCAGGAGCTGTACGCGAAGCCGCTGGGCGGGTCCGGCCAGTTGGTCCAAGGCCTGTTCGGCATGGCCAACGGCGGCCTGTTCGGCACCGGTCTGGGCGAGGGACGCCCGGACATCACACCGCTGGCGTACTCCGATTTCATCTTCGCGGCCCTGGGCGAGGAACTCGGCCTGACCGGCCTGGTGGCGCTGCTGCTGATCTACCTGGTGCTGGTCGAACGCGGTTTCAGGACCGCCATCGGCATCCGCGACGGTTTCGGCAAGTTGCTCGCCACGGGTCTGGCCTTCACCTTGGCCTTCCAGTTGTTCGTCGTGGTGGGCGGCGTCACCCGCGTGATCCCGCTGACCGGCCTGGTCACGCCGTTCCTGGCCTACGGCGGTTCGGCTCTGCTGGCCAACTGGATCGTGGTGGCCCTGCTCCTGCGCATCTCCGACGGGGCCCGCCGTCCCCCGCCCGCGACCTCAGAGATCGACCTGGGGCCCGTCCTGCAGGCCGAGGCGGCCAAACGGGCGTTGCACGATGCCGCCGGGTCGGGCTCGTCCTCCAAGGCGGCCAAGCCCAGGTCGGGTTCCGGCCTGCCGACGCCTCAGGACGGCCAGGCGACCGAGGCGGTGAGGCGCCCGTGAACCGTGAGATCAGGCGCATCTGCCTGGTGGTCGTGGCCATGTTCATGGCGCTGCTGGTGGCTTCCAGCGTCATCCAGTTCGCCAGCGCCGGGGAACTGCGGGCAGACCCGCGCAACGCCCGCACCTTCTACGACTCGTTCGACCGCGACCGCGGGCCGATCATCGCGGCTGGCGGCGACCTGCTGGCCAAGTCCGACAAAGTCGATGACGACTACTCCTACCAGCGGGTTTACGCCAATGGCCCGCTCTACGCGCCGGTCACGGGCTACGCCACCGTGGTCGGGCCGCCCTCCGGGATGGAACTGATCGAGAACCAAGTGCTGGAGGGCACCGCCGACTCGCTGTTCTGGACCCGCGTGCAGGACATCTTCACCGGCAAGAAACCGACCGGCGGAGCCGTGGAGCTGACCATCGACCCAGCCGTGCAGGAGGCGGCCTGGAACGCCCTGGGCGAATCGCAGGGCGCGGCCGTCGCCCTGGACGCCAAGACGGGTGCGATCCTGGCCCTGGTCTCCAAACCGACCTTCGATCCGAACGCGCTGGCCGTCCACGATCCCACTGCCGTCCAGGAGACTTACAACGCGCTCGACGCCGACCCGGCCCATCCTCTCTACAACCGTGCCATCAGCGGCGACCTGTACGCGCCGGGCTCGACCTTCAAACTCATCACGGCGGCGGCCGCGCTCGAATCCGGCCAGTACAAGGCTGACAGCGAACTGCAAGCGCCCAACTCGCTCGACCTGCCGAACAGCTCCGCCAAGCTGACCAACTTCGGCGAGTCGTCCTGCTCCGCCAGCGGCACCATGACGCTGGCGGACGCCTTGAGGGTGTCCTGCAACACCGCCTTCGGCTGGCTCGGCATGGAACTGGGCGCGACCGCGATAGCCGAGCAGGCCGAGCGCTTCGGGTTCGGCGAGGACCTGTCGATCCCGCTCTACGTGCGGCCCTCGACCTTCCCCAAGAACATGGACAAGGCCCAGACCGCGATGGCCTCCATAGGGCAGTTCGACGACCGGGTGACCCCCTTGCAGATGGCCTCGATCGTGGCCGCCATCTCCAACGGCGGTCGGTTGATGACCCCGCATCTGGTGCGCGCCGAGTTGGCCGCCGACCTGCGGCCGGTCGATGAGACAGCCGCGGAGGAGCTCAGCCGTCCGATCAGCGCGGGCACGGCGGCGGTGCTCAAGGACATGATGGTCCAAGTGGCGGAGAACGGCACCGGCACCCGCGCGCGGGTCGATGGCATCACGGTGGGCGCCAAGACCGGCACCGCCGAGACGGCCCAGGGGCAGGCCCCGGATGTCTGGACGGTCGGATTCGGGCAGTCGCAAGGCCGA
>JAISCU010000316.1 GCA_031265345.1 Bifidobacteriaceae bacterium
GCCCCAGCCCGCAAACACGCACCGACCCGCACCCACACGCCGTCAAGCTATGATGGCCCACGGTAATTGTCGTATAGACCGTCCGAGGAGCGATCATGTCGAAACGCGCACGCAAGCGCCGCACGCGCAAGAAGTCCGCCGCCAACCACGGCCATCGGCCCAACGCCTGAGGCAGACCTGTCCGGCCGGTCCGCCCCACCACACCGGGTGGCGCGGACCGGCCAAACAGCGCTTACGCCAGTTCCGCCTGGGCTGACCGCAACTCGGCCAGTCGCCCAACAACTTTGTCCCGCAACGATGGCGGGGCGACGTCGAGGCAGGCTTCGCGGACTACGGTCTTCAGTTTCGAGCGCACTTCATGTTCGTATGCACAGTTGTCACAACCGTCTAGATGATCTCGCATAGCTTCAAGCTCTCGCTCACTCAATTCCTCGTCGATGAACTGATACAGGCGCGGCAGCGCTTCCTCGCAGCCGAACTGCTGAAATAATGTCTCCATAATCCTCACCCCCCACTGTCCCCTTTCGAGCCAGATTCGAATCCTTGGCCGGTCAACGCGTCACGCAGTTGGGCCCGGCCGCGGTGGAGCCGAGACATGACCGTGCCGATCGGCGTGTCCATGATCTCGGCGATCTCTTTGTAAGAATACCCTTCGACATCCGCGTAGTAGACCACCATTCGGTAATCTTCTCGCAGGTCAGCGAGGGCTTGCTTGATGCGCGAGTCCGGCAGCCGGTCCAGCACTTCGAGTTCGGCGGAACGCAGGCCGGCCGATTCGTGCTCGGAGGCCCGCATGATCTGCCAGTCCTCGATCTCGTCTGAGTTGGACTGCTGCGGAGATCGTTGCTTCTTGCGGTAATCGTTGATATAGGCGTTGGTCAAAATGCGATGCAGCCAGGCTTTCAGGTTGGTGCCTGGCTGGTATTGGTGAAAGCTGGCGAATGCCTTTGCATAGGTCTCTTGAACCAAGTCTTCGGCATCCGTCGGGTTGCGGGTCATGCGCATCGCGGCGGCGTATAACTGGTCGAGGTATTCCAGCGCGTCTCGTTCGAACCGGTCGGCGCGCTGGCCGTCGGTCTCTGAGGGACGAGGGTCGTGGACCGCCTTGTCTGCTGTCACGGACACTGAGCCTACCGGCAGAATCGGTCTAGGGATGCCGGATTGCGCTTCGACGTGTGTACTTCGGACGCTTGAGCTCATGTGGCTGTTAACGCCCCGAAGGGGCGAGTTGTTCCCGAAACGTGGTAGACACTTAGGTATGAGCCTGATTCGCTTCAAAGCCCGCGCCTTGATTGGCGCCGCCACCATCGCCGACGGGGTCGGCGTCCTGCGCAACCCTGGGCCGCACGAGGAGGTCGCCGGGCCGGCCATCGACAAGTTGAACAAGTCCACCGGCCAGACCATTTCCGCCGCCGCCGCAGTTCGCGCGAACGGCATTGCGCTGGCCGCTGGTGGCGGGCTGATCGCCACTTCGATAGCTCCCCGGTTGGGTGCGTTGGCTTCCTTGGCGGTGGGCGTGCCAGCGCTGTTCCTGGGTTACCGCTTCTGGGAGGTCAAGGACGATCCCGAGCGCCGCGCCCGCCTCCAATCCGGGTTCTGGTTCCGCTTGGTCTTGATCGGCGCCGACCTGCTGATCCTGGCGGGCCCGACCCGCCGCGGGCGCAAGCCCAAGTCCCCCAAGGCCGCCAAGTCCGCGTGACTCCTTCCGTGCCGTGGTCGGCTCCCTCGGCCGGGCGTCCCATCCGGGCCACGGTCCGCCTGCCCGGTTCGAAGTCGTTGACCGCCCGCTACCTGGTGTTGGCGGCGTTGGCCAAGGGGCCGAGCCAGCTGGATGGCGTCCTGCGCGCCCGCGACTCGCAGTTGATGGAGAACGCCTTGGCCCAGTTGGGCGCGAAGATCAGCCATCCGGCGCACGATGCCGTGCGGGTGGTCCCAGCGTCCGGTCGGCCTGGCCCCGGGCTCGGCTCGGTCGCCCTCGACGTCGGTCTGGCGGGCACGGTGATGCGGTTCGTCCCCCCGTTGGCGGCTCTGGCCCGAGGCGAGTTCCGGTTCATCGGTGATCGAGAGGCCGCCCGGCGCCCGATCTCGCCGCTGTTGTTCGCGCTGGAGACGCTGGGCGCGCGGCTGGTGCGGTCGCGCCGGGGGCGGTCGTTGCCGTTCACGGTCAACGGTCAAGGCTCGCTCAGGGGCGGCGCGGTCCGGCTGGACAGCTCCGCCTCGAGCCAGTTCCTCTCCGCCCTGCTGCTGTCCGCGCCCCGCTTCGCGGGCGGTCTGCAGGTCGAGTTGACCCCTCGACGCCTGCCCAGCCGACCTCACGTGAACATGTCGCTGCGCGCGTTGACCGCTTTCGGCGCACGCGCGCGCCAGACCGGCGAGTGGACCTGGCGGGTCGAGCCGGGCGGACTGACCGGCCGCGACCTGCGGGTCGAACCGGATCTCTCGAACGCCGGCCCCTTCCTGGCCGCGGCGCTGATCGCGGGAGGCAGCGTCCGGGTGCCCGGCTGGCCGCAGTCGACCGAACAGCCCGGCGACTACCTGCGCGGCTACCTGAACGCGTTCGGGGCGGCGGTGGACTGGGACCTGGGCGGGCTCAGGGTCACCGCCCAAGCGGGTTCGATCCGGGGCGTCGATCTTGACCTGGGGCCCGCAGGCGAACTGACTCCCACCCTGGCCGCCCTCGCGGCCCTGGCGGACTCGCCCAGCCGGCTGCGCGGCATCGGGCACCTGAGAGGCCACGAGACGGACCGGCTGGCCGCGCTCACGGCCGAGCTGAACCGACTGGGCGGCGACGCGCGGGAACTGGACGACGGGCTCGAGATCCGGCCCCGGCCCCTGCACGGCGGCCTGGTCCGAACCTACGGCGACCACCGGATGGCGACTTTCGGCGCCCTGATCGGGCTGGCGGTGCCGGGCGTCCAGGTCGAGGACATCTCCGCCACCGCCAAGACGCTGCCGGGCTTCGCGGACCTGTGGCGGGGGATGGTGGCGCAGTGACCTGGCAGCACCTGACCGACGATGACGTGCCCGGTCGCCGCCGCTCCTCGCGGCCCCGCACCAAGCAGCGGCCAGCCCATGCGGACGCCCTGCCCGCGATGGTGACCTGTGTCGACCGGGGACGCTACCTGACGCGCCTGGGCGCGCGCGACGTGGTGGCGGTCAAGGCGCGCGAAATGGGTCACCGCTCGGTCGTGGTGGGCGATCAGGCCTTCCTGGTCGGGGACACCTCGGGGGCCAAGGACACGCTGGCGAGGATCGTTCGGGTGGGGCCCAGACGCACGGAGCTGAGGCGCGCGACCGAGGAGGGCGCCGGCCGCGAACGCGTGATCGTCGCCAACGCCGACCGCATGGTGATCGTGGCGGCGCTGGCGGACCCGCCGCCCCGGACCGGGATGATCGACCGTCAGTTGGTGGCCGCCTACGACGCGGGCCTGGACGCCGTGCTGTGCCTGACCAAGCGGGACCTCGGGAACGATTCGGCGTTGCGCGCGCTGTACGAGCCGCTCGGCGTGGAGGTGGTCGCGACCGGGCTCGGGCCAGGGCTGGGGCAAGGGCCGGAACGGGGGCTGGCCCAGGTCCGCGAACTGTTGGCGCAGCGGGTGTCGGTGCTGGTGGGGCACTCGGGCGTGGGCAAATCGACGCTCATGAACGAACTCGTGCCGGGGGCCGGGCGGGCCACCGGCGCGGTCAACCTGGTCACCGGCAAGGGCCGCCACACCTCGAGCTCGGCGCTCGCGCTGGAGCTGGAGGGGGGCGGCTGGGTGATCGACACGCCCGGGGTGCGCTCGTTCGGGCTCTCGCATGTCCGCCCGGAGCGCGTGCTGGCGGCGTTCGGGGACCTGGCCGAAGCCGCCGCCGCCTGCCCCAGGGCCTGCCCACACGGCCCGGAAACAGCCGAATGCGCCCTGAGACAATGGGCCGTGAGTTCCCAAGAGCGCCAACTGCGCGTGGACTCCTATCTGCGTATCGTTGCCAGTGGACTAGCGAGAGGATCGAAGAATGGCTAAATCACGGCAAAAGGAGCCGGAGGACAAATCCCGGCGGGCCTTCCTGGAGCAATTGGCCCAGGCCCAGGCCGAACCGGTGGCGCCGGACACTTACTTGAACGACCTGCGACTGGCGCTGACCTTGGCCGACCAGGTCGATGAGATCACGCTCTCGCGGTTCGGGGCGAAGGACCTCGACATAGACCAGAAGGAGGACGAGACGCCCGTCTCCGACGCCGACCTGCAGGCCGAGCGCTTCCTGCGCGACCAGTTGGCCCGCACCCGTCCGGACGACCAAGTGCTGGGCGAGGAGTTCGGCGGCTCGAAGGCCTCCAAGCTGCTCAAGATCCAGGAGGGTCGTAAACGGGCCTGGGTGCTCGACCCGATCGACGGGACGGCCAACTACGTGCGCGGCGTGCCGGTCTGGGCCACCCTGATCGGGCTGGTGGCGGATGGCCGTCCCGCCGTCGGGGTGGTGTCCGCCCCGGCCCTGGGGATGCGCTGGTTCGCCGCCGCCGGTCACGGCGCCTGGAAGGGCGCCGGGCTCGATTCGGCGGAACGCCTGAAGGTCTCCAAAACCAAGAAGCTGGGCGAGGCCTTCATGTCCTATTCATCGCTGTCCGAATGGGAGGACCAGGGGCGCCTGGCGGGCTTCATCCGACTAGTCGGGGACGTGGGCCGGACCCGCGCCTACGGCGACTTCTGGAGCTACGTGCTGGTGGCCGAGGGCTGCGTGGACATCGCCACCGAGCCCGAGCTGGCCCCGCACGACATGGTCGCCGTCGCCCCGGTGGTGACCGAAGCCGGAGGCATGTTCACCGACACGCGCGGCAAGGTGGTGGGGCCGTTCGGGCTCGACGCCCTGGCCACCAACGGCCGGCTGCACCAGCGGGTGACGCCGTACCTGCGGTCCAAGGGCTGAGCCTCTAAGCCTCTAGGCCTCGTCCTTGCCGTGGCACATCTTGTACTTCTTGCCGCTGCCGCACGGGCACGGCTTGTTCCGACCGGTGCCGGGATAGGCCTTCAGTTTGGGCTTATCCTCGGCCGATGCCGCCCGGTTGCGCCGCACCACGGGCTGGTCGCCGCCGTCCTCCGAGGGCGCCGAGTACTGGAACGCTCCGGCGTCCTCGCGCGGGCCTTCGAGCCCCTTGGCCACTACTTGGGCGCCGACCCTGGCTGGTTCGCGACCGGGGCCGCCCGGCGCGGTGGCGGTGACCGTGGTGTCGCCGGCCGCGGAATCGGCGACTGCCGGGGCGGTGATGGAGGAGCCGTCGCCGGACTGGACCGTCGCGGTCGCCTGCCTGGCCGCCGGGGCCGACTGAGCGGCATCGGCCACTTGGACCTCGAGATTGAACAGGTAGCCGACCGTCTCCTCCTTGATGGCCTCGTTCATGGCCAGGAACATGTGGTAGCCCTCGCGCTGGTACTCCACCAGGGGGTCGCGCTGGGCCATGGCGCGCAAGCCGATGCCCTCCTTGAGGTAATCCATCTCATACAAATGTTCACGCCATTTGCGGTCCAGCACCGCGAGCAGGACGCGGCGCTCCAACTCGCGCATGGCGTCCGGGCCGATCTCCGTCTCCCGAGTCTCGTAGGCCAGGTGGATATCCGACTCGAGCTCGCGGTCCAACAGCTCCTTTGTGAGCGCGCGCTTGGAGCCCACCTCCGCGATCAGGTCGTCAGGGGTGACCGTGGCCGGGAAGACGGCCTTGAGCTGCGTCCACAACTGGTCCAGGTCCCACTCCTCGGGCGCCTCCGAACTGGTGGCCTCCTCGACGAAGGACTTGGTGACATCGTCCAGGAAACCCTGGATGCGGCCCTCCAGATCCTCGCCGTGCAGGATCGCCCGGCGCACCTCGTAGACCACGGTGCGCTGGCGGTTCATGACGTCGTCGTACTTGAGGACGTTCTTGCGGATCTCGAAGTTGGTGGATTCGACCTGGCTCTGCGCCGAGGCGATCCCCCTGGTCACGAGCTTGGACTCGAGCGGCAGGTCCTCCGGGAAGCCGGTCATGGACATGACCCGCTCGGTCAACTGGGAGTTGAACCGGCGCATCAGATCGTCCTCCAGGGACAGGTAGAAGCGCGACTCGCCCGGGTCGCCCTGGCGCCCGGAGCGGCCGCGCAACTG
>JAISCU010000355.1 GCA_031265345.1 Bifidobacteriaceae bacterium
CGGCCAAGGTCGGCCAAGCCGGAGCCCGTGCCATAATCCGAATCGGCGCGTTAGCCCGCTCGCCTGAGCGACGCCAACACCTGATCCTCGGCCTGCTGGGAGCTTTGCGCCAGTTGGAGGCTCCCGGTCTGTCAATCGGTCTGACGCCGGAGGCCGGCCGCCGCCTCGACCTGGCGGCCCTGCCGTGGCGTTGGCCGACCAGTCTGAACGCCACCGAACTGGCCGCCCTGCTGGCCCTGCCGGTCGGCGAGGCGGACTTGCCCGGCCTGGCGCCGGTTCACCCGCGCCAACTGGCACCGGCCCGCGGGGTGCTCAGGCCGTCGCGGTCGCGGGTGGTGGTGGCCGAGGCGACCGCCGGTGGGCCGACCACGAACGGCGAGGCGGCCTGGCTGACACGATCGGACGACGCGTTGCTCAGGCATCTGCATGTCATCGGGCCTACCGGGGTCGGCAAATCCGTGCTGCTGCTCAACCTGGTGCTGCAAGACATGGCGCGCGGTGCGGGCGCGGTCGTCATCGAACCGAAAGGCGACCTGGTGGCCGACCTGCTGGAACGGGTGCCGGATGGGCGGCGCGGCGATGTGGTGGTGTTCGACCCGACCTGCCCGGATGGTGTGGTCGGATTGAACCCGCTGGCCGGCTCAGGCTCGCCGGAACTCCGAGCCGATCGGGTGCTGTCCATCTTCACGGACATCTTCGGCGAGGCGCTCGGGCCGCGCACCACCGACATCCTGCACGCCTGCCTGTTGACTCTGGCTCGACGGGACGACGCCTCATTGGTGCAAGTGCCCAGGCTGCTGACCGACCCAGCGTTCCGGCGCGCCCGGGTCGGCCCGGTGGCCGGTGATCTGGCGTTGGGGCCGTTCTGGGCCTGGTACGAGGGGTTGCGGGACGGCGAACGGTCTTCGGTCATCGCGCCGCTGATGAACAAGCTCCGGGCCGTGGTGCTGCTCAACCCGTTCGTGCGCCGCACCCTGGGGCAAGTCCGGCCCCGGTTCGACGTGGGCCAAGTCTTCACCGAGCAGAAGATACTGCTGGTGCCCCTACCGGTGGCGTCGTTGGGCTCGGAGGGGTCGGCGCTGCTCGGCTCCCTGGTGGTCGGCCAAGTCTGGCAAGCCGCCCGCGCCCGCATCCACCAGCCCATAGCCGAACGCCGTCCAGTGCCGGTGGTGTTGGACGAATGCCAACAGTTCCTGCGGCTCAGTGACCTGCCGGACGCGCTGGCCACCTCGCGTTCCTACGGGGTCGGCTGGGTGCTGGCCCATCAATACCTGGCGCAACTGCCGCCCGACCTGCGGGCCGCCGTGTTGACCAACTGCCGCAGCCGTGTCGCGTTCCAAACATCCCACGACGACGCCCAGACCTTGGCGCGGGAATCCGGCGGGCGGCTCGAAGCCGACGACTTCACAGCGCTACCGGCTTTCCACGTCTACGCCTCGCTACTGGAACATGGTCAGGTTCAGCCCTACGCCTCGGGACGGACACTGCCGCCCCCGCCGGTGACTGCCGACGCCAACGGACTGAGGCGGGCCAGCGCCGCCCGTTACGGTCGGACGCCAGCCGAGATAGAGGCCGGATTCCTGGCCGCACCAGATGTGCCGCCAGGCCACCCAAGCGGAGTTGGCCGAACCAGTGTCGAGTCCGCCCACGGTGACGGAACCGACAGCAGTATTGGTCGGATGCGGCGACCAGCCACCGTTGACGTGGTTTCCAGTCGGTCTTCCGGTCGCGTTGAGCCGTCGCAGGCGAACCCGCTTGTTGGGATGCCAATCGAGGCGGTCAAGGCCACGGCAACACTGCCGCCCGGCGTTGTCCTTGACGCGGGCGCGGACAGGGGCGCGGGCAACTCCCAGGCAACCGACCAGGGCGCGCCCGCGGCCGATGAGGCCAGCACTGACGAAGTTGGCCGGAGCCGCCCATGACCGGTCTCGACAGGAACCATGAGAAAGCTGACAGGCGGTCTGGCCAGGCCGAGCCGCGCGGTGATCGGGTCAGCGCTACCCGCCTCGACTGGCTGGCGGCGAGCCTGTCCGAGCGGGATTGGGTGGTGCTGGACAGTCTGGCGGTGTGGCGACTGATGACGACCGACCAGCTGCGGCGGCTCCACTTCACAGGTCTCGGCACAGCGGGGAGCAGCGGCCGGACTGTGCGGGCGGCGCTGCGGCGGCTGGCGGTCGAGGTCGGCGCTGTCCGGCACCTCACGCGGCGGATCGGCGGCGTGCGGGCCGGGTCGAGCGGGTATGTCTGGCACCTGACCGGCGTCGGGCGGCGACTGCTGGCCACACTGTTCGCGCCAGCCGGTATGAGACGGGCGAGGCTGGCGGCGGTGGCGGTCAGCG
Organism: Bifidobacteriaceae bacterium; assembly: GCA_031265345.1. The sequence continues at coordinate 2,340 of JAISCU010000355.1, forward strand.
AGCCGAGCCCACGCACCCTCGACCACTCGCTGGCGGTGTCCGAGGTGGCGGTTCGGTTGGGAGAGGCCGGACAGGCCGGACGGGCTGGGCAGTTGGAAGTGCTCCGGTTGGAGGCCGAGCCGGACTGTTGGCGGGAACACTTCGGTTCGGTCGGGCAAAGGCTGCGGGTCAAACCGGATTTGTTCATTATCACGGGTGTTGCGGGCGGCGAGTTCCAGGACTTGTGGTTCGTCGAGGTGGACAGGGCGACCGAGACACTGGCCACGATTCGGCGCAAGGCCGACGCCTATGCCGCCTACCATCGCAGCGGGGTCGAGCAGGCTCGGTCGGGGGTGTTCCCACGGGTGCTGTGGGTGACGCCAGATATGGCACGAGCCGAGGCCATCCAGCAGGAACTAGCGGGTGGTCGGGGCCGCGGTGAAACATCAGGCAGCGTCGGCCCTGGACGAAACGAGCAGGCCATCGGTTCACGGTTGCACTTGGCCGTGCCAATGGGCGGGCTGATCGGGGCGGTGACTGGGCAGGACGGTTCGGAACCCAGCCGGAACTAGGCCGGAACTCGGGGCGAAAGCGCTGGTCAGGGCGCTCACCTACTGGGACAGCACCAGTGACTCAGAAAACTTGGGCGCGACCGGTCACTAACAGGCCATCCCGCACACATTACTTGGATATAGGGCCGGATCAGGCCAGAAAGGAGGTTCGGATGAACCAGGAACAAGATATGACGAGACAAGGCCGGAAGAGTGATGGTAGACGACGCAGGGCGCAGACCGCTCAGCAGGAGGGGGCCGAGGACGGCACCAGCGGGAACGACCGCAACGGGTGTCGGAGAATGACAACGTCGCTGCCGACGAACCGCGTCCTGATCGGCGACGCGTCCACCGTAATGGCCACTCTGCCAGCAGCATCGGTTGACATGGTGTTCTTCTCGCCGCCGTATTACCGGCTGCGGGACTATGGCGTCGGCGCGCACGCGGGTGAGATGGGAGCCGAGGCAAGTATTGGGGATTGGGTGGAAGCACTCCTGACGGTCTGCCGCCAGGCGGGGCGGGTGTTGACGCCCACCGGCGGACTGTGGGTCAATTTGGGCGACACCTGGTCGAGGGGGTCGTCCGACGGCGCGGGGCGCAAGTCGCTGCTGATGGGGCCGGAGCGGTTGGCGCTGCGCCTGGTCGGGGATGGTTGGCTGCTCCGCAACAAGATCGTCTGGGCCAAGGCCAACCATCTGCCGTCCGGAGTGGCCGACCGGTTGACTTCGGCTTGGGAGTACTTGTATTTCTTCAGCAAGCAGCCGGACTACTTCTTCGACTTGGACGCCATCCGGGAGCCGTGCACTTCCACGTCTGGTCAACTGCGCCTGGCTGGTGTGGCGAGCGGCCGACGGCGTCCGCCTGGACGGGACGACCCCACGGGGCCGGACGGTCAGCGGCCACCGACCGGGGACGGACGGTTGGGATCACGCGGTTTGGCCGCCAACCGGCGCAAACGGATCATGGCGCACCCGCTGGGCAAGAACCCAGGCGACGTCTGGCGGTTGACAGCCACCGGCTACAGCGGAGCGCACCGGGCGGCCATGCCGGTCGAACTGGCCAGGCGGGCTATTGCGGCTGGTTGTCCGGAGTCGGCCTGTTCCTACTGCGGGGCACCGTATGAGCGTGACCGGGCGGCCACCAAGCGGCTGCTGATGCGGCTGGGGGTGGTGGCCACTGCTGACCGGCCACCAGTTGTACGGCCTGATGTGCCGCTGCGGGCGACTTGTGACTGCGCTGGGATCGACAGGACGGCTGGCCGAGAGAGCGCGGAGTCTGTTGCCAGGGCGGTCGATGGGGCGGCTGACAACGCTGGCTTGCTGCATCGTCCGGGGTTGGTGCTTGACCCGTTTATGGGGAGTGGCACTACGGCCATTGCGGCTCGGTCACTCGGTCGGGATTGGTTGGGGGTGGAATTGAACGAGGGGTATGGGGAGTTGGCGGAAGAGCGAATAGCCGGTGCGGCGGGGATCGACCGTCAGAGGAAGCAGCCGTGACCCATCTCGCCCTGGAGGCTATGTCGGCACATCGATTCTGCTGGCATCCATACGCCAATCGCGTTCACGATGGCACCCCTGACGACCGTCATCGGCTTCTAACCAAAGGATGTCTGCGCCGGAATCCTTCTACCAAGGAGTACGCTGACGTTCGTGCCCCAGCCGCCGATGCCCCTAGGTGGTCTCCACTAATGTACCGTCTTCGCGCCCTACTGGCAGTGCTGGCTGCCGTTGCCACTATCATCGTGGCGCTCGACAGTTCGTCTCTAAAGCGCAATACCGTTAAGTTAGGGTGAGCGCAGCCGGACGGTCCAGTCCGGGGGCGCCGGCGGCTCGGCGGGCGGCCGCTTGACGGGGAACTTCGCGTACTTCCGCTTCACCGCCCGCGGGTTCGAGCGCGGCTTGCGTTTCGGCACCCACGAGGAGCGGATGTCGCGGGCGACCCGGCGGCGGGCGTCGTCAAGGCAGGAGGGGGGAAAAGCCGGGGTTCGTGACCACGGTCCGGCGGGCCGAGCGAAGCGCTGTCGTGAAAGACGCCTCGGTCGGGTCCCGCCCCGAGGAGGCCGCCGTGTCGGCCATCACCTTGCGTATCGCGAGGTGGACGCACAAGAACGACGCGACCTCCTGGCGGACCAGCTTCGGCGACTTCGACCGGAGCACCAGCGCGGGGCCGCCCTGGTGGGTTTTCAGCTCGTCGAACGCCGACTCGATCCGCCACCTCCCGCGGTACGCGGCCGCCAGGTCTGCGGCGGAGGCCGCCTCCGGGTCCAGGAGGGTGGTGATCAGCCGGTAGCCCTCGCCGCCCTCGCCGACCGTGTACTCCACCACCCGGACGTCCGCGCCGCCGGCGTCCGCCGCGCGGGCCTCCCGCGACGGGTACACCCTTGACAGGTACGACCCGTCCGGGAGCTCGTCTAGGACCGGGAGGACCGAGTTCTTCTTCATCCGCCAGCACAGCCCCGCGCCCGTCGCCCGGGCCGCCTCCCAAAGGTCGAACGAGAAGAAGCCGCGGTCGGCGAGCATCAGCGTCCCCGGACGGAGCGCGCCGAGCAGCCCCGGCAGCATCGTCTGCTCGCCCGTCCGGCACGGCCCGTTCACGGCGGCGAACACCGCCTGGCTCCCGCACTCCGCCAACGCCAGGACCCGGACCTGCGGATACGCCGACTTGGTGCCCTCCTTCGAGCCGGGCCGCCCGAAGAACGCCGCGTTCGCGGGCGTGTCCGCGACGTCTAGGACGGTGCCGTCGACCGCGACCGGGACCAGTCCCGCCACGCGGGGGCCTCCCCCGACGGGCCCCGCGGCGGCGTCGAACACGGCCTCCATCACGCCTTCCCCGAGCCGCTCCCTGGCGAGGCTGAGGGCCGCCGCCGACGGCACGTCCCAGCTGGTCTCCCACCCGGACGACCACTCGACGCCCGCGACCAGCTGCCGCATCACGTCCACGTACGACTCGGAGCGGAACAGGGCGAGCCCGAGGTTGAAGTAGACGACGACCCTGGCGGGCAGCAGCCGGGACCGTTCCTCCCTGCGGCCCAGGGAGTCCACCGCGGCGTCGACCGCGTCTGCGGGGAACTCCCTGGTCAGCACCCCTATCGACAGGTTGTCCGTGAGCCGCTCGTCCGGGCGCGGCTTGACCCATCCAGCCCGTGGCACGCGGACAGCCTACCACATCGGCGACCCTAACTTAACGGTATTGGCCCAAAGCCCCACTCTGGACTGCTGCGGCTCAGTCTACGGGCACACGTCAAGCACACACAAATCCGCAGGCCAGTCGCCTGAACTCGACCCACACGCCGACGGCCTGTCGAAGATCGGCGCGCAGCTTCAGGTCTGTCCCTCGACTGAGCGCGGGGACGGTTCCCCGCCTGGTCGCGGAACCGTCCCCGGGTTCATTCGATGTCGAAAGAGTTGCACGATGCCGTGCGGTCAGCCCCAGCAGGCAGCGCCGTCTCCCGCGCCGCAGCGGTCCCCGGAGCCACACCGCCGCGCTCCAGGGCGGCGCCCTCGATGTCCACGTTCGGCAGCACGCGGTCGAGCCAGCGCGGCAACCACCAGGCCGCCGAACCAGCCAGGTGCATGAGCCCGGGCATCACCGCCAGGCGCACCACGAAGGCGTCGAACATGACGCCCACGGCCAGGCCGAAGCCTAGCGGCCGGACCATCGCCAGATGGGAGAACACGAAGCCGCCGAAGACCGACATCATGATCAGCGCCGCGGCCGTCACAACGGCAGCGGCCCCGTGACGACCTGCGACAACCGCCGCGCGGGCCGACAACCCGTGGACATGGGCTTCCCGCATGCCGCTGCCGAGGAACAACTGGTAGTCCATGGCCAGGCCGAAGACCACGCCCGCCAGCAGCAACGGCAAGAAGTTCAACACGGGCCCAGGATCATGGACGCCGAACACAGAGCCCAGCCAGCCCCACTGGTAGATGGCCACGACCGCCCCCATGGCGGCGATGTAGGACAGCACGAATCCCGCCGCCGCGATCAACGGCACCAGCAGCGACCGGAACACCACCACCATGATCAGCAGCGACAGCCCCACCGTCAGCCCAAGATAGAGCGGCAACGCGTCCGCGAGCTTGTCAGAGATGTCGATGTTCCCGCTGGCCTGCCCGGCCACGCCCAGTTCGACCTGGCCACCCGGCCCGCCCGCGTCCGCCAGCGGCGACAGCCCCCGCAAGTCATGGACCAGCGCCTCGGTCGAAGCGCTCGCCGGCCCCTCGGCGGGGATCACCTGGAAGGCCAGGAAGTCGCCCTCGGAGCTGACCCCCGCCGGCGCGACGGCCACCACGTCGTCTCGCCCCATCAGCACCGATGCGATGTCCACCTGCTGTTCCAACTGGGCTTCTTGCCCAAGCGGATTCTCCAGCCGGGCGGCCACCACCAGCGGCCCGTTGACCCCCGGCCCGAACTCCTGGGCCACCGCCGCGAACGCGCGGTAAGAGGTCGAGTCGGTCGGATCGGTCGAGCCGTCCGGCAGCCCCAGCCGCAACCAAAGTCCCGGCAGCGCCACGACTACCAAGCCGACGATGCCGAGCGCGACGGTCAGCGCGGCCCGTCCAGTCGGCATCGTCCGTGTTTGGGAGCCGTGACCACCGATACCCACCGGCAGTGCCTGCCCGCCCAACGCCGGTTGGCCGGCCGACCTCGTTCGGCCCTCCGCCTGCGCCTGCCCGTCCGATTCCGTCAAACCGTCCGGTTCCGTCTGACCGACCGGCTCCGTCAGACCGGCCGAACCGGCTCGGCCGCCGGGCTCCGCCGCCCGTAGTCTCCGCGGCAGCAGGCGGCGACCGATCAAACTGAGCAGAGCCGGAGTGAACGTGACCGCGCCGAGCACGGCGATCAGGACGCAGGCCGCGCCGATCCAGCCCATGACGCCGAGGAAGGGGATGCCGCACAGATTCAGCGCCGCCAGGGCGATGGCGACGGTGGAGCCTGCGAAGACCACGGCGTTGCCAGCGGTGCCGGTCGCGAGCGAGATCGACTCGGTCACCGCCACGCCGTTCCGCAACTGCCGACGGTGCCGTTGGATGATGAACAGGGCGTAGTCGATCCCGACCGCCAGCCCCAGCATGATTCCGAGCACCGGCGTGACCGACGACATGTCCACGACGCCGGAGAGCGCCATCGCGCCCGCCACTCCGATTCCCGCCCCAACCAGCGAAGAGATTATCGGCGCCAGCACCGCCAGGGCAGATCGCAACAGCACCGCCAGCACGATGGCCGCGATGCCCACGCCCACGATCTCGGCGCGGCCGATCAACCCGGAAGTGGACAGCGCGAGTTCGGACGAATAGTCGACGGTCACCCCGGTCAGCTCAGCAGCGTCGAGGTGACCCGTAACCCCGGTCCTGGACGCCTCCGGCAGCGAGAACAGATCGTCCTGGAACATGACCATGGCAATCGCGGTGCTGCCGTCCTCGGACACCGTGCGGGTCGCGGCGGCGAAGCTGAGCAACTGGTCCGCCTGGTCCAACGTGGCAGCTTGCGCGTCGAGCTCGGCCTGACCAAACTCCAGTTGCTCGGCCTGGGAGTCCAGTTCGGCCTGCTGGGCCTCCAGTTCGGCCATCATCTGGGCCGCTGATCTCGGATCGATCGTTATTTGTATGTCGCCAGGGTCCTCCGTGATGGCGACCCCTTGCTCAAGACCCGCTTTGGCCGCGTCGAGTTGTTCTTGCGCGGCACGCAATTGTTCGGCGCCAGCGTCGAGGGCAGCTTGGGCTTCGGCGAGGGCAGCGCGCCCCGCCTCGGATTGCGCGACCGCGTCGGCTCGTTCGCTCTCTGCGTCGAACGGGTCCACGACCGCCCGCACCCGTTCGATGCCGCCGACCGGTGCCAGCGCCGCGCTGATCTGTTCGTGTTGGGTCTCAGTCAGCGCCCCGCCGTCCTCGGATCGGAACACGACCGTGCCGGCGACACCAGACAGTTCGGGCAGGCGCTGGGCCAATTCGGCGTTGACCGCCGCCGTGGCCGTGCCCGGGATCGAGAAGGATGTCGCCAGCGCTCCTCCGAACATGAAGTAGGCCGCCACGGCGGCCGCCAACGCGACCAGCCAGGACGCCACCACGCCCCAGCGGTGACGAGCGCTGAAACCGCCCACCCGGTACAACCATCGCGCCATTGAATTGCCTTCCTTCGTTATCTGGCCCGGCACCGTCAACCGTCAGTCGACAGCCGATGGGCGCCGGCCCGGAGGCCTGGGATTGTCCAGGGGTCCGCGACCGGCCTGGCTGATCATCTTCTGCAAGAGCTCCGACCAGACCCGCCGAGAGGCTGCCGTGTCTTCAAGCTCGGTTCGCTGGGCCCAGTGCCCGTACAGCACAATCACGCCGCCAATCAGGCTCGCCACCTGGAGTTCCACCGCCAGCCGGTCCGCGGCCGGATAGCGCTGGCAGAGCTTGCCCGCCAGTCGGTCGATGATCTGCGAGAGTGCTTCTTGCACTATCGCCGCCACCCGTGGATCGGCCGGGCGACCCTCGCCGAAGGCCCCGGTCAGGCGGATCATCGGGCCGACCAGGTCGACCGAGTTCAAGACCGTCACCAAATCGCTGAACACACCGGCCCGCCAACTCGACTCCGCACAATGGGCGGCTTGGCCGTTCGGGACGCTCTCCTCGAAAGCCTGGATCAGACCACTGACCATCCGCGTGCCGAGTTCGATGACCAGCGCGTCCATGGAAGAGAAATAGTTGAACACCGTCCGCCGTGAGACCTCGGCCTTGGCCGCGACTTCGTCAACCGTGAAGCCGCCAGCCCCGCGTTCGTCCAGCAAACCGGTGGCGGCCGCGACAATTCTGGCGCGTCGGCGCTCCTTCGAGGCAGCCTCTCTCCCCGGTTCGGAGCCCGCCTCGTTCATCACGCCATTACACTAAGTGCAAAACTGCACAAAGTGCAAACTGGGCCAATCAGGTCAGCAGAGACCCACGCCGCCATCCCCGGATTGCATGACCCGCAGGACCGCGCCGATCCCGGTGACGAGGCATTGGAGTTCGTGATCGGTCAAGCGGACGGCGATGTCCTGCGGCGATGGCTTGAGCGAGCTCAACAGTTCGCGCAGCGCCCTGCGCCCAAGATCGGTCGCCTCGGCCGGACGGCTGCGGCCGTCCAACGGGTCCAGGCCGCGTTTGACCCATCCGCCCTGTTCCAGGCGGTCGATCAATCCGGTCATGGTCGAACGCGAGACGCCCATGGCGTCCGCCAACTGGCTCGACCGCATGGCCCCGTTCAGCGCCAGCAGCGCAACGACTTTGACTTGCTGCGGCGTCAGAACCGAACCGGTGCGAGCCGCGATCTGGGACCGCATGCCGACTTGCATGAGTTCGCCATGGAGCCGCCCGAGTTCCCGGAGCAGTTCCTCCCGCTGAGCATCTTCACTCACGTCGCACCTCCGCTGAATCGTCACGCTATTCTCACATTCAGAATTGCTGCCAGAAGTAGTTCGCCCCACACGAACCGATATGCTTTGTGCGAAGCTAACTATCTCCCAACAAGCCCCTATCCTACCCGGAAGGTTCCCCCGTGTTCCGACTCGCCAGATTGTCCCTCCGCAACCGCGCCGTCGTGGCGCTCGCCACCATCGCCATCACGATCGGCGGCGTCTTCAGCCTCTTGTCGCTCAAGCAGGAACTGATCCCGTCGCTGGAGATCCCCATGGCAGCCGTGGTCGCCACCTATCCGGGCGCCAGCGCGGAGATCGTCGAGGACCAGGTCGCCACGCCGGTCGAGGGCGCGATCCGATCGGTCTCCGGCGTCGAGTCGGTCGAGACCACCTCGATGAACAACGTCGCCTTCTCGATGGTGTCCTTCCGCTACGGCACCGACATGGACGCCGCGAACCAGAAGCTCTCGACAGCCGTCACCCGCCTCGCCTCCAGCCTCCCGAGCGACTCGGAGACGCAGGTCATCACGGGTTCGATGGACGATTTCCCGGTCATCCAGCTAGCCGTCTCCGGCCGCGACGACAGCCCGGCCGATCCCGAGGAGCTCGCCCAAGCGGTCGACCAGACCTTGGTCCCGGAGCTCTCCCAGCTCCAGGGCGTGCGCTCGGTCGATGTCTCCGGCTACGAGCCGGAAGTGATCGAGATAGCGCTCGACTCGCAGGCCATGGCCGCCGCGGGCGTCAGCGCCACCGCCGTCTCCGACGTGCTCAAGAACAACGGCCTGGCCTTCCCGGCCGGCACCGTCTCCGAGGGCGACCGGACGCTGACAGCCCAGCTCGGTTCACCCATCACCTCCGTCGAGGAGTTGGCCGCGCTGCCGTTGGTGACATTGGACGATGCCGCCGCCCCGGCCGCAGCAGCTTCCCAGGCCGACGCCGCGGCATCGGCGGACCCGGCTACCCAGGCCGACCCGGCGGCATCGTCCACCGTGCCAACAGCCCCTACCCCGGTGGTGCTGGGCGACGTGGCGAGCGTGACCCAGGGCCCCGCCGAGGCGACCTCCTACGCGCGGATGGACGGTCGCGACGCGGTGGCCATAGCCGTGACCAAGACGCCGGACGCCAACACCGTGGAGATCTCGCACGCCGTCACCGACGCTGTCCAGGAGCTGTCCGAGGCCCTCGAGGCGGCGGGGCTCCAAGCCGACGTGGCCTTCGACCAGGCGCCCTTCATCGAGGAATCGGTGGCGGGCCTGGCCGAGGAAGGGCTGTTGGGCTTGGCGTTCGCCGTGGTGGTGATCCTGGTCTTCTTGCTGTCGGTTCGCTCGACGCTGGTCTCAGCGGTCTCCATCCCCCTGTCGCTACTGGTCGCCTTCATCACCATGCAGGTCACCGGCGAGACGCTGAACATGCTCACTCTTGGGGCTCTGACCATAGCCATTGGTCGCGTGGTGGACGATTCGATCGTCGTGATCGAGAACATCAAACGGCACCTGACATATGGCGAGGCGAAGACGGCGGCGATCATCGGCGCCATCCGAGAGGTCGGCGGAGCCATCGCGGCCTCGACCGTCTGCACGGTGGCGGTGTTCGCGCCGATGGCGTTCGTGGGCGGAATGGTCGGCGAACTGTTCCGGCCCTTCGCGCTCACAATCACCATCGCCCTGCTGGCGTCGCTGCTGGTGGCGCTGACCATAGTGCCGGTGCTCGCGTACTGGTTCGTCAAGACGCCGGTGGCCGTGGACGCCGCCTACCGCGACCGCGTGCGGGCCGAGGCGGAGGCCAAGGAGAAGCGCGGGCTGTGGCAGCGGGCCTACCTGCCGACCCTGCGCGGAGCCCTGGCGCATCCGGTGATCACAATCGTGGTCGCGGTCGGGTTGCTGGGTGGGACGCTGGCCCTGACGCCGCGGCTGGAGACCAACTTCCTGGGCGACATGGGCCAAGACACGGTCACCGTCACGGAGACCTTCGAGGCCGCCACGTCGCTGGAGACTCAGGACCAGGACGCTCGCCAGATCGAGGACGCGCTGTTGTCCCTGGACAGTGTCGCCAGTGTCCAGAGCACGGTTGGCGGCGGCGGGATGATGGGAATGATCAGCAGCTCCGCTCAATCCACCTTCGCGGTCACCCTCGAGTCCGGTTCCGACGCGGCCGACGCGCAGTCGGCCATCCGCGAGGCAGTGGCGGACCTGGGAGGCGAGGCCTCGACCGGCATCTCGGTCTCCGGAGCCGAGGCGATGATGGGCTCCACCACGGTTGACCTGATCATCGAGGGAACCGATTCGGACTCGATCGACGAGGCCACCCGGATCGTGGACGAAAGGGTGCGGGCCGTCTCCGGCGCGGTCGAGGTCTCCAACTCCCTGACCGAGGCCACCCCGGCCGTGCAGATCACCGTTGACCGGGCAGCCGCCGCGTCGATGGGCATGACCGAGACCGCCGTCGAGGGCATGGTCGCGGGGCTGATGACACCGTCCACCATCGGCACGCTCGAGGTCGGGTCCGGCCAGGTCGATGTCAAGCTCTCGCTGGGCCCTGGTCCGGCCACCATCGAGGAGTTGCGGGAGTTGCCCCTGGGGGCCAGCCCGGCTGGCGTGCTGACCCTGGGCCAGCTCGCGGCAGTCGAGGAGGTCACGGTCCCGGCCGCTTTGTCGAGGGTCGACGGCCACCGTTCGGCCACCGTGTCCGTGACTCCCGAGAGCCAGGATTTGGGCGGGTTGTCCGGCCGCTTGACCGATGCCGTGGACGAGCTCGACCTGCCGCCCGGCGTCACGGTGGAGGTGGGCGGCGTGGCCGCCATGCAGGCGGACGCGTTCTCCGACCTGGGCTTGGCGTTGGTCCTGGCCATCGCGATCGTCTTCATAGTCATGGTGGCGACCTTCGGATCCCTGCTCCAGCCGTTCATCCTGCTGATCTCGATCCCCTTCGCCGCCACCGGCGCGCTGGCCGCCTTGCTTCTCAGCGGCACGCCCCTGGGCGCCGCCTCGCTCATGGGATTGTTGCTGTTGGTCGGGATAGTCGTATCGAACGCCATCGTGTTGATCGACCTGATCAACCAGTATCGGCGCCGCGGGCGGCCGCTCGAGGAGGCCATCATCGAGGGCGCGCGCAAGCGCTTGCGGCCCATCATCATGACAGCGCTGGCAACCATCTGCGCTCTGACGCCAATGGCGCTGGGCCTGACCGGCCAGGGCGGCTTCCTGTCGCAACCCCTCGCCCTGGTGGTGATCGGCGGCCTGGTCTCATCGACGCTGCTGACTTTGATAGTGGTGCCAGTGCTGTACCGCTTCGAGGCGCGTGCCCATGATCGCCGCGAGGCCAGGCGCGAGACCCAGATGGCCGCCCGCCGAGCCGAGCTCCAGTCGGCCCTCGACGAGGCCGCCCCTGGCGCCCCGTCTCCTGCGGCCTGACTGAGATTGGGAACAGTTCCCAGTTGGGTTCGCTCGCTAAACGGGGACCAATCGCGGTGAGCCCCAATTGAGGCCTGTCCCTGATGCCGCTGGCCTTGGGAGCGCGGACGGGTCCGGGCCGGTCCCGGCAGGATGTGGCAGGAAAGGACAGGATCCCTGGCAGTCGCGCGCGAGTGTCAGGGATTGTGTCTTTCTTCGGGACGAGTTCTCATCGAGTGCCAGGGAATTTGTCTTTTCGGCTCCGGCCCCCGCCCCGCCGGGCGGCGGAATCCCAGGTCAGCCGGCCGCGCCCAAGAGGGCACGATTGAGAAAAGACACGATCCCTGACAGTCGATGAAACGGGGCCTCCAGAAAAGACACAATCCCTGGCAGTCGGCACCGAGTGTCAGGGATCCTGTCTTTTTCGCCGCCTGTCCACTGCCCGTCCGCGGGTCGGCGGCACGCGTCTGCCGGGCCACCACAGCCCCTCCCCGAGCGGACGGCATTGGGCCTTTCTCCAATTCGGTTCACTTCCCAAGCCGCTGGCTCAGTCACCACCTGGGCCTCCTGCGCCGAGAGCACAGGAGAGCCGGTCGCGGAACGCGGCGCCTGGCACCGCGTTCCGCGACCGGCTTCTTTCGGAGCGGCCCAGGGTAGTCAGCCGGAGAATGGAGAATCCGGCGGCACCTGCCAGCGGGCCGAGCCAAGCCTGTTCAATCAGTCGTCATCATGGTCTTCGTCATGGTCCTCATCGCCGTGGTCGTGATCATGTTCGCCCGCTCCTTCGCCGGTCACGCCCGCGATCTCGTTGGGCACCACCGACAGCGCGCCGGACTTCCAAATCTGGCCGTCGCTCGGATCGACCACGTGAATGGCCTTGGCGGACGGGTCGGTGATGTACACCATGCCCTCGAGGACCGCCAGCCGGGGCCGTGGCGCCTGCCAATCCTCCGGCAACTCGAACGGATCGATGATCTGGTACGAGGCCGTCTCCACCCCGGCTGCCAAGTCGAGCACATGCAGCTTGCCGTCCGTGCCCAGGACCAGGCCGGCGGCATCGTCCGTGATCGCGAACCCGGCGTACGGGGTGCCCAGGTCGAGCGCCCGGACCGTGGCGGTGGCGGTGTCGACCAATGACACGCTGGTCGCGGGCGCCTCCGAACCGGTCACGGCGTAGTTGCCGAGCAGGACCGGCGAGGCCTCGTTGCCCGCCATGGTGCTGATGCGCCCTTCAGGCGCCGGGGCGGGCGCGAACGTGATGGCGCCGTCGGCATAGATGATGGCGCCGCCTTCGCAGCCGAACCCGACGGCTTCGTCCGCCGCCACGGCCTCACCGTGGATGCCCGGGCATTGATCGGATTCGGCCACCTGTGCGTCCGACCCGTCCAGCACCACGATCCCGGTGCGCTCCGCCTCGGTCCCCCGGCTCGCCACCAACGTGCCGTCCGGCAGTGCCACGGCCACGCCATGGTGCGCCGCGGGCGAATCGTACTGACGGACCGGCTCGCCCAAATCGTCGGCTTCGAGGACCGTCACGTGGCCGGTGGCGTCATCGAACAACGTGGTCAAGTCGTCGTGCGGCACCACATGGCCGGGCGCGGCGGCCTGAACCGCCAGCCCGTCCTCGAGCACTGGATCGGCCGCGTAGTAATGGGCATGGTCGCCGTGCGCGACCGCGAACACTCCCGTGTCGAGCAGTTTGAAACCGCCCTCGGTCGAGACGAAGACGTGGCGCTCGTCGCCCGCCGGATTGACGCGGTTGAAGCCGTCCAGCGGCAGATCGGCCACCAACTCCAAGCTGAGCGCGTCGATCACTTGCAAGCCGCCCTCATACGTGATCGTGAGGCGCGGTGCGGGGGCTGCCAACTCGGCGGCATCGGACTCGACGTGCTCGTCAGGCTCCGCTGTCGGCTCAAGGGATGGCGACGGCGACGCGGACGGAGAGGCCTCGGGGTTCTGGCCACAGGCGCTCAACCCGAGAGCGGCCAGGGCGGCGATCAGGACGGCGGCTTTGACGGACGCCTGGCGGCGGTCGCGCGAATTCGGGGCTGGAAGATGCATGGTTCGGTGCGAGGTGACTCGCGTCTCCTTTCGGTTGGACAACTTGGCGATCTCCGGAGATCGAGCCAAAGCATAGCACGCTAACGATAATCATTCTCGCTATCGGCTTATGGTGGTCGCGGCAGCCGGGCCGTTGCCCGCCTGGAGGGTGGACGATGCCGCTCGGGCCTCTCGCAGCGCCCCGCCCGCGATGTCTGTCCTCGGGTTTGAAACGAAACTCCGTTCCCAGGTCCTAGAGGCGGGAGAGGTGGCGGACGCTGGCGACCGTGACGGCCGCCGCGACGGCGGCGAGCAGAACTGGGCCGTTCGGTTGCGGCAGGGCCCCGAGCGCCCAGACGTCGAGACCGCCCCAACCCGCCGCCGCCAGTTGCGGCCAGACTTGCCAGGCCACGCGGAGGATCGGCGCCGGATCGCCCATCGGGGAAGCCATCGGCCCGTAGAGCGCGGCGGGCGCGCCGCGATCGACCCGATCCAGGGTATTGAGGCAGACCAACACCAGGGCGGTGGCGAGCCAGACCACGCTGATGCCGACCAGCACGGCGCCAGTCGGCGCGCCGACGAACACTCCACCCAAGCACCCGCCCACAGCCAGGCCGACCGCCGAGCCTGTCACCGGCACCACAGCGTGAGCGGCCGCCAACTGGCTGGCTGTCATCCCGTAGCTCGAGGGCGACATGGCGTCTTCGACCACATGGCGCAGGCCGCTGCCCAGCCCGCGCACGCCCGCCGCGCAAACGACGCAGGCCAACGCGCCCACACCGGCCCAGATCAGCGCCGGGCCGTCGACCAGGGCGGCTTTCGCCGCCAGGCTCAGCCAGAGGCCGCCCAACGCCGTCGCCAGTATCGCTGCGCCGAGGCGTCCGGGCGTACGCCTGAGCCCGGCCAGGTCGAGCCAAATCACGCGCGACCACCAACGTCGGCCCCGCTCGCCGAGGGACGCCGCCCGGCGAGTCGGCCAGGCCTCGTAGGCGAGCGCGGCCTCGGAGGCGTAGCCCGCCCGTGCCGCCATCGTGGCGTCCGACCAGCGCCCGGCCTGTGCCCGCATCAGCGACGGGTCGAGTCTGTTCATCAGCCACGGGCCTGCCGCAGCGATTGCTGAACCAAGCCCAATCACCAGGGCGACCGCCATCGCCACGATCATTGGCCCGTTCAGTCCGCCGCCGGGCCAGCCGCCGCCGGGCCAGCCACCGCCGGGCCAGCGGACCCGCTCGGCCCAACCCAGCGCCGAGCTCGAACTGAGCGCCAGAGTCAACGCCAGAAGCAGCGATCCGGCCAGCCTCCCCGCAACCGGCCAGCGCTGTCCGGCCAACCACGCCGCCAATGCGGCCGCCGCCGCGCCGAACCAGCCCGGAGCCCAGACCGCGACCTGCGCCCAGGTGGCCACTCCCGCCACCGTCATCATGACGCCGACCGTCGAGATCGCGGCGACAGCGGCCACGCCCGCGCCGAACCAGTTCCGGATCAACGGCCTGCGCAGCGACGCCGACCAGCGCGCGGGCCCCTCCAACGCGAGGACCAGGCGGAACGGCTCGGCCATGACCGGCCCGCGCACCGCTCCGAGAGCCAGGGCGGCGGCCACCATCCCAGCCATCGCCGCCAACTGGTGGCTCGTCGGCACCAACCAACCGAGCGCGCCCTGGACCTGCGGGTCATGGAGGGCCTCGTTCACTCCCGCGACCGCCATGGCGACCACCATCGCCGAGCCCACGACGGCCTCGTAGATCGCGCTCCAAACCGAGCGATGTCCCGCGCCGGAGGCGTCCCCTGTAGGGCCGCCAGGGGCGCCAGGGACGGCCGCGCCTGGTGACGCCGCGGCTGAAGTCACCGCAGGCGGCTCGGCCCACGGTGCCCGCGCTAGGCTGACGGCCCCCCGGTCAACCGTCATGGCCGGCGCCGCGGTTGGCGGGCGGGACGTCCGTCCCCAGTTTGAGACGGGTCGCCGTCGCCGAGCGCAGAGCCTCCAGGTCGATCACCTGGTCGGCCATGGAGGACCGCAGCGCCCGGCTGTGGGTCGCCACCACGACGGCGGCACCGGAATCGGCCACAGCCCGCAGTTGCGCTTCGAGCGCCCGCAGGCGGTGATCGTCCAAGGCGTGGTCGGGCTCGTCCAGGAGCAGCAGGTCGAAGGGCCGCGCCAACGTCACGCACAACGACGCCGACTGGACCTGGCCCATCGAGAGCTGGTGGGGGAACCGGTCCGCCAGCCGGGCGATGTCGAACCGGTCGAGCAGTCGGTCCCTCAAGGCGGCGGCAGCGGACGGCGAATACCCCCAGGTCATCGCCGCCAAGCCGATATGCTCGCCGATCGTCATGGTGTGGCAGAACGGGCGCGTCGAGAGCATCTGCGCCACCCGGCGCCGGAAGGCCGGTCGCCGCTGGTCGGGCCTGAACCCGCAGACCCGGACCGAGCCCGAACTGGGCCGCTGCTGGCCCGCCAGGACCCGTAACAAGGTCGTCTTGCCGACCCCATTCGGACCCGTCAGCAGCGCCACCCGGCCCGCCGCCAACGTGAAACCGACAGGCGGCAGCATGACCGCAGAGGCCGCCTTGACGCCCAAGTCGGCCAAGGCGACCACTACTTTCTCCGCCGATGCCGCCGGGTCGGCATCGTGCACCATGCCAGTCATCAAGACCCACCTTAACAAACCGAGGGGGAGCCCCGGCCCACGCCGTGACTCCCCCTCGAAGCGAACCCCTGGGGGTCGCGCCTCCACCTGCTCAGGCGCGCACCCGCTGCTGGCGCCGCCTGGCTACCAGTGCCAGGCCGAGGCCCGCGATCAGCGCCAGAGCGCCTGCCGCAGTCACCGGCGCCAAGTCCTGCGGGCCGGTCACAGCCAGCGCAGGCGGCACCGTCACGACGATCTTGGCTTCGCCGGTGGCGCCGCCAGCCTCGTCCTTGATGCGAACGGTGACCGTGTACTTGCCGGCCTTGGTGTAGCGATGGTCGAGCTTGAAGCCCTTGCCGTCCAGAGTCAGCTTCTGGGCCGCCGAGCCGTCGCCGTACAGCACCTCGCCGGACCACTTGTCCGCGCCAGGATCGGTGAACGAGCCGTCGCGCTTGAAGACGCCGTCCGCCTTGATCTCCACGTTCGCGCCGATGGAGACCACCGGCGCCACGTTCGAGGCCTGGACCTGGAAGGTGGCGGTGTTGGTGCGACCCAACGCGTCCGTCACCTGGAGGCCCACCGGATAGGCGCCCGCCAACGGCAGGGCCAGGGCCGCCTCGACCTGGTCGCCGTCGTCGTAGGCCCCGTCATTGTCCAGGTCCCAGGCGAAGGCCAGATCCCCGGCGCCACGCGGATCGAACGAGTCGCTGCCGCTGACGGTGGCCTGGCCACCTTCCACGCCGTGCTCCGACGCGATGACCACCTGCGGCTCGTCGGTGACGTAGCGGACCGTGACGGCGGCATCGGCCGGGGTCGTGGTGGTCGGAGCAGCGCCGGCCGCCACTGCGGGCAAACCTGCGCGCAACGGCCAGTAGCCCTCGATCTCCGGGTTCGGCACGGCGTCCAGGCCGGTCCCGTTGGTGTACGTGGTGACGCCGGTCGCCTCGTCCTTGTCGAAGTCGAAGGTCTGGGTCTGGGTCACGGCCGCCGGGGTCGCGTCCCCGGCGCCCTCGTAGGTGACGGTGCGGGTCTGCGTGATGGTGCCGAGCGTGTGGATGTGGGTCAGGTGGACCACGATCTCTTGGACCGAGGCGTTGTCGTCGTCGTAGAGGTCCACGTTCTGGACCGCGACGATCCTGTAGCCGGCGGGCACCAAAGGCGCCGCGTCCTCGTCGGCGAAGCCGACATCGGTCAACGGCTCACCGATCAGTTCCACCGCCGCCGGGTCCGTCGGCGTAACCGTCGCGCCGGACAGATCGTCGTCAACCAGTTTCACGTTCGCTTTGCCGGTTTGCAGTTCCGTGGCTGAGAAGACGCGCTCCTCGTAGGACATGGTCAACGACTCGCCAACTGCCAAGGTGCGGTTCACGGCTTGGTACTCGATGGCCGAATCGACCCCAGTCAGAACGACGTCGCCGGAATTGAAGTCACGGATGTTGACCCAGTCCTGGAGCGTGTCGGAACGCGGCCACGGACCCGCAAGCATACGGTCGCCACCAGTCATAGCCAAATGGAGACGGAATCCCGTGTTCTCCATGTAGAGAGCATTGTTGGTGCTCTTGGTCAGCGGCACCCTGTCATCCGAGTCCAGCATTGTGTCCAGCATGACCCCGAAATCGAAGTTTGCCAGTGGGCTGGCGCCCGTGTTGGTCACAGTCACGTCATGCGCGACACGCCCGTCAGCGATGACCCGAACCACTTCGCTGTACTTGAGCGTGGTGCCGCCGACCGAATCGTCCTCGCAGGATTTCGCGGCTGCGGGCGACCCTTGCAGAGTGTGGGTGTAATAGGCACGGTCATAGCAGGAGATAGCATCGCGAGTGCCACCGACCGACACCATGTAATCGCTCGTGCTCGCGCTGCCCTGCCGGTAGGCATAGCTGTGAGAGTCTCCAGCCTGGGTGTTGGTGATGACGCTCGCAAACATCGGATTGGCGCTGCCGCCAGGCGCGCGGACGTCGACCGTGTAGGTCACGCCATTGCGCAGGAATTGGTCGGTGGCCAGCGAATCGCCAGCCGCCGCGCTCGAGAGCGTCCAACCGCTGAAGTCGACGGAGCCGTCGGCCAGACGGCCCAACGGGTCGAGATGGGCAGGCGCCGCCAGGGCGCCGGAGCCGATGGTCAGTGCGGCCGCCAAGGCGACAGCGCCGCCCAGACTAGCCAGTTTCTTCGCTTTCGCGGCCAAATGGGGCGGCCCGTCATGGGGCCTGACGTTATTCAAGTTTTCCTCCGGAGGGCTCTTGTGGGGATCACAGCGACAGAGCTGTGCTGCCAACAAGACCACCGCAGGTTTCGGCGGTGGGAGCCCGTCGGCGGGGGCAGAATGGCGCCGGGGCTGACCTATGGGGCCCGGCGGGCCTGCCGGGGGCGGCCGCGCGGCATCGTCGCCCTGTCGGTTTGACTACACCGGCCGCCGATGCCGTGGCGCGTGTCTAGCCCGGTGCGTGAGCTCCGACCTGGTCGCGCAAGCGCCGTTGACTTGGGCGAGGCCGCCTGAGGCGCAGTGGGACACTGTATGACTGAAGCGAAAGCGCCATCCGGCCGAAGGGAGCCACTCGATGCTGCGCGCGTATGAAGGCGAATCCCGTGTGTCCCCTGGCCGCGTGGAGCAGGCTCTCGCGCCAGCGCTGACGCCGACCGGAATCGACGTCTCGCCCAGCTTCTTCCACGGGTTTGCCGCCCATCCGCAGGTCGTGGCCCGCGGCCTGGCAGTGCTGGCGGACATCGCCGCCACCAACTACTTCAGTTACCTGCCGACCAACCTCCGCGATCCGGTCCTGACCGCCAATGGCGACCGGCTACGGGCCGAGCGCTTCTCGGCGTGCAACGGCGTCTACGCCAGATTGGACCTGCTGGGCGCGGGGTTCGACGGCGGTGAGATCGCCCGCGGTACCACCAATGTGGACATCGGGACCACGGCACGGGCCGCGCTGGCTCGCGTCGCGCCGGGCGAGTTGTTGCGTCTCGATGTGGGTTTGAGCGGTCTGGAGCTCTCTTCGCTGGACCGGACCACGACCGAACCGGCGGCGCCCGGACGGTGTCGAAGACGTGGTGCCGCAGCTCGAGGAATTGGCCGCCGATCGGGACGCGGGCGTGGCGCGACGGGCTCGTTCCTTGATGGAGCGATGGGAGATCAAGACCGCTCCGGTGTCCCCGGCCCAGGAACCGTTGGGCTTGTGGCATCCGGTTCCCGATGTTTGGCAGGTCCCTCGGTTCGAGCGCGGACCAGACACGCCCGAAGCCTTGACCGACTCACTGGCCGAATTGTTCGGGCGACCCGAAGTCAGCCTGGCCGACCTGGCGGTCGAACGGTTCTTGGCGGTGGCCAATGCGGTGGCGCGATCTGACCTGGGGACGGCATGCGCCGCTCTGACCGGCGTGCGTAACTTGACCCGTACGGCCGGGCTGTACTGGGTGCCAACGTTCCTGTCCGAGGTGGGGACGGCCTTCAGGGTGGGCCGGGTCGAATACCATCCCGCCTGGGCCGACCGCACATGCGACCTTCTGCCCGCGCGCGAATCGGCCGTCTTCCAACGGCTGGGCCAGGTTCCCTGCCTGTTGTCAGAACCGAGCACCGTTGATCTTGCGACCGATCCGGCTGACCTGGCCGACCGCTTGGAGGAATATCTGGCGGCGGGCGTCTCGGCCAGCGAACCCGACTTCCTGCTGGCGCTGGCGCGGTCGGGGGCAGCGGATGCCGCGGTGCTGGGTCGCCTGGAGGGGCTTGCGGTCCCGGTCGTCGCGCCGACCGGGGAGCCGACCGGGCTGATCGGGGGGCCAGCGGCGGCCGAATACCTGCGGGACCGATTGACGGAACCCGCCCTGGTGCCTGGAGCACGGGGAATGAGCGGTTTCTGGGAGACCGCCCCCTTCAGCGGCACGTCCTTGACGGCGGACCCGGTGAACGGGGCGGACCGGGTGAGCACGGGGCCGCGCCAGACGGTCAAGCAGCAACTGGCGCAGAGAGCGGGGAAGGGCAGCATCGGTTACACCCGCATGACCGTGCCCCCTGATTTTGACGAGTTCCCGCGCTGGGGCGACGCGGCCTATCTACGAATCAGGTGGAACGAGCACGAGGGAGTGGCCCTCGGCTTGCGGCTGCGGCAGGCGGCTCGGCGGGCCGCGCCGCTGACGCCGGGAGCGGCCATGAACATGTTGGCCATCCAGCGTTACGTCAAACCAAGGGCCGCGCCCGACGCGGCGCTGGCGGTGGCGGAAGCCTGGGAGCGGGGCCTGCTCCGTCCTGGCGTGCCGGACCTGGCGTACCTGGACTGGGAGCGGCAGCCGAAGGACGTGGCGGCCTTGGTGGCGGTGTTGCGGGACTTGGCGCTCACTGGCATGCTGGCGCTGGTCTGGCCTCTGCTGGACCGGCTCGTCCTGACTTCGGCTCGGGCGCCCCGGCTGCTCGCAGGCACTCTCAACGCACTCGAGGCAATTGACGAGTTCCTGCCCGAAGTCCGCGTCGGCGTGGCGGCCGGGACAGCGCCGGCCGAGGCCCTGGACCTTCCAGGAGCGCGGACGCTCATGGCGCGGGGTGGGTCCTCGCGCGCGGTGGCCGTGGCGCGGGAAGTGGTCGCCAAGCTGCCCCCACCTCGCCCGGCCGCCCCACTGGCCGATCCGGCCGCTCAAGCCGGTCAGCCCGAGGCGGGCAAGGGTTCCCACCCGCCAACGCCGACCCCTGACGGGCGGCGGTCAAGCCGTGGCGCGGCATCGCCCACCGAACGGCCCTTCGAAGAGCTCTGGCCGGAGGGCGCAGGCGGGCTCCCAGCGATCGACGACGGCGTGAACGTGACAGCGCAGTGGCTGGATTCGAGGGGTTGGTGGCAGCCGTTGGGCTTGGTCCTGTCCTTCCCCGGGAGCGGCCGGAGGCGGTATCTGGTCGTGCCGCACTTGTTTGAGTGGGAGCTGGATCGCCAGGGCAGCATCGATGGCCGGCCCGTGCCTCCGGATTGCGACAACCTGAACGAAGTCGGATGGTCGGACAAAGTGTGGCTGTATTGGGACGCAGACCGCGGTGAGGCCTCGACCCGGACGGAGCCGCTGCCCGTGGCCGTGGACGCCAGGGAGCCGCCGGAGAACCCCATGCCTTGCCCGCCGCTGTCGAATTCGCTGGTGGCGGTGGCTCTGGCCAGCGGAGCGCTGCCGGGTCGGGACGGCGAGGACGGCGAACGCCTGGTGAAATCGTTGGCGACCCAGGGCAAGATCGGTTCGCAGGCGGTGCGCGCCGCCGCCCGGATGCTGCTGCGTTCGAGTCCGCTCGACCCAGGCCGACTGGCCCGGCCGCTGGAGCGCACGCCGGCCCTGCTGCCGTACTTTTGGCCCTGGCTGACCGAGTCGGTAGCGTTCGCGGCTGAGAAGGAAGGGCCTGCGCCTCGCTGGCTCCTGCCGATCTTGGGCACGGCCGAATTCCATGCGCCGCGCCTGATCGAGGCCGCGCGCCGGGGCCTGATTCCCGCCGAGTCCGCCGCCTGGCCGGGCCTGGCCCAAATCGCCGCCCGCCGCGGCAAGTCGTTGACCCTCGCCAAGGCCCGCAACCTCTCCCAGGTCTTGGGCGTCGATCCCGTGTAGAGGTTGGCGGTTCGAGGGTTCCGTCAGGCGCCCAAACCGACCATGAGGGTGGACGATGCCGCGCGCCCAGGCCGCGCGCACGGCATCGTGCATATGGGTCTGGCCATGGCCTCGCCGCAGACCTCGATATGGCCGGCCGCGACCACGTCGAACACGAACAGCCCACCCGGTCGGAGCCTCTCGTGACACCTGACCAGGCATTTCGTAGCGGGGGATTTGAGCCTCCGACCTCCGGTTAGCGGGTCTAGGGTTCCGCGAGGTCTTGCCCGATGCCGTGAAGTGCGCCTGACCTGCTACAACAGTCCCAGCGTGGTTGCGGAGGATACCGTCTGATTCGGCCTGATTCGGCTGAAAGTGGACAGTGAGTTGACACCCGGATCGCCGTTCCCCAGCACCATGCTCATCCATCATGTCCTGCTCCCAACGAAGCCAGGACACGCCTGCCTTCTTCGGTCAATACGTAGCGCTGGGTGGAGGCCGTCGGATTGTCAGGATTCGTCATGGCGACCAACCGCTGCTCGATCATCGGCACCAAGTGGCGCAAGTAGGCGCGGTGGTCGTTGTGCACCCCCAAAGCCGCGAAAATGTCGCCGCGACTGGCCGTTCCGGCCTCCAAGTGCTTCAGGATCGCGGCCGAGCGCCGCCCGAGTGACGGTTCAACTTGGTGCCGCGTCTCGCCAACTTGGTGCTCGCCGCCGACCACTTGGTGCTTCACTTGGTGCTCGCTCCCGGCGACCTGGTGCTCGTCGGGTACCCGTCGCCGACCGTCACTGTCCAGACGGAACTTCAGGGGATCGTGGTTCTGGATGTGGACGGTGATCCGGATCCGCTCCCGGCTCTCATAGAAGTCCGGCTCAGGCAAGCCGGCGGTCCTGAGCGATTCGATGACCTGCGGGATGCCGGTGCCCCACTCCTCGATCAGGTCCAACTCCCTGAAGATGCGGGCCAGCACCGGATTCCGGGACGACGACTCGCCGCGCTTCATCTTCTCCACGGTCATGCCCGGCACCAGCCCGCCGGGGCTCTCGATCCAAATCCTCTCGTCCTCGAACGCCACCTTGAGGGGCGTGCCGTGGTCTGCATATGAGGAATGCACCAGCCCGTTGACGACCAACTCCTTCAACGGGTCGAGCGGGATGGACCACACGTCCACCCGCCGAGGCTCGTCCCCGAACTCGGCGGACAAGAACGCGTTCCGCTTCAAGAACTCCATCACCTTGTCCACCGCCAGCGGCACAGGACCGTAAATCTCGGCCTGGTCGGTGATGTTGCGCTTGCCCGGCCCGCGGAACCGGGCGCACTGCACCCAAGCATGCGGCAGGAACATCTCCGGATTCGGGGAGGCCACCAACACCCCGCCGTTCGAGGGGACCATCCTCCCCTGGTCGTCGTAGACCAGATGCAGGGTCCGAAGCGTGTTCTCCGTGACGTCCCGTCCCAACAGGGACGCCAAGCCCGCCAGGTCCAGGTCCTCCATCTTCGCGTCGACGCAAGGCAGCTTGTCGAAGGTGCGCCCCTGCGCCGAGAGCGCCAACTCGTCGACCATGCTGGCGCCGGCCTGCAAGTTGTCCGCGCCGGACCGGTAATACGTGCCGCCGTAACGCCCGGCCGCTTTCAGATAGTAGGGCCGCTGCGAACCCAGCGGCACGCTCGCCACCAGCAACGTCTTCCCCGCGACTGTGACCAATTCGATCAGTGGCGCCAACTGCGGCTTGACCGAATCGGCGATCATCCGCGACAACCTGTCCTGCTCCAACAGCGGCTCCCCCACGCCAACAACCGTGGCGTCATCGCGCACACCGACCACCAACTCCCCGCCAGCCGAATTGGCGAACGCGACCACCGTCTGCAACACCCGGTCCTTGGACGCCAGGTTCAGCTTGTACTCGCGGGTCTTGCCCTCCGGCTGCGCAACCCGCCCAGACTCATCCAGCGACAACTCCAACGGCATCAGACACCCCCTTCGCATCGAACGGACGGGGCCACGTCCCATACGCAGCGACCAGCCACGGAGACATCCAACATGCCAACCAGGCTATCCAACCCGCGACCGAGACCGGCTCGGGCGCGCCCAGTCGGCTCAGATCATCCTCGCTCAGCGCGTCGTTGCGGCTAAACCCGCTGATTTGTACAATTCTCCCATGATAATCGTGACAACCAGCGAGGCGCGCCAGCGTTGGGGAAGGGTGCTCGACGCCGCCAAACGAGAGCCTGTGACCATCACGGAGCACGGCCGGCCGGCCGCAGTGCTGATGGACGCGGATCTGTCAGGACGGGCGCTCGCCGCTCTCGAACGCGAGACCTCGACCGCCGCGCCGCAGGACGCCGCCGCGTGGCGGCGGCGGGAGGAGGCCAAGATCGACGCCATCGCCGAGCGCTGGAGCGCCTTGGCCAAGCCGGGCACCAGACCGCTGAGAGACGCCGCCGCCTACTACTCCCAGCGTCCCGCCAAGGCCTGACCGTGGAATCCGTCGACGCCAACGTCCTTCTCCGGCTCACTGTCGGGGACATACCTGAGCAGCGCGACCTGGCCCGTGGGCTGATCGGTCGGCCGGGCAGCCCGCTGGCCGCGTCCCCGGTGGTCCTGATGGAATTCGTCCACGCGTTGACCAGCCATTACCAGGCCACCCGCGAGCAGGCCGCAGGCGCGCTGAAGGACTTGCTCGATCTGGACAACCTCCACACCGACCAGGAGACTGTGGCCGCGGCGCTGGACTGGTGGGTTGGCCACCCCAAGCTGAGCTTCGAGGACTGTTACGTCGCGGCCCACGCCGCCGCGACAGGCGCAACCCCTCTTTGGACGTTCGACAAGAAGCTCGCCCGCCAACATCCCGCGGCGAGAGAACTCACCGAGGCGGCCCTTCCGCCAGACGGTTAGCAGCCCAAGGGTTCTGGCGCGCCTTGCCGGATGCCGCGAGGCGGGCGAAAGGCATCGGGGGCCGGCATGCATATCCGCGCACAGCACCTCTCGCGCGAACCGGATGCCGCCAAGTCGGTCCAGGGGCACCAGCAGACGGACCAGCTTGTCCCCAACTTCTGGCCCAGAACCGGCGGAGTCGGGGGCTACAGCTCCAGCCATGCCGCCATCTCCTGTTCCGGGTAGGGAAGGTACAGCCGCCAGCGGTTGACCCAATGGCTGTCCTTCGGTTCCCTGGATGACGAGAAATAGTAGGGGCCGCCGCTGACGTTAGACAGCTGTGTCAGCAGATCCTCGCTGCCCCGCCATTCCTCGCGTCTGACGTCGAGGACCCAACCGAGCTTCGCCCGGGTGCTGGCGCTGGCACCGGCCGCCAGGTCGGACAGCTTTTCGGCGTCCAGGTAAATCACCGCTGACAGCGATCGCAGGAGGTTCTCGACCCCTCCCGCGAGGCCGGGCCGCGCGAGCCCGTCGAGGACCGTCTGCTCCTTGGTGGTGACGGTGTAAGCCCGGCCCGATGGCGTGAGCAGGCGTTGGATGTCGAGCGGCCCATTGGGGAGGCGGCGCGGCCGATAGGAGTGCCCGGCGTACTCGAACCATGAGACTTGACGCCCGCTGTAGAACTGCGTGACCCTCACCAGGTTGTGCAGCAGGCCGTGGAGTTGCAGGGCGGACAGAAAACAGAACACGGCGTCTTCGGCCGCCGCCGCGGCCACGTCGAACGGGTCGGCCTGCGCGTGGCCGAATTGGCCGGTCTTCGACACGTACAGACCCCTCCGCACGCGGTCGACCGCGCCTGAACGGGCCGCCCGAGCCAGCAGGTTTACGTCCGTCACGCTGCCGGGAAAGGCCTCCGCGAACCCAACCGCCGTGAACACTTGATGCGTGTCGAGATACTTGCTGATTGCCATCTGCCGCTCCTGAGTTGAACGAACAGCAGTGATATTACCACTTCAAGTGATTGTTTCGACCGACCCCGTTCAATTCCACTCTGTGGCGAGCGCACAGACTCTCCCCTCCGACCGGGGACTCCGGCAGGGGCACCTGCCCGGTCCGAATCCTGCCGCGCCGGTCACGGGCGCCGCGACATGTACTCGTGCCGTGGGACGGCAGAACGGCATGGGCCACAAGGAGGGTTGAGCCGAGCCTAGACACATAGTCACCGGGCTTAGACACATAAGCACCAGGCCTGGGCACTTAGGTTGGGCACTTGGGCACCGAGCCGGAGCGCAGAATCCCTGACTTGGTGCGCGCCCTACGCAGCTTGACACCCGCAGCCACCGAAACAAAGCCTCAGAGGATCATGGCTCCTAATGCGTGCGGGAAGCACCTCAGCGATCACCGCAATCGTCTGCAGGACTGGGCTTTCCGGCAAGAGCGCTAGGCAACGATCCTGGCGCCCTTCGAGCGGTTGCAACGCCAGCACAGCGTCTGCAAGTTCTCGGGCATGCTGAGGCCACCCCTGGACACCGGCATGATGTGGTCCACCTCGAGCAGCAGATGAGGCTCAGCGGCAAGAGAAACGCCGCACTGCAGGCACGTGTACCGGTCACGCTGTTTGATTTGCTCTCGCAGTGCCGCTGTCATCAGCGCGCGCTGCCCGGCCGCCGATTTCGCCCAGCGAATCTTCTCCGCAAGCGTCGCGGAGAGCGCATCAAGCGCGGGCGTGTCGAGTCGGATGGCCGATTCCTGGCTGCTGTTGCCACCAGCAGAGACGTACTGGAACTTGTACTCCGGATACGGCACCGAAATGGGCGACACGTGGACGCCGATCTGGCACCAGAACACATCAGCGTAACGCTTGAGGATGAACGCGGGCGGGTTGATCCTCGCCGCGATGGCCGTCTCACGCTCCTGCAGGTTGAAGACGGCATTCTCCAACCGGGAGATGGACCCGGCTACCCGCTGAATGTCAGCCAGAGTCGGCTTGTCCGCCTTGATGGAGAAGTACTTCATGAGGTACTTGATGGGCTCCATGCTCGCGCGGCGAACGACCTGCAGGGACGCGTTATGCACGTGCGGCGCGTATTCGGCGAGGTTGCGGTCGCGTCGATTCTTCCATGCCGAGGTGTTCTCGAACGTCGCCAACTGCGCATGAAGACCTGTGGAGGATGCTCCGATGTCGAACGATCCTCCTGCCCGAATCTCGGCCACGTACTGCGCGACCTCATTGTGTTCGATGACAACCGATGCCACTTGTGCGCGCAGCGCCTGGAACTGTTCCGATCCAAAATAGCGATCCTTGCGGACCTTCCAGATGATCGGGTTGGCGACGAGGACCAACGCCAGCGCGACCACGGCAACGGCAACGTTTCCAGTGATCGCTCCAAAGACAATCGGCGCTGCGACGAGCAGTGCAGCGAAGAGCGGCGTCGGCATGTTGTGGCCCTTCCAGAATCATCATTGAGCACCTGGCGCACGGACAGAGGCGCACTGACCGATTCGCCTCACCCGCATGCGGCTTCGATTGTAGCTGAGGGCGCGGTGGCGGGCCCGGTGGGCCATCCGCGAGCGGGCTCATGCGCCGACGCCTCCTTCAAGATGGCGGCCGAGGTCTGCGTCGCTGACCTTGGCGACTGGATCGTACAAGCCGCCCGTCCTGGTCGCGCCGAACCAGACCGGGTGTCTCGGCGGCCTGGACTCCAACAGCACCTCAGCGATGGCTGCGGCCCCGGCCACTCGGAGCAGGTAGGTGGCGCGCTGCCACACGGCATCCGGCCTGCCGGCCAGACACTCTAAGAACTCGTCCTTGCGGAGCCGCTCCCCCGCCTCGGGCAGCCATTGCGCCAGTCCGGCCAGGTCACGGTAGCCGGAGGGCCGGATCGCGATCCCGGCGACCAGCCCTTCGACGTTCCACAACGGCAGGCCGTCCTCGACGGCCCGTCCGGCTCCCGGCAGGCCAAAGGTGACCGTGCGCCAATCCGACATGGCCCTCGGCAGGCGCTCTCCCGGCGTGAGGGCTACGACCTCCCGTGAAGGCAAGTGCTGCGCCAGGCCCAGGACGGTGGCGGCGGACTCCATCGCCAGGCAGCCCGTCCACGCCGGGGCGACGGCCAGGTGGGCGCGCAGTTCGATGAAGGGGTCGCCCGACCCGAACGGGCCGGCCCGCGAGCCGGGGTTGAACTCCCATGCCCCTTGCGTGCGCACGGTGCCGAGCCAGCCGAGGTCGCGCAGGCGGTACACCAGCTTGACAGCACCGGCCTCGTCGGCGCTCGCGCCGGCCTCCATCGCCATCTTGGTCAACTCGGGCAGCGTGACCACGCGGGGCTGGTCGAGTTCCATCGCCTCGACCATGCCGACCAGACGTCTGGGCAACGCCTTGGGTATAGTCATTCGCACACCGTTTTCTCATATATGCTGGAAGCTGTTGCGTGCATGACTATAGCTGACTGTTCCGCAGCCACCCGTTCCTCGCGGGCCTGCATCTCTTCCCCCGCGTCCCGGTGCCTTGGATGCCGGGCTCGGTCAAGGATCACTGTGCGACACGAGTCCGCTACAACTCAACGATTGGGGCACCATCTCTCGAGCCTGGGGCGGCGACCGGAATAGGGGTTCGCGGTGATTGACGCCGCAGGGCGGCGATTGCTCGATGGGCGCGGGCATGGTCCAATCGTTGCGCCGGGTCGGCAGGCACGTTGCCGAGGGGTTGGCCGCTGTCGATGCCGTGCATGTCGCGGTAGGCGGCCACCGTCAGCGCGGCCGCGTGCCAGCGGTCCCGCTGGCGTTCCTCCGATGGAACCGGCCCGAGAGAAGCCATCCACGGCTCACTTGAACGGATCGCCTCGGCCAGCCGGTCCCTGGCTCGCTGTTCGATCCGGTCCTTCAGATCGGCCAGACCGGCTCGCAGGTCGGCGGGCACCGGCCACGCCGGTTCTGGGATCAGGCCGACGATGAGACCCTTGTGCGGGCGCACAGCCATGCCGCGGGCGGTGGCGAGCGCCTGGCCCTGGGCCGGTCTGGCCGCCGCGGCGATGGTCCGGTATTCCGCCGCCCATTGGGCGACCGAGTCTCAGCGCTCTTCTTCGGTCCGCTGGGCTTGGTGAGCCGAGGATTCCGCGCCGGAGGTTTGAACCGCTCGGGCGAGCACTTCGGCGGCCGTCGCACGCTCTGGGCGGAGCGTGTCCGCGTCAGCCTGGTCGGTGTCAGTGACCACGTAGACGTGGTTGGCTTCCCGGCCCCGCGTCAACCCCACATACAAGCCCTCGCGGGCGGTCCGACCGGTGGCGATGACGTGGGCGGTCTCCACCGCGACGCCCTGCGCTCCGTGGCCGGTCACCGCGTAACCGAGGTCAAGCCGCTCGGCGGCATACGCGGAGGGCAGCACCACCGTCGCTCCTCGGCTGTGGCCGGCCCGTCGGACCGCCACAGAACCGTCGCTGTTGATCGCGGTCACGGTCCAGCGGTCGCCGTTCCTCATCCAACCCGTCTGGCCCGCTGTCAGGCGTCGGTCGTTCCGACGGGTGATCACCAGGTCGCCGACCGACGCTGAAGTGCCCGCAGCCAAGCCGACGCTCCGGCCCGGATCGACCAGGCCCGCCTGGATGTGGTCTTCACGGGCGCGGGCGTTCAGCGCGGCGACGGTGCGACGGTCATCTGCCGCCAAGACCGAGGACAGGCCTGCGCCGAGATCGTGCCGCCAGGGCCGTGTAGGCGTCGTCGTGCATGGTTTCGGTGTCGCCGTCGTGGACGCGGCCGTGCGCCTGATACGTTTCGATGGCTTCCACATGCCCGTGCCGCAGCCCGAGCGAGGCGGCCTTCTCCCAATCGTGGCGGAACCGGTGGACGTCGAACAGTTCGGGCGCGTCGTCGCGGTCCGCCGCGAGCAGGCTGAACACTCCGCCCGCTTCGACGGCTTGGAGTTGCGCCCAGTCGCCCACCAACAGCACTTTCGCGCCGGCCCCAGCGGCCATGCCCGCTATCCGATCCAGGGTGAACGTGCCCGCCAAAGAGGCCTCGCCGACTATGACGAGTTGGCCGGCCCGGAACGCGGCGCCGCGCCGGTCGTGGTCGGCGAGCCATTTGGCAGTGTTCTCGGTCGCGATGCCGAGGTCCTCGCCGAGCACAGCGGCGGCGGTCGCCGATGGGGCCAAGCCCACCAAGGACCCTGGCCCGTGTTGGATTTCCCAGGCGGCGCGGAGGGCGCGCATGGCCGTGGTCTTGCCAGCTCCCGCTGGCCCGACCAGCAGGTCGACGGCGCGCCCGGAGGCGGCGACGGCGGTCAACGCCTCGGTCTGGTCGGTGCCGAGCGCAACGCCGTCAACCACATCTACCGTTGCCGTTTCGATGGCCGCCAGGTCAACGATTGGCGCCGTGGTCTGACGCGACAGGACGAGCAGGCGTTCTTCGGCGGCATACAGCGCCTCAGAAGCGAACACCGCTGCGCGTTTGGGCCGGAACTGGCTGGTCCCGTCCGGAGCTATTGTCAAATCTTGTGGGTGGGCGTGTTGGGGCTGGGTTCGGTTTCGGGGGTTTGAGGGTGTGGTTCGCCGACCGGTTCGCCGTCTTCGAACCTTGTTCCGGCCCAGACTTGGGCGACCAGCGGCGCCCCGTTCAAGGGGTTCCAGGCGCGGGAGGCTGATTGCATGAGTTTGAACGCCATGCCGATGGCGGCGGCCTTGGACCCGGCGCCGCGCGCGACCTTGGTGCGGGCTTTGACGGTGGAGAACACCGACTCGATCGGGTTCGTGGTGCGCAGGTGGACCCAGTGGAGGGCCGGGAAGTCGTAGAAGGCGAGGAGCTCGTCGAGGTCGTCGTTGATCTTCGCGGCCGCTTTCGGCCATTTCACGCCATAAGTCCTGGTGAACGCTTCGGCGGCCTTGACCGCGTCGGCCCGGCCCGCGGCCTGGTGGATCCCGCGGATCGCTTTGACCGCGCCGGGGTGCTGGGACTTCGGCGGCGCGCCGAGCACGTTCGCTGATTTGTGGAACCAGCAGCGCTGCTCTTTCGTGGCCGGGAACACCAAGGTGAGGGCCTTCCAGAACCCGAGCGCCCCGTCCCCTATGGCGAGCCTCGGGGCGGGCATGCCCCGCCGGGCGCAGTCCCGCAGCAGGTCCGCCCACGCCTCCCCGGACTCCCTGATCCCGTCCGATATGGCGATCAGCTCCTTGGTCCCGTCCGGTCTGGCGCCGAGGAGGACCAGCAGGCACACCTTCTCCCCGCCCAACCGGACCTTCAGGTAGACGCCGTCCGCCCACACGCGCACGTACTCCCCGAGCGGGCGGCGCCCCCACTGGTCGGCCTCTTGGGCCCATTGGGCGGCCAGGCGCGTCACCGTCGCCGGGGACAGGCCCTTGCCGGTCCCGAGGAACTCCTCCAAGGCGGGCGCGAAGTCCCCGGACGACAACCCGTGCAAGTACAGCAACGGCAGCATGGTCTCCACCGACGCGGTCTTGCGCGCCCAGCGGGGCAGGACCACCGACCGGAACGCCTCGCCCTCGCGCCGGTCGTTCACGCGCGGGGCTTTGACCTGGACCGGGCCGGACCCGGTGGTGATCTCACGGGCGGGCAGGTAGCCGTTGCGGACCACCAGCCTGCGCCCGTCGCCGTCGAGTTGGCCAGCCAGTTCCGCGCAGTACGCTTCCGCCTCCGCTATCAGAGCCGAGGCCAGCATCATCCGCGCCCCGGCTCGGACGATGTCCTCCAAAGGCGCGGTCAGGTCGGGCGCCGCCGCGTCGGGCCACGGCTGGCCGTCCACGGCGATCCGGGTTTGGGTAGCATTGAGTGTCATCGGGGGTGTGCCTTCCCGCCCGGCGCCTGCAAGCGCCGGACTGATCGAAACTGAGGTCTTGAACTACCGGATCAACTGGACGGGAAGGCGCACCCTCCCGATCCACCATCCACAAGATTTGACAATATCTCCCCGTCCGGGCGGCGGAACGTCGCCGGGGTGCACGCCGACTCGTCCGGGGCGAGCCTCATGGACGCCGCCTGCGCGGCCAGGGCCACGGCTCCGACCACCATCTCGCGGTCGGCGGCCGAAGCGAACCGCCAGCCCATCGTCTGTCGGGGGCCTCCGCGTGCAGGTTCCAAGAATTCCAGGTTGAGCGCTTGTTCCCCCGGCAGCGACCACGCTGTGTCCGACGCCGCCGATCAGGTCGGGGCGCGCGCCATCGGCCCGCAGCGACACCGCGCAGCCTCTGACGCGAGTTGCCTGCCGCGTCCGATCCGCGGCATCCCAGCCTCGTATCCCCCCGGCGCGTTCGCGGCAATCGTCGGTCTATCGGGCGTGAGAGCAGTCGCGCCCGCTGACGGCGGCACAGGTTGGCTCGCCGTCGCGGCACCAGCCGAAACATCGGTGCGGCGCCCGCGCCGGTCAACGTCGGCCGGACCTGGCCGACCGCCTGGCTGGGCTTGTCGCCTTCATCTCCGAAGCCGCCAATGTTGCCGTGCGCGG
>JAISCU010000396.1 GCA_031265345.1 Bifidobacteriaceae bacterium
GGGCAGTCGCAAGGCCGAATCGTGGCCGTGGCGGTGGTGGTCGAGGACGGCGGCCCGCGCGGCGCCTCCGGTTCTGGCGGCACCGTGGCCGCGCCGATGGTGGCCTCCATCCTGGGGGCGGTGTTCCAATGATCGCCCAGACCGGATTGCTCCTGGCCGACGGTCGCTACCGCCTGGTGTCGCGGATCGCCGTGGGCGGCATGGGCGAGGTCTGGAGGGCCCACGACCTGCTGGCGGACGGCCCCGTGGCGATCAAAGTCCTGCGGCCCGAGTTCACCGGCGACCAGATCTCGCTCAAACGGCTCCGGATCGAGGCCCGCAACGCCTCGCTGCTCAACCATCCGAACATCACCACCGTCCACGACTACCGCGAGCACGAGGGCACCGGCTACCTGGTGATGGAGTACATCGACGGCCAATCGTTGGCGGACGTCCTGGCCGCGCACGCCACCATCGCGCCGCTGCGCCTGCTGCCGATCCTGGTCCAATCGTCCCTCGGCCTGCACGCCGCCCACACCGCTGGAGTGGTCCACCGCGACGTCAAGCCGGGCAACATCCTGCTCGGGCCGTCCGACCATGTGAAACTGACCGACTTCGGCATCTCGGTGGCCCACGGCCAGTTGGCTTTGACGGACACCGGCAAGGTCATGGGCACCGCCCAATACCTCGCGCCGGAGCAGGCCCTGGGCAACCCTGCGACACCCGCCGGCGACCTCTACTCGCTCGGCGTGATCGCCTACGAGGCCCTGGTGGGCCGCCGTCCCTTCCGCGGGGCCAACTACGTCGCGATCGCCTTGGCTCAGGTCAACGAGCTTCCGCCGCCGCTGCCGGGCTCGGTCGAGAGGTCGCTGGCGGCGCTGGTCATGCGACTGCTGGACAAGGACCCGGCCGCCCGGCCCGCCGGCGGCGACGAATTGGCGGGCCTGTTCGGCGAAGTGCTGCAAACCCACCGTCATCTCGCCAGCCGACTGCTGGCCAGTCGCACCGGCACCCCCTCCGGTCCCTTGCTACGCTCGGCCGATCGATCCGGCGGTGAAGCGCACCTGGACACCGCCGAGCAGCCCGCCATACCGTCCACGCTGGTCATGCCCCCTCCCGCTCCCGCGACCGATGTCGGCCCAGTGGTGAACCGGGTCGACCAAGTCCCCGCGCCGCCCACGGCAGTGGCGGGCGCGCGCCTGGCTGGCGCGGCGGGCACGGATGTCGCCGGCGCCGACTTGGACGAATCGGGCGCCGATGCTGACGGCGCCGGCCAACCCAGCGGCATCGTCCAACCAACCGACGCCATGTGGGATCGGGACACCGAACCGGCCCTGCCCGTGAACGCGCCGCCGCCGACCGACGCTCCGATCACTGCCGACGGGGCCGCGACGGGCGCGTCCCTGCCTGCTCGAGCGGCTGCTCCGATTGGCGGGGAATCTGGCGTGGAACCTGGACTGGAATCGACGCCGCCTCCCGACCTGGAGGACGAGCCGCACGGGGGCGCAGAGCCGCACACGGGCGGCGAACCGCACGCTCCGCGAGGCCGTCCGGCGTGGCCGCCCCGGGGGCCGCTCATACCCTTGCCGCCGGTCGCGGAGCCCGGGCCGCCGCCCATGCCCGTCCCTCCGGCCGCCGAACTGGCGGTGCCGATCGAGACCCTGCCAGCGGCCGAGGCCAGTCGGGGGGACGAAAGCCCGAACCGGCGGTCCGAGGGCGCGGAAGTGCCTGGGCTGCCTGAACGGTCTGAACAGCCCGAATGGCCTGAGCATCCCGAGCATCCCGAACAGTCCGAACGGCCCGGACGGCCCGGACGGCTGCGCCGGGCCGTGTCGAGGGATTGGATCTGGGCCACTCTGGTGGCTCTCGGACTGGTCATAATCATTGTGATCGGCCTGCTCACGGCCCTCAACGCGGACTCGCACCCGGAGGGCCTGTGGCGGGCGGACCACAGCGGCGTGCTCGCCCAGGCAAGCGCGGCAGTAGAGCCAGAAAGTATAGTTAGCACGGCGCCCGGATTGGGCCCATCTAAGGAAAGGTAGATCGGTGGCGGATTTCACTCCCCGGATACTGGCCGGCCGCTACGAGGTCGGCGAGCTGATCGGCCGCGGCGGCATGGCTGAAGTGCACGTCGGCCGCGACACACGCCTCGGGCGCACTGTCGCCATCAAGCTGCTGCGGTCCGACCTGGCAAGAGACCCATCCTTCCAGACCCGTTTCCGCCGCGAGGCCCAGGCCGCGGCGTCGCTCAACCACCCGGCCATCGTCTCCGTCTACGACACGGGCGAGGACGTGGTGACGGACGCCACCGGCGTGACCCATCACCTGCCGTTCATCATCATGGAGTACGTCGAGGGCCACACCCTGCGCGAATTGATGCACGACGGCGCCGCCCTGCCCATCGACGAGGCCACCGACATCACCATCGGCGTCCTCTCGGCCCTGCAGTACGCGCACCACGCCGGGATAGTCCACCGCGACATCAAACCGGGCAACATCATGTTGACGGTCGCCGGGCAGGTCAAGGTCATGGACTTCGGGATCGCCCGGGCACTGACCGAGACGTCCGATGCCGTCACCCAGACTCAGGCAGTCATCGGCACCGCCCAATACTTGTCTCCCGAACAGGCCCGGGGCGAGAACGTGGACGCTCGCTCCGACCTGTACTCGACCGGTTGCGTCCTGTTCGAGTTGCTGACCGGACGCCCGCCGTTCCAAGGCGACTCGGCCGTGGCCGTCGCCTACCAGCACGTCCGCGAGTACCCGGTGCCGCCTTCGGCCTACGCCCCGGATGTGCCGGCGGTGCTGGACCAGATCGTCATCAAAGCCCTGACCAAGGACCGGAACCACCGGTACGCCACGGCTTCGGAGTTCCTGGCCGATCTGCAGGCCTCCAAGCACGGCGGCCGGGTCTCGGCCCCGCCAGTGGCGGCGGTGACCGATGACGCCACCCAAGTCTTGGGACCCGCCACGCGTGCGACCATCCCGACCCCGCCAGCCATGTATCCGCCTCCCATGCCGGCGGCGAGTGGGGCCTCCTTCGACAACGCCGGCATCCTGCCCAACGCCAACGAGGTCGCCGAGGAGGAGCAGGCAGCCAAGTCCAAGAAACGCAAGCGGATCATCTGGCTCTCGGTGATCGGCGGCTTGCTGGTGGTGGCCCTGGCGGTCTTCTTGATCTTCACCTTGGGAAAGGACAAGGAGGCGCCGGGCGACGGCGCCAGCGAGTCGCCTGGCGCGACTATGGTCACGGTGCCGCAGGTGCCTGAGTCCCGCGACGTGGCCGATGCCATCGCCAAGCTGGACGCCGCGAAGCTGAAGCCGGAAGAGGGCCCGGGGGAGCCTAGCGACACCATTCCCGAGGGCCAGGTCATCCGGTTCGATCCGGCTTCCGGCGAGGAAGTCGAGGAAGGGTCCACAGTCAAGTACATCCTGTCGTTGGGCGAGGACATTGTGACGATCCCGGACGTCTCGGACATGACTCAGCAACAGGCACGCCAAGCCCTCGAGGACCAGCATCTCAAAGTGAATGTGGCCACCAAAACGATCGATAGCGCCACAGTGGCCAAGGACAAGGTCGCGGCCACCGATCCGGCGGCCGACACGCAGGTCCCCAGCGGGACGGAGGTCACCTTGCTGCTCTCGACCGGCAAGACCTCGGTGCCCGATTGCACCAACCTGAAAGAGGCCGCCTGCAACAGCGCGATCCAGGACCAGGGCCTGAAAGTCGGCGACCGCGAGCAAGAGACCTCGGACCTGGAGGCCGGAACCGTCACCCGCACCGATCCGCCGAAGGGCACGCAACTCGACCAAGGCGCCACGGTGAAGGTGTTCGTCGCCAAAGCGGCCGAGACCGTGAAGATCACCGAATGGCGGGGCGCGACGCAGGCAGACGCCGAAGCCAACCTCAAGTCCCAGGGCCTCAACGTCAAGATCAGCCAGGAGCGTGACCCAGACGTGGCCGCCGGCCGCGTGATCGGCACGAATCCGGCTTCGGGCACCACGGTGCCGGTCGGATCCGATGTCACGTTGATCATCTCACTGGGACCGCCTGAGCCATCCGGCAACCCCGAGCCATCGACCGGGACCGGCTGACAAGTCACCTCGAAGCAGCCCCATGACCGCCGTTCCCCCCGCGTTCGATCCTGACGCGACCGTCCAGTTGCCAGCCGTGGACGGGTCGGACGGCTGGGACAGCCCAGACGGCTCGGATGGTGGCCCTGCGGATCAAGTGTTCCGGTCGCCGCGCTGGTTCGGCTTGCGCTGGGTCGCGCTGGGACTGGCGGCGGCACTGCTGGCCGTGATGATCTGGTCCGCGATCTTCACGCCCGGACCGGCTCCGGCAGCGCCCGCGCCGACCGTCACCGCGACCGCCTCCGCCGCGCCCGAGTCCGACAAGGCCGCGCCGCCCGCGGTGCCGCCGGATGGCCCCTACCCGATAGCGCACCTGCCGGGCGACGTGGCCGCCTTCGACGGACCGAGTGGCACCGAGTCCGGAACGGTGGCCGGGGAATGGTGGGGCTACCAGTCCCAGCTGCCGGTGCTCGCCCAAACCGACGGCTACCTGCAGGTCCGGCTGCAGGGACGGCCGAACGAGTCGACCGCCTGGATCGCGGCGGACGGCATCGCCATCACCGCCACCCCGTACCGGATCGTGATCGACTTGGAGTCACGCCGCGTGAAGCTGCTGAACCTGGGCGAGGTCGTGATGGATGTGCCCGCGATCATCGGCAAGCCAGCCACACCCACTCCGGCCGGGCATTTCTTCGTCACCATGCTCCAACCGGGACCCTCGAGCGGCTACGGCGAACTGGTGGTGGTCGTGTCCGCCCATTCCGAGACCATCGACAATTGGCAGGGATCGGGTGACGCGGTCACCGCCATCCACGGCCCCCTCGGCAACGAGGGCTCGATCGACACGGCCGGGGCGATCTCCAACGGCTGCGTGCGCCTGCACATGGCGGACCTCGACGCGCTCGTCGCGCTGGTGCCCCCGGGCGCGCCGGTCGACATCGAATAGCGGGTCGCCCAATAAGTCTCCAGACGACTTTCTGGGCGAGCCCACACCCAATAAGTCTCCAGACGACGTACTGGGCGAGCGCTCAGCCGGGCGGACCTGCCGGGGCCGACCCGGCGGCATCGTGCATATTGTCCTGATGCCCTGGCGTAACGAGAGTTAGGGAATGTCCCCGGCTCTGGTTCTCCGATGTGGCGGGCGAAGGCCTATTCGACCGATTCGACCGAGGTCGGGTTGTCCTCGTCGCCCACGGTGACGTGGTTGAACGGCAGCAGCGGGGAGACCCACGGGAAGAACGTGGTGAAGCAGATCGCCACGATGGCCGCCGCCACCGCCGCGAATAGGAGGACCCTGACCCACCAGGGACCGGGAGTGTTGCGCCATAACCATCCGTACATCTCGCCGCCCCCTAGCCCTGTCCGGCCAATTCCTCGAGTTGGCCCTCGGACTTGTCCGTCCAATACGCCAACTCGCCCCAGACTATGTACCGCTGCTTGGCCGAGAACATCGGATGGCAGGTCGTCAAGGTCAAGATCCTTCTTGTCGGCACCGCGTCCTGCTCGTTCGGCACGGGCCAGATCACCCGGATCGCATCCGGGTAGACGATCTCGTACTCGTAGTACTTGTAGACGAAGTAGTACTGGGCCGTCTCGACGATCAACGAGTCGCCGTTCTGCAGGTCGGCCACCTTGTTGTAGGGCTTGCCGTAGGTGGTCCGGTGCGCCGAGGTCGCGAAGTTGCCCACCTCGGCGGGTCCCTGGGTCCCCTCGTAATGACCGATCAGGCCCTTGTTGAGTATTTTCACTCGGTCTGTGCCCTCGACTATGGGCACGTTGTAATCGGCGCCCCAGCGCGGCACGTGCAGCGTTCCCCAAGTCTCGCCGAAGCCCGGCACCGCCAGGGGGTTCTCATCGACCGGCGGCACGTCGATCGCCGGGTCGTGCTGCGGTGCGAATGGGCTGTTCGGTTCCGGCACCACCCATTTCTCGTTCGCCACGACCTCCTCGCGGACGGCGGCGGCCTCGGCGTGGGCCTCGACGTCCGTCCACACCAGTTCCCAGACCACGTACAGGCCCAGGATCACGCCCACGGTGATCAGGAGTTCCCCTATCCCGCCCACAATCGCCGCACCGTGCCGCCGTTTGCGCTGCTCGGTGCGGTGGCGCCGGGTGTTGGACGATGCCGCTCGGTCATCTGGCGCCGTTCCGCCAGCCGCCTCGGTTGGGCTGGGCACTGGGAAAATGGGGGCGTGGGCTGCGGCCAATGGGTCGGTGGTCGGTGCTGCCGACATGGTGGTCGGTCCTGCCGACATGGCGCCCGGCTTCGGTGAGATGGCGTTCGGCTGGCCGCTGGCCAGGAGGGTGCCCTGGGCGGCTCGCCGGGCGGCCCGGCTGGCGGGCTGGGCAGCTGGGTTGGCGGACTCGACGTTTGGGCTTGCGGTCGGGGCCTGTGGATCGACCGAGCGGGCGGACTGGGGGGCTGCGGGGCTGCCAGGCTGGGCGGCGACGCTACTGGGCTGCCAGGCAGGGACGGTGAACTGGGCATTCGAGTTCGCCGACTGGGCTGGCGGCCCAGCCAACTGGGCATCCGAGTCGCTGGGCTGGTGGGCAGCTGGGCTGGCGGGCCGGACGGCGTTGGACGCGCTGGGCTCGGTCGCGCGAGGTTGGAAGGCCTGAGATTGGACCACCGGCGAGTGGGCGCTTAGAACAGGCGGCCCAGGCGCGTAGCTGGGCGGCCGGGTCGCGAGGGCGGCGGCCGGAGGACCCGCGTGAGGGGCGGCTGGGGGCGCGGCGAGAACCGGGGCGGCGGCATCGGCCGTATTGGCTCCTGTCCCCAATTCGGTCGGCCCTGGGCCTGTCGCGGTCGCGGACGGAATGGCCGACCCGAGCGCAGACACCCTCGCGGGGGGCCGCGCGGCAGCGGCGCTGGCGGACTGGGCTTGGGCCGCAGCTTGGACAGTAGCGGGCGCGACCGGCGCAGACGCTCCGGGAACGGCGGGCTTCAGCGGCCGCCATTGCGGGCGGCTACTCAGCTCTCCCGAGCCGAGGTCGTCGTTGGGAAAAGTCATCGCTGGGTCCAGTCCTCAGTCTTCCGCCGTCGAGTCGATTGCCTGGGCGTACCGTAGCGCCGATGATGCCGCTGTGTCACCTGGGATCGTCAACTCGTTCTCGTCAGTCGTGCTCCAGCCGAGGGAGAGGCGGCTGGCCCGTTCACGATAAGCCCGAACCAGCGGCGCGGAGTCCAAGTGGTCGCGCATGTCTTGAATCGGGCCGATCGCGGTGATCCGGTACGGGGGCGAATGGACGCGCCCGCCCACCAGAATGACATTCCCGACGCATTTCACGACGGCGGTGGAGCCGATCCGGTGGTCCTGGACGGCCATCGCCTCGGCCCCGCCCGCCCACAGCGCGTTGATGACGGCGTCCACGTCCTGCTGGTGGACCAATAAGTCGGCGGCGGGCACGGTCGAATCGACTGGCAGGCCCGGCGCGCCAGCGGAATCGTCCAACGTGATGGTCAAGCCCGGCCCCTCCACGGGCAGCGCGCCTGCCGCCATCGCCACGTCCGCGTCCAACCCGGCCACGTCCGAGGCGGCGGTCCCGACCAGGGCCTCGACCGTCTGGGCAAGTTCGGCCTGGCGGGCTTGAAGCTCCTCGACTTCGCGGTCGCGAGCCGTCACCATGCCGCGCAGGCCCGGCGCGTCGCGCAGATCGGACCCCTGGTTCGAGCTCGCGTTCCAGACGAACAGCCCGCCCGCGAGCACCGCCACCAGCCCGACCGACAGCGCTTTGCTGCCCGCATTGGCGGCTGGAGGGGTCCGATCACGCGGTCTCATCGGCACCGGTTGCCTTTCGACTGGACGGTTTGAGTACTCTGTAACAAGATATCCGCCAGTTCTGCTCAAACCGGCGCGCGCCACCCCAGGCCGCGCCAATTGAGCCCAACGTCAAGGGAGTAACCAAGGTGCCTGAATCAAGGACACGGCGCAAGAAGAAGCGGACCTACGTCGCTCCGCCGGTCTCCAAGGCCCCCAAACCGTCCCCGACTTGGTGGGCTCCGGTGATGGTCGCGGTCATGTTGCTGGGCCTGGTCTGGGTGGTTGTCTACTACCTCTCCCAGGGCGCTTGGCCCATCCCGCAGATCGGCGCTTGGAACCTGGCGGTCGGTTTCGGCCTGATCCTGGGCGGGTTCGGCATGACCGCGAGTTGGCGTTAGGTCCTTAGCCGCACGATGCCGCCCGCCCGGCTGGGCGCGGTGCGACGGCGCCCGCCGTGGCTGGTCGCAGCCTCGCGGGCTGCGTGTCTGCTTCCGCCGGGCGGAGCGCGGCTTGGTCCGCCGGAGCGCGGCTCGACCGGGCGATTTTCCGATGCCGCGCAGCGATCCGCGCTGTCCCCAGGTGGGGATAAACCTGGGGAAAACTACAGCTCTGTAATTCCGTGGACGTGGTTACCGGATCGCTTGGTTATCCACAGTTCCGACCGCCAGCGGCCTGCTTCGACGGGGTTTATCCACATTTGGCCCTGGTTTATCCACAGCGGCCGTTGGAAAACCCGGCGCGATCGGTTCACCAAACCAACGGATACGCACTCCACGGCGAAGCCGTCAGGATCACTATCCCCACCATGACCATCCCTGTGACCAGCGGAACCAGCCAAGCCACCAACTCGCGCCTCGAGGGCGGCGCGTGGACGTAAATCAAGGCCATCAGCCCGCCCGCGACCAGGCCGCCGATGTGCCCCTGCCAGGAGATCCCCGAGATCGTGAAGCTGAGCACCAAGTTGATGCCGATCACGGCGACTATCCCGCTCATGTTGCCGCCCAGCCGTCGCCCGGCGATCAAAGTGGCGGCGAACAGGCCGAACACGGCACCGGAGGCGCCCAGCGTGCCGCTCATACCGGTCTGGGGCGTGAAATCGAACAATCGGAAGTAGATCAGCACCATGGCGTTGCCGCCCAGCGCCGAGCCGAGGTACAGCGCGACCAGCCGGGACCGCCCCAGCACCTGCTCCATGAAGCTGCCGACCACCCACAGTGCGTACATGTTCAGCAGCAGGTGCATCACACCGCCATGGAGGAAGGCGCCGGTGATCATCCGCCACGGCTCGTGCCACGCCAGCATCGGGGCCATGATCAGCTCTTGTGTGACCCGGCCCCCGGTGACTCCAGTCGCCAGTTGGGCCACGAACGCGATCACGCACAGCCCGATCATGGTGATGGTCACCACCGGCGCGCCGTCAGAGATCGGAGCGCCCAGAGCGGAACGGGTTCGCGGCATCTGGCGGACGGCCTGGCGCACGCAGTCGGGGCACTGCACGCCGACCGCAGCGGGGATCTGGCATTCGGGACAAACCGGGCGCCCGCAGCGCTGGCAGCGCACGTAGGCGGCCCGGCTGGGGTGCCGGTAGCAGCCCGTCACGCCCTGATCCGGCGAGCCGAATGCCGCGCCGGGCGGACCTGGTGGGCCTCCCGGAGGCGACCCGGCGGCATCGTTCACGGAAGTATTTCCACCGAATCGATCGTGACCGGAGTGATGGGACGGTCGCCGGGCCCGACCGGGGTGGCGGCGATGGCGTCCACGACCTGGCGCGATTGCGGGTCGGTGACCTCGCCGAAGATGGTGTGCGCGCGGTTGAGATGCGGGGTGGGGCCCACGGTGATGAAGAACTGCGAGCCGTTGGTGCCGTGCCCGAGCCGGGTGCCGGCGTTCGCCATCGCGACCATGTAGGGCTCGGCGAAGGTGCGGGTGGGGACAATCTCGTCGTCGAACTCGTAGCCGGGGCCGCCGGTGCCGGTCCCCAACCGGTCGCCGCCCTGGATCATGAAACCTTCGATCACCCGGTGGAACGGGACGCCCTCGTAGAACGGCCCCTGGCCCGGTTGGCCGGTGGCCGGATCGCGCCAGGCCTTGGAGCCCTGGGCCAGACCGACGAAGTTCGCCACCGTGTTCGGTGCCGTGTCCTCGAAGAGCTCGAACCGGATGTCGCCTTTGGAAGTGTGAAGAATCGCTTGCATCTGGCAATCTTCCCATGCCGAGCGGATCGTCGCGGTCCGGCGGTCCGACCGGCCCAGGGCTGCCCGTCCGGCCGGCCCAGGGCTGCCGCCAACTGGACAAGTCCGCTGCCCGCGCACCAGCCCAACTGAAGATGGCCCTAACATGAGATAAGCATGTTGCCGCTCCGGCAACGCCCTGACAGATTCTAAGGAGAATCCCATGGCCAAGTTACGCTCCTGCTGCACCAGTCGCGCCGCCAGTGCCAAGCCGACTCTGGACACCTCGCCGTGGGCCGGAAAAGCCGCCGAATTGGCTGAATCGGCCATGTCTGTCGCCGTCAACGTTGGCGAATTGCTCGCCTCCAAGACCGGTCCCCGGATCGGGGCGGCCTTGGAATGGGCCTCGCCGCGGGTTGAGGCGGCCTGGCGGAAAGGCGTCACCGCCGCCGCGCCGAAAGTCGAGGAAGCGGCCCGCGCCCTGGCCCCGAGGGTCGACGACGCCCGCGACGCGATTGTCGAACGAGCGCTGCCCGCCATCGTGGCCGCTGTCGACTCGGCGGCCCGCGCCGCTGCGGGCGCCGCCGCCAAGCCTGCGAAGAAGGCCAAGCGCCGCCGCGCCGCGCGAGTCATCGGGTGGGGCGCGTTGGGCGCCGCCCTGGCCGGGATTGTCTACTGGCTGTGGCGCCAGACCCGCCCCGTCACCGACCCGTGGGCCGAGGAGGACTGGGACGATTTCGAGTCCGCGCCGGAGGAGGACATCGCCGACGCCGCTGGCGACGCTGCCGAAGCCGTTGGCGAAGCTGCTGGTCACGCCGTCAAGGCCGTCACCGACGCAGCCAAGAAGGCCGGCGGGGCTGTCAAGAAAGCCTCCGGCGCGGTCAAGAAAGCCGCCGCCGATGCCGTGGACGCAGTTGACGACGCCGTCGAGGCCGCTGCTGACGCGGCCGAGGCGGCCGAGAAGGAATAGCGCGCCGGATCGGACTTCGGGGGTTCCGGGGACGCTTTCGGGCGCCGCGCTGTCCCCGGAACGAGTTTTGGTCCGACTCCGCCCGCCTTGAGCGGCCGGACGGCATCAGTTCTGTCGGAGTCGCTCCCAGATGCTTGCGGAACACTCGGATTTCCCCTGGTTGTTGTGGATGCCGGGCAGCACCCGCAGCATGGATCCTGGCCGGTTGGCCCGGTCCGTCTACGATCCTTGCGGGTCGCTGTTCGGTGGGTAACCCATGACTCGACCGCCGGTGTCACCCGGTGCCGTCCGGCTCGCGGTCCGCGTGGTCGATTTCCTGAACCCAGGCTTCCACGGCCGCCACCGCCTGTTCGATAGGCACGGTTATTCCAAGGGATTCGGCCAACGGCGGGTAGGCGAGCCGCCAGTAGTCGTTGATGTGGAGCACGGGTGGCCAGCGGCGCGCGGGCCGGCCCAACTGACGGGCTTCCCCGGCGCGGTGGTTGAAGATATCGACGCATGCGGCCTTCAGCGAGCCGGGCGGGCAGTTGGGGTAGAAGGCGTCTCTGACCAACAGCAGGTCAACGATGTCATGCACGCGCTGGTTCTCATACCCGTCCTCGTCCGGGTCGGACGCAGCATGCAACTTCTGGGCTGCCTGATAGTCCATGGCCACGCCAAGCAACTCGCCAGGCGTCTCCAGCCCGAAGAAACCCACGTTCGGCGACGCGACGGCCGCCGTCCGCTCCGCCATGGAGCCCTCAGGGAACGACACCTCGACCTGGACCCGCCGCCACGCCCGTCTCCTTCTGCGCATCGGATAGCCACTTGTCCAACGCCCGCACTCCAGGAATCGGGCGACTCTTGTCCGGCAAGTCGAAGACGGTCATCGTGGCGTCCCTTTCAGGTCGCGGCGCTGCCGGTCAGCCGTCGCAGCGTCGATCCGGCCCTCGCGCCTGGCCCGGTCGATTGCTTGAAGCATCAGGTCCGGGCGCACCCGCGTGGCAATGCACTGGTCGATGGCGGTCGCAATCGTCACGCATGGGATCTGCTCCCACCAGCCGATTTGATCATCGGTCAGGTCCTGGTAGTGGACGGCCAGCGCGGGCGGCGTGTCCTGGCGACGCAGCTTCCGTTGCTTGGGGATCGTGACGTGCGTCTTGTCTGGGTTCACATGAGCCAATTCGTGGACCGCCAGCGCCGTCTCGTGGGACAGCGCCGCTCGCGGGTCCCGGGTCCACAGCACGGCCTCCATCAGATGGTCGTTCCCGGACACCGGCCACTCGGGGAAGCGGTACAACCCTTGGGACACCCGCTCCAAGGTCCCGCGCGCGGACAGTTTCCCCAGTTCGACCACGGGCACCCCGAGGCCACGAGCATCACGGGCCGTCACATAGCCGTACTGGTCCACTGCCATGTCCCAAAGCTCGTCCCTGATCGTCACAGCCAGTACTTTACTATTTTCAGTAAACTTTTGGCCCATCATCACTGTGCCAGGGCGGACAGCCATCGTCGCCCCAGGATGCT
The DNA here is from genome assembly GCA_031265345.1 of Bifidobacteriaceae bacterium. The sequence continues at coordinate 12,462 of JAISCU010000396.1, forward strand.
AGCAATCTCCTAACACCATGAAGGCATCCGATGATGTGGTTGCTCACGTCGTTGATCAATACGACGCGAGAGGGACTCGCTATACCGTCACTGGCTCTGCACAACCTGGCGCGTAGCGCCGCTGGGTAGCGCTGGTCCGTGGGGTTGGCACCGGGGTTGTGTGTTGTCGGTAGCCACCGTCGGCCTGTTCCGGGGACCGGCGGCCGCGCCACGCCTATTCCCAGAAGGTCGCGTCGGCCCGCAACCGGCCCATGTCGACGTCGCCGAGGTCGATGCGGCGCGCGTGGCTGGCGAGCCGGTCGACAATCGAGTCGGCCGCAGCCCTGTCGGGTGCCGTGGACGCGGTCGATGACGTCGTCGAGGCCGCTGCTGACGCGGCCGAGGCGGCCGAGAAGGAATAGCGCGCCGGATCGGACTTCGGAGCGTTCTGGGGACATTCGCGGGTCCGGCGCTGTCCCCGGAATGGGTTTTGGTCCGACTTCGAGGGACCGCTGGGTCAGGCCGACGGCTTGAGGGCGGTGCGGATGGCGGCTTCGGCTGTTCGGTCGAGGAAGCCGAAGCCGTGCTCCTCCAGGACGGCTGGCTTGACCGGCTGCGAGGCCAATATCAGGTCTTCGGCGGCGTCACCGAGGGCCAGCCGCAGAACCGGGGCCGGAACCGCCAGCCAACGGGGTCGGTGCAGCTGACGGGCTAGCCCGTCGGCGATCTCTCCCGCAGTGGCCGGGATTGGTCCGACCAGGTTGACCGCACCGGCCACCGAATCGGAATCCAAACAGAACTCCCAAGCCCGGACCTCGTCGCGGAGCGAGATCCAGGGCCAGTACTGCCTCCCGCTCCCGAACCGCACGCCCAGCCCGGCCTTGGTGGTCCAGATCAACGGTTGTAGAGTGCCGCCGTCCGGTCCCAGCACGATCCCGGTGCGGGCGCGCACCAACCGGCTGACTCCAGCGGCGGGCAGCGCGGCCGCCTCCCAGGCTCGCACCACTGCGGCCAGGAAGCCGCTTCCCGAGGGCGACGACTCCGTCAGCGGCGGGTCGGCACCAGGACTCAAGCGCCCGACCTCCGACCCACCGTCCGGCCCAGCGCCCATCCCCGCGCCAAGCTGCTGGTCCCCATACCAACCGGTGGCGCTGGCCGCGACCCAGACCCTCGGCGGCCGGTCGGCGTCGAGGATGGCCTGCGCCAGGGCGCTGGTCGAGTCGACCCTCGAGGTCATGATCTCGCGGCGGTAACGCCTGGTCCAAGGGAGGCGGGCAATCGGGGCGCCGGAGAGCGAGACCACGGCATCGGCCCAGGTGATAGCCTCAGGCGGGACCGAGCCGACGCGGGCCTCCCAACCATATTCGGTCTGGTCGCGCGGCGGCCGCCGGACCAGGACCCGGACGTCGTCGCCGCGCCCCTCCAACCTGGCCCGCAAAGCCCGGCCGATCATCCCCGACGCCCCCGCGATCAGCACACGCACGGGCTCAACTCTACCTGGCCGAGCGGTCGCGAACTTGGCGGACCGAGGGGGCTGGGGCGGCGGCATCGTCCCATCAGGTGAGACGATCACGGTGGCGCCGCGCACGCGCTATAGACTTCTGTTTACCTTGCCTTGTCAAAACTTTACCTTCGGCAAAGGAGGAGTCACATGACCGCTTTGATCATCACCGAGTCCTGCTTCGGTAACACCGCCGCCATCGCGGACGCCATCGCCGAGGCGCTGGCCATGGGCGACTCCCTGACCGTCGAGTCCGTCGATGTGGCGGACGCGCCCGCCACCGTCCCGGTGGGCACCGACCTGCTGATCCTGGCGGCGCCTACCCACGACTACTCGCTGCCGCGCGACCAGACCCGCCTGCGGGCGCACCAGCGGGGCTGCCAAAGCCTGGCGGACTACGGACTGCGCGAGTGGATCGCCGCCGTCCCCCCCGCCGCCGGCGTCAAAGTGGTGACGGTGGACACGGCCTTCAAGACTGGCTTCATGCCGTCCTCGGCCGCCAAGACCGCTGCCCGCCTGATGGGCCGGGCCGGTTTCACCGACGTCCGGCGCGGCGCCACCTTCTACGTCTCCGACTACTCGGGGCCGGTCGAGGACGGCGAGCTGATCAGGGCGCGCGCCTGGGCTACCACCCTGGCGGCGGGCTTGCGCTCGCTGGCTCGGACGCAGGCGGCGTAGAGGCCGACGGCTCGCGGCGACCACCTCGGCCGCGGGGGAAGAGGGGCAAGCTGCCATGTGGGCGAATCTCGCTGTCACCGTGGCGGTCGCAGTGGCAGCGTTGGCGCTTCCAGTGTGGTTCGCCTGGCAAACGGAGCGGGACGTTCGGCGGGGGAAGATGCCCAAGGGCGGCGACGGCTGGCTGGGGCCGATCGAGAACGCGTTTCATCCTGCTGCGGAGTTCCGCCGGGCTGAGAGTCAAGCGCCTAGCGTCAACCATGAAATCGCCAACGAGGACGGGGGCTTGCCAGACGACTGGCACGGGGTGATGGTGTTGAGGATGGATTGATCACGCCGGAGCGCGGGACAAGCATGAGGGCGCGTGCTCTGTGTCGCTGTGCTCCTTGGCTCGGTGGCTCGGAGGCGGGCGGCTTGGCGCGCTACGGCACGCGCCGGGCCAGCCGGTAGGCCGAAGGATCGCCCGGCTGCCCGATGCCGCTCACGGGCTCGTACCGGCCACCATAGATCGCCTCGGCGTAGGTCTCGGCGGCGCCAGGGTCGGATTGCCAGCCGCTCAGCGGATCGATCAGCACGTAATCCGGTTGGACCTGTTCGGGGTAGTCGCCCAGCCAGTAGACGGTGCGAGTGGTGGCCAGACGCGTCACCAGCCCACGGTCCGAGGCCACCGACGCCCCGGACTCGATGGCGTCCAAGACCTGTTCGGCTTGATCGGCTCGCTCCGGGGCGCGGTAGGTGGCCGGTTTGAACAGGTTCGCCAACGGGAACGAGGCCGTCGCCACGAGTGCGAAGACCAGGCTCGCAACCGTGGCCGTCGGCACCAAGGCGCGCACCCAGCGCCGCCGCGAGGCTCGCCACCGGCGCAGGGCGTCGACCGCCGCCAGGAAGACCACGGGCATGAGGATCATCGAATAGTGCCAGGCGGTGCCCCAGTGCGCCGGGTCGGTCGAAGCGAAGCGCCAAGCCAGGGTCGGCAGCGCCACCAGACCCCAGGGCGAGAACCAGCAGACTCCCAACACCACGGCGCTGACCATCAGCAATGTGCCCAGTTTGACCGGCGGGTCGAGCAGTCCGACAATCAAGCCCAGGCCGGGGGCACCGGAGGCGCCGAGCTTGTCCCAGTAGTACCAGCCGTCGGCGCGGAGAGCGGGAATGATGACGGTGAACACCAAGACCATGGCGGCCAGCCCAATGGCGGCCAACACCAGGCCGGCGCGGCATTCGGCAAGAGGACCCGAGGGATCTCCACTCTCGCTCGGCTTCAGCGCAGTCATTTGCGGGGAACCAGGGTGGCGCGACTCTGCCCGGTCGCCCGAGTCTTGGGCGACCGGCGAGGCTAGTGCCGTGTCCGGCACGGTCGGGGCGGCGGCCTGGCGCCGGTGCCGCAGCCATCCCTGCACGGCCATCACTGAACCGAACGCGATCACGGTCAAGCCGAGGTCTTCTTTGACGGTCAGCAAGGCAGCCGCCCACCACGCGGCGGACCGCCAATGCCCGGTCAGCGCCGCCGCCAAGGCGAAGGCGAGCATCGGCACCGCGAAGGCGTACTCGTGGAATTGGACATCGACGCCGTTCTGCAGCCCCCACGACAGCGCGTACGCGGCACCCAGGCAAACGCCTTGCCAGGTGCCCAAGAAGCGGCGAGCCGCGTTCGTGACCGGGATGATCGAAAGGGCCACCAGCACGCACTGGGCCACCAGCAGGGTCACCGGCGAGGGAAACAGCCGGTAGAAAGGGGCCAGCAGGGCCAGCACCGGCGAGAAGTGGTCGCCCAGTTGGTTGACACCGGGGCCTTTCAGGTCGACGGTGGGCGGTCCGAAGTGCGCGTAGCCCTTGACCGCCTGCTCGAAGATCGCCAGGTCCAGCGACGGCGCGTCCTGCCGATGCCACCGCGCCAGCGTCAACACCAAGTAGGTGCCCAGCCCCGCCGTGGCAACAGCCAGTGAGGGCCAGCTGGCCCGCCACCACGGAACTGCGAGGTCGGCGATTCGCCGGACCGGGCTGCGCCCGACCGATTCAACCGTGATCGTTGTCACCGAACCCCCAAAACGCTTGACCCCAATACCGTACCTTGCGAGAACAAAGCCGCCATTCATGAATTCCGGCGCCGAGTCCGACGGTTTTCGTCTTTTCCTCCAGCCCGATTCTCGCGACTCCGACGGTTTTGGTCTTTCTCGGTCTTTTCGGCCAGCTCGGCGTCCGCCTCCACGCCTTCCACGGCCGCGATCATGAGCGAGGGCAATGCTCGGGCCGTCAAGCGGGGACGCGCGGACGGCATCGTGCAACTTCAAGAATGACGCGATACTGGAACCATGACCCCGCCTGCCGCGCCGAGCCTGGAGCGGGCCGCGTTCCGGGGCGAGTTCCGCTCCTACCAGGCCGACCTGCTGGGCCTCGTCCCTGGGCACCTGGACGACGGGCGGATTCATGTGGTCGCGGCGCCGGGCAGCGGCAAGACCGTGCTGGGGTTGGAGCTGATCCGACGGCTGGGCGCTCCGGCGCTGATCTTGTCCCCCACGGTCGTGATCGCGCACCAGTGGGGCGAGCGCTTCCGCGACTTCTTCCTGCCCCCCAACGAGGCTCTGGACGCCTACGTCTCGGAGCGGCTGGACCGTCCCGCCGTCCTCACTTCGGTCACCTACCAGGCCCTTCACGCCGCGATGACCGGTCGGAAGGCCCAACCGGAGCCCGATGCCGCCGACCCGGCCTGGGAGCAGGAGGACGGCCAGCGCCCCGCAGGCCAGGCGGTGCCCGACGCGCCCGAAGGCGGCCGCGCGTTCGACCTCCTCGCCACGCTGCGGGCCGCCGGGGTCCGCACGATCTGCCTCGACGAGGCCCACCACCTGCGCCGTGAATGGCAAAAAGCCCTCGAGTCGCTGCTGGCCCAGATGGAGGGCGAGGTGCAAATCATCGCCCTGACCGCCACCCCGCCGCTGGACGCCGAACGGGCGCAATGGGACCGCTACGCGAGCCTCTGCGGGCCGATCGACGCGGAGATCTTTGTGCACGAACTGGTCCGCGAGGGGACGCTCTGCCCGCACCAGGACTACATCTACCTGAACTACCCGACTGAGCCGGAGCTGCGCGCCATCGCGGACCATCGGCGGCGGATCGACGGTTTCCTTCAACGGCTGGTCGGCGAGGGCACCGTGGGGCAAGCGCTGCTCGCGGGAGGTTTCGACGCCGCCGCCCGGCATCTGCCGGATTCGACCTTCGAGGACGCCGACTCCTGGTTGGCGCTCGCCACGGTGGCGGCGCATTACGGACAGCCCGTCAATGGCCTGCTGATGAAAGAGCTGCACGGGCGTCGCGCCGCTCCCCAGCTGACGCTTGAGGTGGCAGCCCAGGCGGCCGAGTTCCTGACCGGGCGGCCCGACCTGTTCGCGGGGCTATCGGACACCGCGCTCGGGTTGGCGCACCAATTCCAGTTGGTGCACAAGAAGCGTCTCCAGATCGCCTCCGACGAGCGGCTCGACTCCGAGCTCAAGCGTTCGGTCGGCAAGCTCGACTCGATCACCCGGATCGCCCGGCTGGAGCACGAGGTGTTGGGTCCGCAGTTACGCCTGGTGGTGCTGTCCGATTTCATCCGCCGCGACCATCTGGGCCTGGTCGGCACCAGCCAGCCCCTCCTCGCCATGGGGGCCGTGCCGGTGTTCGAGGCTCTGCGGCGGTCCCTGCCCGTTGATGTTCCCCTCGGGTTGGTCTCGGGGTCGTTGGTCATTATGCCCGATGCCGCGCTCCCATCTTTGCGCGATTCAGCAGCCGCGCGTGGGGTCGTGATCGAGGCTCGCCCGCTGATCGGTTCCGGCCACAGCCGGGTCGACTTCTCTGGCTCGAACCGTGACAAAGTGGCATTGGTGACCGAGGCGTTCCGCAGGGGCGAGGTGCGGGTGTTGGTCGGCACAGCCGCGCTGCTTGGCGAGGGTTGGGACTCGCCGTGCGTGAACTCCCTGGTCCTGGCCTCGTTCGTGGCCAGTTTCGTGCTCTCCAACCAGATGCGGGGACGCGCCATCCGGACCGATCCAGACCAGCCGGACAAGACCGCCAACATTTGGCATCTGGCGGCCGTCGAACCGCCCCCGAGGGACCGCGACGCCGTCTCGCCGGCCGACCACCGCCGCCCGGCCGGGACCGATTTCGCGACCGTGGCCAGGCGGTTCGACGGTTTCATGGGTCCGGTCTACGGCCAGCCGTTCATCACCAGCGGCGTCCGCCGGATCCGATCCATCGAGCCGCCGTTCGACCGCTCCGGCGTCGCGGCGGTCAACGCCCGGACCGAGCGGCTGGCAGCGGACAGGGGCCGATTGGCGGCCGAATGGCGTGGCACCGAGGACCAGACCGCCCGCGCCGAGGTGTCGGAAGTGGTCGAGACGCCCCGTCCTTTGCCGGTCGCGTTCGTCTTCGCGGACACGCTGACGCTCGCGGCGGTGACGTTCTTGTTGATCGGGCTGCCGACCGCAGTTCTACGCGTGCTGGGGTCCGCCGATGGCGGTTCCGGGGCTCGCGGAGGCCGTGGCGACGCCAGCCTGTTGGAGTGGCTCGACACTTCCGGCGCGGTCGCGCTGCTCGCGGTGGTCGCGGTGTGCGTCGGGCTGATCGCAATCGGATCGATCCTGGGCAAGCGCATAGTCAACACTCTGCTGCCGATCCGCGCCGCCACCCGGATCGGCGAAGCGGTCTTGGCCACCTTGCTGCGAAGCGGCCAGCTCTCGTCGCCGGGCACCCAGGTCACAGTTGAGACTGGACGCTTCGGCGGCGAAGTGTCATGGGCGCTGATGGGCGCCACGCTGCGCGACAAGACGACTTTCGCCGCAGCCATCGCCGAGGTCATGAGCCCCGTCGACAATCCTCGTTATCTGGTGATCCAACGCCGCCCGTTGGGCCTGGGCCTACGTCCCGCAGCGAGCTTCGCCGCGCCCGCGGCGGTCTCCAACGCCCAGACGGCCAAGGTCTTCCGGGAGGAACTGCGACACCGACTGGGCCGCTACGACCTCGTCTACACCCGCAACGCCGCTGGGCGCCGTTGGCTGCTGCGATGCCGACGGCGCTCCTACCTGAATCGCGACGCCCGCTTCGCCCAGCGGATGCAACGGCTCCTCGAACGCCCCGCGACCCTGGCCGGGTAGCCAGGCGCGACGCGTCCTCGAACTGTGGCCATTCAGGCTGGCGCGGTGGCCTCCGGCTCACCTCGATGCCAGGAAGTGGGGCCGAGCACGAACTCTCTGACCCGCAAGAACGTTCCACTTTCATGTAAGTGACGCGCAAGGACTCTCCGCGGGCGAGTGGTCGCCTTCGATCGACGGCCCCCGCCCGGCACCGAAGTCACCGCCGCGCCGAACGCCCACGATTGCACCCCGTAGTCCAGTGCCTGCTTTTGCACCCTGGGATCCGTCGAGTGCCCACAATTGCACCATAAGACTCGTCGAGTGCCCGCTTTTGCACCCTGGGGTCCGTCGAGTGCCCGCTCTTGCACCACAAGGCTCGTCGAGTGCCTGCTTTTGCATGGGAGGGTTCCGCGTTCCCGCAGGTCAGCGTCTCGGGGCCGTCCCGCGACGGGTGCAAAACGAGGCACTCGATCCCGAACCAGGTGCATTTGTAGGCACTCGACGGTATCTGTCGAGCCGGTTGAGACGGTTGGGGAGCGGGGGGCGGGTGTCGTGCCGCGGGGTGGATCGAGGCAGCCGATTCGCACGCCGTTCCAGCCGACGATTGATCGCTGACCAGCGGAAACGTTCTAGGGATCGGATGCAAATCAGCGGCCTCGGCGAGGTTGGACGTGCGGAACAGCTACGCGGTTTGCTGCACGGCTCCGTTATGGGGGAAGCCGCCTCGACTTTCGGCGCGGCAGCGGAGAGCGACGGCCGCGGGCGCCGAAATGCGGGTCAAACGCGTTCGTGGTCGCCGGAGTCGTGCCACGAACCCCGTCAAGGCGCAATTCACGCCCGAACCGACCGCGAGGGGACCTGAAATGCAGGTCAAACGTGTTCGTGGTCGCCGGAGTCGTGCCACGAACCCCGTCAAGGCGCAATTCAGTTCCGGGCCGACGGCGTGGGACGGCCGCGGGCTCCGAAATGCGGGTCAAACGTGTTCGTGGTCGCGGGAGTCGTGCCACGAACCCCGTCGAGGCGCATTTCACACCCGAACCGACGGCGCGGGGCGGCCGCAGGCGCTGAAATGCGGGTTGACGGGGTTCGTGGTTGCCGGAGTCGTGCCACGAACCCCGTCAAGGCGCAATTCACGCCCGAACCGACGGCGCGGGGCGGCCGCAGGCGCTGAAATGCGGGTCAAACGTGTTCGTGGTCGCCGCAGTCGTGCCACGAACCCCGTCAGGGCGCAATTCACACCCTGGCCGGTCGACCGGCCC
>JAISCU010000415.1 GCA_031265345.1 Bifidobacteriaceae bacterium
TTGTGACACATCACCAGCATCATCCCGGCGCGGGCCGCGTCCGTCCTTCATTTCCGCCCGTGTGGCGACACGAACCTCCAGGTCAACGCGCCGACATATCGACTTTGACGAGGCCCTGCCCTCACCCGCGAGCGAAACGTCCACGAACGCCAAGCCCACAACGCTTTTGTTCGCCGATGCCGTGCGGTCGGCTTCCCGCCATCCGACAGGTCGACCTGGGGCGGCCACCATTCGAAAGGCTGGTCCCGGGTGCCGCCATCCGTCCGCTCGGTCGCCGGTCCTAGTCGGCGACCAGCGTGTAGGCCGTCGCCCGCCGCACGCCCCCGGCGGCGGCCAGCGCCACCGCCAAGGCGAAGACGGCCAGACCGGCCCCCAGCAGGACGGTCTCCGTGGCCGAGGCCGCCATCTCGACCGAATAGATGCCGAGCGAGCGGAACACCAACCCGATCAGCGGCGGGAACCCGATTCCGCCCACGGCGCAACCCAGCGCTGCGCCGACGGCCGCGCCGGGCCAGTAGGTGGCCACCACCTCGGTGGCCAGCTGCCCGGTCGTGAACCCGAGGGTGCGCTGGATGCCGAACGGCCGTCTTTGGCGCCGGACCGCCGTACCGAGCACGCCGACCAGCACCAGCGTGGTGACGGCCGCAGCGACCAGCAGGACCACGCCGGCCACTCCGGCCATGATGGCGCCGTAGCTGTCGAGTTGCGACGCGGCCTGCTTCCTCAGGTTCAACGCCCCGAGCAGCGGGGCCTGGAGCACCTCTCCCGCCTCCAACCGGTCCGCGAAGTCCCCCGCCACGTCCACGTCCTCCAGGTACACGCCCAGCTGGGTCCAAGGATGGTCCGGCCAGATCCGTTCCAGGCCGGCCGAGGTCAGGGCCGTCACCATGCCGGACTCGTTCATCGTCTGGATCAGCCCTGTGACCAGGTAGATCTCGTCCTCGCCGCCCGCCGCGAGGCGGACTTCGTCGCCCACCGCTAGCCCCAGTAGCTCGGCCTGCCGCGCGGCTAGGGCCGTCTCGTTTGGGTGGGTCGGGAACCGACCGCGGTAGAGCAAGGTTCCCTCGAACTTGTCGAAGTCCTGAGTCACCAGGCCAAACGTGAAGTCGTCGTTGAGGCGCAGGCGGAACGTGTTCGAATACTCGACCGCCTGGCGAACTTCCGGGCGCGCCTCCAGGTCCGCGAGCACTCCGGGCGCGTCCGCCGGATCAGCCACCTCGACCACCACGTCGGGCACCTCGCCGCCCACCACCCGGTAGAAGTTGTCCCTCTCCAAGCCCATGTTGTGGTACGCGGCGAGGGCGGCGGTCGCCATGAACGCGGCGGCCGCCACCGCCACGGCGACGGTGGCCCCTTGACCTGGCGCCCGGACGGCCGCCTTGAGCGCCAGCGCCAACGGCAGCCGCGCCCGCAACTTGCTGAGCGGCAGGCGGTCGCGTCTGAAGTCGTGGGCCTCGAGCCCGGAGCGCAGCGCCGCCAGCGCCGGGAGTCGCCGCAGCCGCCAACAGGCCCAGGCCGCCACCGCGACGGCAACACCCACCACCACGCCCACGCAGATTCCGGCCGCCGCCCAGTCGAAACCGGGCCGCCAGGTCAGCGCCGACTGCGTGCTCAACGCCCGAGCCAGCGCCGGCAGCGCGGCATGTCCCGCCACGGTGCCGCCCACGGCTCCCGCCGCGGCAACCAGCCCCAGCTGCAGCACTATTCCCGCCGCGATCTGGCCCGAGGTGTAGCCCAGGGCCTTCAGCGTCCCGATGTCCGCCATCGAATCGTCGATGTGGGCGCGCACACGGAAATGGATCATGATCAGGGCGACCGCGCCCACCAGCCCCGCGAACGTCATCGCGATGGCCGCCAAGATGTCGGCGAAGAAGATCCGGCCCCGGCGCATCTCCTCCCAGTCCCCGGCCCGCAGGACGGCTCCGCCGGACGCGACCAGGTCCATCGCGGCCTGATCCCCGTCCAGCACATGGGAGGCGTAGTCCAGCGCGACCGCGCCCGCTTCGGTCTTGTCCTCGAACTGAGCCGCGATCAGGGTCGCCCGGGCGTCCGGGAACCGCTCCAGCAGGTCTGCCAGCGTCTCGGCCGTCACGACCATGCGGTACAGCTGGTAGAGCTGCGAGCCGAACATGGCCTCGTCCGTGAACCCGGCCACCGTCAACTCGACCACGTCCTCGCCCCGTTCCAAAGTGATCGCGTCGCCCACGGCGTAGCCCCCGGCCACCTGGAACATGTACGGCAGGTAGGCGTCGCCGGTCCCCAGCTCCCGGGCGCCGGGCCGGACCTCGGCCAGGTCCATCGAACGGGCTTGGGAGGCGGACACGATCATGGCGAGCATCGTGAGGTCGCCGCCCGCACCGAAGGTGGTCTTCGCCCCGGCCGCGAACACCGGCTCAGTCTCCACCTCGGTCACGTCCGGGCGGTCCGCGATCCGGTCCAAGTGCGCTGGCGAATAGATCGAATCGGATTCGACTACGGCGAGGTGCGGGACGTTGGCCTGCGCCGCCGTGCGATCGTAGGAGGCGGTGTAGCCCAAGGCGACCGTCAGGCCGAGCGTCGCCACCCCGGCCGCCAGGGCGACAAAGGCGACCAGGATCGCGGTCTGGCCGCGCTTGCGGCGCAGCCCCGCGCGGGCCAGCAACAGCGTGCGGCGCACCGTCACCACCCCATGTCGATTAAGAAGGAACGGAGCGCGTCCTCGCGGGCGGCTCTGGCACCGTCGGTGTCCGATGCCGCCCCACGGCTATCCGCGCCCGTCGCGACGCCCCGTCCGCGGCCCGGAACCGCCACGTCGGCCCCTCCCGGCCCGCCCGGCTCGTGCGGCCCGTCGTCGCCCAACCTCGTCCCCGCCGGCGCCGGAGCCGCTCGGCCAGCCCGAGCGTCGGGGCCCCGGCCGCCTGGGCGGTCCGGC
>JAISCU010000418.1 GCA_031265345.1 Bifidobacteriaceae bacterium
GGGCCGGGTTGGGAACCAGCCGGGCCGGGTTGGGAACCAGCAAAGTCCGGTTCGGGACCGGACGGGCCGGATCGGGGCCGGGTGCGTCAGCCGGGCGGTCGGTTCGCCGATCGGCGACCTGACCGTGGCCGTGGCGGACGGCAAGGTCGTTCGGCTGCTGCTTCCCACGGAGACGCCGGTGGAGGATTCAGCAGCGGGCGGGGCTGGCACGGGGGAGGGGCTTGCCCGGAGCTCGGGGAGTGCCGAGGGGAGCGCCGCTGACCGTGAGCTCCTCGACCGAGCCGCGACCCAGTTGGACGAATACTTCGCTGGCCGGCGCTGGCGCTTCGATCTTCCGTTGTCGCTGGACGGCACGGTGTTCCAGCGGGCCGTCTGGGCCGCGCTGCGGCAGATCCCCTACGGTCAGACCGCTTCCTATGGCGACATCGCCGCGCGGGTCGGCAACCCGAAGGCCGTGCGGGCTGTCGGCGGCGCCAACAACCGCAATCCGGTGGCGATCATCGTGCCATGCCACCGGGTGATCGGCCACGGTGGCAGCCTGGTCGGTTACGGCGGTGGCCTGGACACCAAGCGTTGGCTGCTGGACCATGAGCGACTCTATGCATGGACGCCCGGTCTGTTGGGTTGACCAACGGCGGGGCGATCGACTTGCTCGCGGTCGGCACGGCCCCCGCATCACTGCAAGTGGCCCAATTGATCGTCCAGTTCGCGCAGCTCTTCGAACGCTTTCAATTGTTTGGCTAGGCGCTGGCGCCTCTGTTCCGCGACGTCGCTCGTCTTCACGCGGTGATGGGTCCCGACAAGGCGGGCGTCGATCTGGCCGGACCGGATCATCCGGACCAGCGTGGGCCGGGTGACCCCCAGTTGGCGCGCGGCCTCGCTGGTCGTGAGTTCTTCCGGCATCGGCTCGATGGTGACCGCGGTGCCCGAGGCGATGGACGCCACCACCCGCGCGAGGAGCCCCGAGAGCTCCGCCGGGAGCGGCTCGGGACCGCTCGGCCCCTCCACCAGCAGCGCACGGGCCTCGGCTCCGATTCGTTTGGCCTGCTCCTGCTCCTCCGGAGCGGCGGCGAGCGCCAGCCTGGCCGGGTTCGGATCAAGTGTCATTGCCATGAAGCGCTCCTCTCGGCTCCTGTTCTGATATAAGCGTAAGCACGTCCACAAACAAGCGCAAGCGATTCAGGCAAATCCCTTCCCGCCGTGCTTGCCCATCCCGTGCCGAGGAGCGTGGCTACCCGACCGCTGGGGCGTCCCCACGAACCTCAAAGATGGAACCGGGCAGATCTCGGTCATATCGGCAGGTGCCTACTTATGGGCCACGGTCCGAAAGTGGAAACTGGGCCGGTCTCGGCGAATGAGACGCGGGCGCGCGACCTAGAGGCGATGAGATGCTCCGCGTCGGAACCGTGCATGCCAGCCTTGTCTCGGCATCAGCCGGGGCATCCATCTCGTGGCCAGGCTCATGGCCGCACTGATCCGAATGTCGGCGCGGTCAGAGCCGCCAATGTGTTGCTGAAGAACACTCGGTCCAGTCTTATCGGTCCCATTGACGGCCTATCATGTCGCGAGTATGCTCATGTTTGTAAACGCCATTCAGCTATGTGAATGGTCGATCTCCAAACGAAGCTGTTTTACGGGAGGTTTGAGCATGAAGGATAAGTCCAGGAAAGAAGTTGGCCCGAGCATGCGCAGGTGGTGTGCGGTTCTGGGCGCGGCGACTCTGACGGCCGGCGTGGCCGCAGCCTGTTCGGGCGACGACGATACTGCGACCCAGCAAAGCGGAACGGTGACTCTGACCTTCGCCGCATCGGTATTTGGCGATCCAGGACAGGGCGACGTCTATCGTGCGATGCTCGAGGACTTCAACGACACCCATGAGAACATCCAGGTCGCGACTGCTGCCATACCTTTCGAGCGTCTCGCCCCGACGGTGACGACGCAAATGGCCGGAGGGAGGGGCCCCGACCTCATCAGGTTTGATATCAACGACTTCTATCAGATCGCGCAGGACGGCCTGGTGGCGGATCTCACCGAGATCGACGCCCAGGCACTCGGGCTCGACCCGGCATCCGATGAACTCTGCTTGTTCGATTCGAAGCGATACTGCGTGGTCTTCCAAACTGCTGCTCACGCACTCATCTACAACAAGGATCTCGTGGCCGAGCCGCCGACCAATTTCGATGAGTTCATCGCGGCCGCGGAGGGAGCGACGAGCGGGGATGTCTACGGTTTCGCCTTCCGCACCTCGCTGGCGGAAGAACCTGGCGTCTGGGGCGACCTGTGGAACTGGGCAGTGGGCTACGGCGGTCAGTTCTCCCAGGACGGGGTGCTCACCCTGAATGATCCGGGCATAGTGGAGGGCGCGGAGGCGTTCAAAGAGATGTACGACTCCGGGGCCATCCCGAAGGGGACCACCGCTTCGGAGTACCGGGCCATGTTCGGCGAGGGAAAGCTGGCTATGGAAATCGACTCTGCATCGCTAGTCGGGCTACTGCTGGGAATGGACCCTGAATTGAATCTGGGTGCCGTGCCGAATCCGTTCCCGGTACGGAATCAGAATGAAGTCTTCGCAGTGCTGGCAGTGAACGCGGCCAGTCCCAATGTGGCGGCAGCCCAAGAATTCGTGGAGTGGTGGCTGCAGGAATCCAATCAAACGATTGTCCAGGGTGCCGTCGTGGCGGGAGCTGCGGCCATTCCCGCTGTGCGCAGCCCGGAAGACTTGGCCGAGCACCCGTATTATGAGGTGTTCGACGAGCTGGTCGCGACGTCCAAGCCGGGAATCGTGGTCGGGTTCGAGGTCGAAACGCCCACCATCCGCAAGATCGTGGTCGAGGAGTTCGTGGCCGCGCTGGAAGCTGACGGGGACATGCGAGCGGCCTTCGACCGGGCTCAGCAGCGGGCTGAGGACGAGCTGGGCCTGTAGGAACCACTCTTCTCACGCGACTGTCGCCGAAGCCTCATCTCCCGGCGACGGACCCTGCGCCCAGTTACCCCTCAAGAGAACCCAACACGGATGAGGTGATCCTCGAGCATGGCCCCAAGTATGGTGGCGAGCCGACGGGCTCGGTGGACCTTCCGCAAAAGGGCCACGGGACCTCGTTGGACGCCGTACATCTTTTTGGCGCCAGCCGCACTGTACATCATCGTCCTGCAGCTCTTCCCGCTGCTATATGAGATCAGGCTCAGCTTCACCCAGACCTCGCTGACCAGGCCGAACGACGGCAAATGGGTGGGACTAACCAATTTCGCTCGACTGTTCCAGTCGGAGGGCTTCCGTCAGACTCTGGGAGTTACGGGGATCTATGTGGCGGCTTGCGTGGTCGGAGCCGTGGGGGTGGGGCTCGCCGTGGCCCTCTTGCTTGACGGCAACTACCGCGGACGCGGCGTCGCGAGGGCACTGGTTACGGTGCCTTGGGCGGCCCCGGGCGTGGCGGTTGCGCTCATCGTGACGTGGATGTTCAACGGTCAGTACGGCATCGCGACGCGAGCGATGAAGGGGCTGGGCCTGATCGCCGAGAACGGCGTTGTCATGCAGGATAAGACGTGGGCGTTGCCCGTGATTCTTCTGGTGACGACATGGCAGATCTTCCCGTTCGATGCCGTCGTCCTGCTGTCGGCGCTTCAGGCAGTTCCCGGAGAGTTGCGCGAGGCGGTTAGAGTCGACGGCGGCAGTTCGTTGTGGGGGTTCAGGGCGGCGGTCTGGCCTTCCATCAGATCCACAGTCGGTCTGCTGGCGCTGCTGAACGCGATCTGGGCGGTGAGACGCTTCGACCTCATCTGGATAACCACCCGCGGCGGACCGTCCGGCCGAACTAAGACCCTCGTCATTGATCTTTATGACAACGCGTTCATGCGCGGTGAACTCGGATCGGCTGCCGCCGTCGGTGTGGTGGGTATCGTGATCTCACTGCTCTTGATCGGGGCGAGCCGCCTCGTGACGCAAGCTGCGGAGCGAGGTGATGCTCCGTGAAGCGACGGCTTCGGATCGGCATGAGCGCCAGGGTGATCGGGTTGCTGGTGGTCTTGGGCTTGGCCGTGTTCCCTATCTACTGGATGTTGGTGACCGCGACAACGCCGAATTCTCGTCTCTTTAGCCCTCAGATCGCCATGTTCCCAGACGTGGGAGAGTTCTCGGTATTCGGCGACACGTTCGCGGACAAGGGAGTGATGCGTTGGCTGATGAATTCGGCGATCGTCGCGGTGGGGACCGCGATGCTCGCCCTGGTACTGGCGATTCCATTAGGTTACGCGCTGTCCCGATTCACCTTCGCTGGGAAATCGGCGACAAGTGTTGCGCTACTGATGACGCAAATGCTGCCCGAGGCGCTGCTGGTCGTCCCTCTTTTCGGGATCTTCCGAGACATCAACCTCTTGGACAGCCGGGTCGGCCTGATGGTCGTCAATGCCGCGTTCGTTCTTCCGGTGGTGTGTCTACTGATCAAGAACGGCATCGACGGACTTCCACGCGAACTCGACGAGGCCGCAAGGGTCGATGGTTGCGGCCCGTGGCGCACGTTGGCCCGGATCCATCTTCCGCTGATCGCCCCGACGATCGCCGCTGCGGCGGTAATCGCTTTTTTTCACGGCTGGAACGAGTTCGTGTTCGCAGTTACCTTCATCTTCACGGACGACAAATTCCCCGCTTCGGTGGGGATCGCGAACTTCGTCGGCGAGCAGGCCACATCTGTGCATGCGATGATGTCAGCCGCGTTGATGTACACGATTCCGGCGGTAGTGTTCTACCTGCTGGTTCAGCGCTACGTAGTGACCGGCATGACGGCCGGGAGCGTGAAAGGATAGCGAATGCGCATAACGGACATTCGATTTGCGTTGTTGGGCGAGTCGCCTATAGTGCGGGTGATCAGCGATGAGGGTGTAGACGGATTCTCCCAGATGGAGCCGACCAAGGCGTTTCTGCGCGGGATCATGCCTGTCTACCGGGACCAGCTGATTGGCGCGGACCCGACGAACGTGGCGGGGTGCATACGCAAAGTGCGGCGTCTCGGCGGTTTCAAGCCATGGGGCGCGGTCGTCTCGGCGATTGAGATCGCTCTGTGGGACCTCGCTGGCAAGGCGGCGGGGCTGCCCGTTCACCAGTTACTCGGGGGGCGCTTACGCGACCGTGTGAGGGTCTACGATGGCGGTCGCCGCTGGGTGACCGACGAAGACACTCCGGAGGCTTTTGCCAAATCGGTCAGGATCATGGCCGAGGCCGAAGAGGGCTTCACGATCGTGAAGGAAACGGGAGGTTACCACGGGCCGCAAGCCCGCGACTTCGCGGCCAGAGGGCTCGCCGGTAATCGTCCGCCTGGTCCGTGGTGGCCGGATCGTGGCCCGGTCGGCGAGCGAGCCATAGCCCACGTGGTGGACTGCGTAACGGCGATGAAGGAGGCGCTCGGCGACCGTGTCGCCTTGGCTTTGGACCTGGGCCCGGGTTGGATGCTGTCCGACGCGATCAGAGTTCTTAGGGCGCTGGAGCGATTCAATCTGCTCTGGGCTGAGGATCTCATCACCGGCGACTACGTGCCGTGGAACGATGTGGGGCAATATCGCGAGCTCACCACGTCGACGACGACGCCGGTGCACACGGGCGAGCAGATCTACCTGCGCGACAATTTCGTCGAGTTGATCGAGCGCCAGGCCGTTCGCGTCATAGGCCCCGACCCGGCCGATGTCGGTGGACTGGCCGAATTGAAATGGATCGCAGAATTTGCGGATCTCCACGGGATCATGGTGGCGCCTCATGGCTTCTGGAACGGGCTCCTGGGGCTTGCCGCGCACGTGCAACTCGCAGCGACGTTGCCGGACAACTTCATCGCTTTCGAGTATCCGGTGCCGTCCGAAGACTGGTGGTACGACCTTCTGGACGGATTGCCGAATCCCCTGGTCGTGGACGGTTTCATCCAGGTGTGGCAGGGACCGGGCCTTGGTGTGCGGATAGATCCAGAGGTGGCTGCTGTCCACTTGGCTCCTGGCGATGGTGGCTTCTTCGACCCGTGAGCCTGCGGTGGCGAACCATGACCTGACTCCCATAGAAAGGAACCCAAATGACCCAGACAGTCAAAGCCCTGGTCACGCGCGGCCCCGGCCAGTCATTCTGCCTTGAAGAAATAGAACGTCGCGATCCGAGGCCACATGACGTGGTGATCGCCGTTGAGTACTCAGGGATCTGTCATTCAGACATCCATACGGCCAGAGCTGAATGGGGAGAGACCATATTTCCGCTCGTACCTGGGCACGAAATCGCCGGGACGGTGGTGAGCGTTGGCGACGATGCCACCAAACACTCAGTTGGCGAGAAAGTGGGAGTAGGCTGTTTCGTCGATTCATGCCGCGAATGCTCGTTCTGCAAGGCTGGTCAAGAGCAGCATTGCGCGCGGGGCACAGTATTCACTTACAATTCCCTTGGTTACGATGGCGAACCCACTCTCGGCGGATATTCCAAAGTGATAGTGGTCGACGAGGACTATGTGCTGAAATTGCCGGAGGGAATCGACCTTGCTCGTTCAGCACCCCTTCTCTGCGCCGGAATCACGCTCTACGCGCCACTCAAGGAATGGGGAGCCTGCCCCGGGACCAGAGTTGGGATCGTTGGAATGGGCGGTCTTGGTCACATGGGCGTCCAGATCGCCCGTGCGATGGGCGCTGATGTCACTGTACTCAGCCGGGGCCTGTCGAAGAAGGAAGACGGTCTCCGATTCGGTGCGGCCGATTATCGCGCCACCACTGACCCGCGCACATTTGAGGAACTCGCGGGGAGTTTCGACCTGCTGGTGTGTACGATCAGTGCGCAAGTGGACGTGGACGCCCTCCTCGGACTTGTCAAGACAGGCGGGACGATGGTGTTTGTCGGGATGCCGCCTGGGAAGCAGGGTTTCAGTATCTCAGCTATGACCACAGGCAGGCGAAGAATGGCTGGATCTTTGATCGGAGGGATAGCCCTGACGCAAGAAATGCTCGATTTCTGCGCTGCCCACAAAGCGCTCCCGATGATCGAGGTGGTCAGTGCGGACCGTGTGGGTGAGACCTATGACAGAGTGGTGGCCGGCGACGTCCACTACCGGGCAGTGATCGATGTGGGGACGCTCTGACTATGGGGAGCGTGCGACAGGAGGCCGTCGACCTTGGTTGCCGCGTCGTTCAGCGCGGCAAGAACTGTGTTCATCCGATCAGGCGTGAGACGGACTTTGGGCACAGCGCAACTGATTGCGGTGAAGTCTGCTGTGTGCGCCCCGAGCGCGATGGCCATGCAACAGATGCCTTCGGTGTTCTCTTCATTGTCCACCGCGTAGCCCCGTTCGCGGGTCTTCGCGAGGTCCTCGATAAGCCGTTTCCGCGAAGTGATCGTACTCGGCGTGAGGGGCGCAAGCGCCTCGGGCAAGCGTGCCAGGACCTCGGCGTCGGACAGCCGCGCCAACTCTGCCTTACCGAGGGCGGTTGCGTGCGCCGGCAGCCGCCTCCCAACCGCGGAGTAGAGCCTGAGCGCGTGCCTCGACTCGCGCTTCGCGAGATAAACGATTTCGTCTCCGTCGAGACGGCCCAGGTGGATCGTCTCTCCCGTGACTTCGGCGGCCTTGTCGAGAGCAGCCTTGGACAGCGACACGACGAGGTCGCGGTCGAGGAACGACATCGAGACCACGGCGCTCTTGAGGCCCAGGCCGAAACGGGTTCCGGACGAGTCGGTAGACAACCAGGACGCGTCTGCCATGGTGTGGATCAGGCCGTGAAGCGAACTTTTCGGGATACCGAGGACGCGCGACATCTGGGCGATGGACATCGGTTGGTCATTGGCGGACAGCAGTTCCAGGACTTGGAGGGTGCGCAGGCTGGACTTGACGCTGGATGCCGACGAACTGCCCGAGCCACGCTCTCCAGCATCTCGGAAATCGGCGATAGTCAATCCAGCAACCCCATTAACGTTGGACGATACAAGTCAGTGTTCACAAACGTGAATGTGACTAGTCAGCTTATCGCGCATCGCTCTCGCGGGTCCAGCCGAACACCGATATGGGCTCCACGGTGCCAGGCAGAGTTCTTTCGCACGGTGGACTGGAGCAGCCTGACTGGCCTGCGCGGCGCGGCAGGCCGGCCTGTCCTTGGGCTAAGAATGACCTTCGCCGCAGGCAGGGAGACAGGACCATGAGCGCGCAAGGATTCTGGGGCAGGCACCGCGTCATCCCTTTGGTCGTGATGGACAGGGCGGAAGACGCGACCCCCACAGCTGAGGCCTTGGCCGAAGGGGGACTGCCGATCATCGAAGTGGCGTACCGCACGCCGAAGGCACAAGCCGTGGTACGACGACTTGCGCGAATGCCCGGCTTGGTGGTGGGAGCGGGCACAGTGGTGAACGAAGCACAGGCTGAGGGCGCGGTCGACGCTGGGGCCCAGTTCTTGGTGTCTCCTGGCTTCGCCGAGTGGATGCAGCGGGTGCCGGAGCGCCTGGGCGTTCCTCTGCTGCCTGGCGTCGCCACCCCGGGCGAGACCATGCGGGCGTATGATGCGGGCTTCGACACAATGAAGCTGTTCCCAGCTTCCGTGCTGGGCGGCGTTGACGCGGTCAGCGCGCTGGCATCCGCCTTCCCTGGAGCCCGATTCATACCCACGGGTGGTGTGACCGCCGCCAATGCGGTTGACTATCTCAACTTGCCCGAGGTAGCTGCCGTCGGCGGCTCGTGGATCGCCCCGAAACCCCTCATTTCGGCAGGCGACTTCGCGCAGATCACCCAATTGGCTCGCGAAGCGATCGAATTAAGCGAGGTCGGTCGATGACGGACGCCCCTGCGCCATCGATCAAGGCAGCGGCCCACTGTGGCTTGGATTTGGTCGCTCTGGGCGAAGTGATGCTTCGGCTGGATCCTGGGGCCACCAGAATTCGATCCGCAAGACGATTCGAAGTCTGGGAAGGGGGCGGCGAATACAACGTGGCACGCGCCCTGAGCCGCTGCTTCGGGCTACGAACGGGTGTAGTCACCGCGTTAGCCGATAACGAGATCGGCCAGCTGATCAAGGGCCTGATGCTGGCGGGAGGTGTCGACTTGTCCGCCGTCGTATGGGCGCGAGAAGCCCACGACGGTCGGGCGCTGCGCAACGGCCTGAACTTCACGGAACGTGGCTTCGGCGTCCGCGGAGCCCTCGGAGTGTCCGACCGGTCGGGCTCGGCAGCGGCCGCCATGACCGCGGCCGATGTGGACTGGGGCCGCCTGTTCGCCCTCCGCGGTGTGCGGTGGCTTCATACCGGCGGCATTTTTGCGGCGATATCGGAATCGGCGTCCGATGTCGTCCGTGCCGCGGTTGCGGCTGCGCACGAGACGGGGACAGTGGTCTCATACGATTTGAATTTCAGGCCCTCTCTGTGGCGGGACCAGGGCCGAGCGCTGGAAGTCAATTCCGCCCTCGTTGGCCAAGTCGATGTCCTGCTGGGCAACGAGGAAGACTTCACGGCCTGCCTGGGATTGGACGTTGCGGGCGTCCCGGACGATTTGAGCACGCTCAACCCAGCGGCGTACAGGCAGATGATCGAGTTGGCAGCCGACCGATACCCGAATCTCTCGTTGATCGCAACGACCCTGCGGTCGGTGAGGTCCGCGAGCCGAAATGATTGGGGGGCGGTGGCATGGAGTCGAGCGGAGGGGTTCGTCGAGGCTACATCCCGGCCGGATCTGGAGATCCTGGACCGCGTGGGTGGGGGAGACTCGTTTGCATCGGGCCTAATCTATGGACTTATGGCGGGAATGCCCTTGCGTGAGGCCATCGAGGTCGGTGCTGCCCATGGCGCTCTAGCGATGACCACGCCGGGGGATGCGTCAATGGCAGACAAAGAAGAGGTGCTTCGGTTGGCGGCGGGCGGCGGCGCTCGGGTCAGGCGATGAGCGGTGCCAGACTGGCCTTCGCGGCCTGCAGGAGGGGAACGGCAAGATGAGAGTTGGACTGGGGATCCCGGGGCCATGGACTAATCGTGAGACTCTCCGATTCGCCCGGCAGATCGGTGCCACGGAAATGGTGGCGCACTTCGCGTCTGATCGTGGCGCGCAGGTCGCCTCGCACGGATTCTCCGGCGTCGAGCACTCCCGCGAGGGGGATCCGCGCTTCTCCTACAAGCATTTCATGGGAGTCAAAGCCCTTGCGGCTGGAGAAGGGCTCGATCTCGTCGCCGTCGAGAACTTCACCGGTGCTGACTGGTCTGACGTGCTCTTGGACGGACCTGACCGCGACCGGCAAGTGGATCGACTGCGGCGGATCGTCCGTGACATGGGACGGGCCGGCATCGAGATGCTTGGGTACAACTTCTCGCTTGCGGGTGTATGGGGACGAGAGTTGCGTCCGGAGGCCCGTGGTAGGGCGATGACCGCCGTCTTCGACCGGCCCGATGAATCGCCGATCCCTCGAGGCATGGTCTGGAACCAGGTCGTCGACCGAGCCCTGTACGAGCGATCTACGCCAGATGGTGCAATTGACGCGGTCACTCAGGATCAACTCTGGAACCGCTTGGGCCGGTTCCTCGACGATTTGTTGCCAGTCGCGGAAGAAGCCGGCGTGGTCATGGCGCTGCACCCCGATGACCCGCCGACTGCGACGCTGAGAGGCACGCCGCGTCTGGTCTACCGAGCGGAACTCTACGATCGCGTGCTGGCAGCCAGCCCGATTGCGAACAATGCCCTTGAATTCTGCGTAGGCTCCCTGGCGGAAATGCCTGACCAGGATATCTACAGCGTCGTGGCGCACTTCGCCGCCACGGGGCGGATCGCGTATGTCCATCTGCGCAACGTGTCGGGCCGGGTGCCGACATACAGAGAGACCTTTGTCGATGACGGCGACGTCGACTTGCAGCGCGTTCTGAGGATCCTTGCGGATTCGGGTTTCCAGGGTGTGGTGGTGCCCGACCATGCTCCGTACCCGACGTGCGAGGCGCCCTGGCATGCCGGCATGGCCTATGCGGTGGGATGGATCAGAGCATCGCTTCGGGCGATCGGGGAACTGGAGGATTGAACCGCGCCTGGTGTCGCATCGCGAAAAGCGGAGCAGAATCGCGTGTCTTCGCGTGCTGCCAGGGCAGACGTGATCGTAGAGAAGAGATCATGCATGAGTCCACGATGTCGGGATGGCCCTGCGGCGGGTCGCCTGCAAACCATGAAAGGTGTCGGAAATGAACCAGTCTCCCTTCTCCCTGGAGGGCAAAACAGCGCTCGTGACGGGAGGAAATCGCGGGCTGGGCGAGGCGGAGGCGATCGGCCTGGCTCGCGCCGGTGCCAAGGTTGCCATAGCGGGGCGCGATGCGACCGTGACGGCAGCTACTGTTGAGCGGGCGGCGGCAGATGGTACGGCGCTCATTCCGATCCGGGCCGACCTGACTGTCAGGTCGCAGATCGAGGCGATGATCGCAGAGGCCGCAGACCGTCTGGGCGGCATCGACGTGCTTGTCAACAACGCGGGAGTGTGTTATCAGCGGCCGTCGTTCGAGGTTCCGGACGCGGAGTGGGACGATGTGCTAGCCGTCAATCTGACAGCGGTATTCCGCACCTGCGTCGAGGCGGCGCGCCTGATGGCAGCCACCGGAGGCGGGGCAATCGTCAACATCGGCTCGATGTCCGGCATGATTGTCAACCGACCGCAGTGGCAGCCGGCCTACAACGCTTCGAAGGCGGCGGTCCATCACTTGACTCGGTCGCTGGCGGTGGAATGGGCGCCGCACGGAATAAGGGTGAATGCAGTGGCTCCGGGATATGCGCGGACCGACATGACACCGATCAACCGGCCCGAGTTCAAGCAGCGCTGGGTCGATGACGTGCCGATGCGCCGTCCGGCCGAACCCGCAGAGATTGCCCCGGCAGTGGTCTTCTTGGCGTCGGAAGCGGCCTCGTTCGTGACGGGCTCAGTGCTCCTGATAGACGGCGGCTACACCGCAGTGTGACGAAACCGCTGCCACGCCGACCCCGTGCCCACCCAAACCTGCCCACGCCGGACCCCACTAGACGGCATCGGCCACCCGGAACAACCCCAAGGCCATAAACTGGCCTGTATGCCTGCAATCTCACGCGAGGAAGTGGCGCGCGTCGCCGCCCTGGCCCGCATCTCGCTGGAGGGGTCCGAGCTGGACCGTCTGGCCAGCCAGCTCGACACGATAGTCGAGGCGGTCCGGACGGTCAGCGAGGCCGCCGGGGGCGATGTCCCTGCCACGTCCCATCCGATTCCGCTAGTCAACGTCTTCCGCCCGGACGTGGTGCATCCGTCCCTGACCGTGGATGAAGCCCTCCAGTCCGCCCCGGCACGGGAGGCCGACCAGTTCAGAGTGCCGCGAATCCTGGGGGAGGAGCCATGAGCACTTCCATGAGCGACGTCCAAGGCCGAGCCAGCCTCACCCGCCTCAGCGCCGCCGAGGCAGCGACACTCCTGGCCAGCCGCGAAATCTCGTCGGTCGAGTTGACGCAGGCCCACCTCGACCGGATCGAACAAGTCGACGGCGCCGTCCACGCCTTCCTCCAGACCCTCCCCGAGGTCGCCCTCGCGGAAGCACAGGCCGCCGATGCCGCCCGCTCGTCCGGGGAGGACCTCCCCGAGTTGGCCGGCGTGCCGATAGCAGTCAAGGACGTGCTGGCCACAAAGGGATTGAGGACCACTTGCGGTTCGAGGATCCTCCAGAACTGGATCCCGGCCTACGACGCGACGGTGGTCAAGAAACTCCGCGAGGCCCGCTTGCCGGTCCTCGGCAAGACCAACATGGACGAGTTCGCGATGGGCTCGTCGACGGAGCATTCGGCCTACGGCCCGACCCGCAACCCATGGGATCTGGACCGCATCCCGGGTGGCTCGGGCGGCGGCTCGGCGGCAGCCGTGGGGGCGTTCGAGGCGCCGCTGGCGATCGGCTCGGACACCGGCGGCTCGATCCGCCAACCGGCCTCCGTCACCGGGACCGTCGGAGTCAAGCCCACCTACGGCGGCGTCAGCCGGTACGGGCTGGTGGCGATGGCCTCGTCGCTGGACCAGGTCGGCCCCGTCGCGCGGAACGTGCTCGACGCGGCCCTGTTGCACGCCCTGATCGCGGGACACGACCCCAAGGACATGACCTCCCTGAACGAGCCCGTCCCCCCCGTAGTCCAAGCCGCCCGGCAGGGGCTCGCCGGTGACCTGCGGGGCCTGCGGATCGGCATCGTCCAAGAGCTTGGCGGCAAGGGCTACCAACAAGGCGTGCTGGACCGTTTCGGGGAGGCGCTGGAGCTGCTGGAAGGGCTCGGCGCGTCGGTGCGCGAAGTCTCCTGCCCTTCCTTCCGTTACGCGCTGGCCGCGTATTACCTGATCATGCCCTCGGAAGCGTCCTCGAACCTGGCCCGGTTCGACGCCATGCGCTACGGGCTCCGGGTCATCCCCGAGTCGGGCCCGGTGACCGTCGAATCGGTCATGGGGGCGACCCGCGAGGTCGGCTTCGGGCCGGAGGTCAAGCGGCGCGTGATCCTGGGCACCTACGCGCTCTCGGCCGGCTACTACGACGCCTACTACGGCAGCGCTCAGAAGGTCCGCACGCTCGTCCAGCGCGACTTCGAGAACGCCTGGGAGGACGTCGACGTGGTCGTCAGCCCAACCTGCCCGACCACCGCGTTCAAGCTTGGCGAGCGCCTGGACGACCCCCTCGCCATGTACCTGGCGGACATCGCCACCATCCCCGCCAACCTGGCCGGCGTCCCCGGCATCTCGGTTCCCTCGGGCCTGGCGGAGGACGGGCTCCCTGCCGGGTTCCAGGTGGTCGCCCCGGCCCGTGCGGACGCCTTCCTGTACCGGGTCGGCGGGGCTTTGGAGGCCGCGCTGACTGCGAGATGGGGCGGCCCGTTGCTGGACCGCGCGCCGGACGTCCCGGTCGGCTTGGCCCGTCAGTCGGACCACTTGGACGATGCCGCCGTCCCGGTTCCCGCCGCGTCTGAAGGAGGCGTCAGATGAGCGAGTTGCTCGGCTTCGACGAGGCCATGGAACGGTTCGACCCGGTCATGGGGATCGAGATTCACGTCGAACTGAACACGAAGACGAAGATGTTCTGCTCCTGCGCCAACCGCTTCGGCGCCCCGCCCAACAGCCAGGTCTGCCCGGTCTGCCTGGGCCTGCCGGGAGCCATGCCCGCGGTCAACCATAAGGCGGTCGAATCCGCCATCCGCCTGGGCTTGGCGCTCAATTGCGAGATCGCCGAGCGCTGCACCTTCGCGCGCAAGAACTACTTCTATCCGGACGTGTCGAAGGACTACCAGATCTCGCAGTACGAGGACCCGATCGACCACGACGGCTTCTTGGATGTCGAACTGGGCGACGGGTCGGTGTTCCGCGTCGGGATCGAACGCGCGCACATGGAGGAGGACGCCGCCAAGAACACCCATGTCGGCGGTTCGACCGGCCGTATCCAAGGGGCTGATTACACGCTGGTGGACTACAACCGGGGCGGCACGCCGCTGGTCGAGATCGTCACCCGGCCCATCGAGGGCGCGGGCGCGCGGGCGCCAGAACTGGCCCGCGCCTATGTCGCGGCGGTGCGCGAAGTGGTGATAGCCCTAGGCGTCTCCGACGCCCGCATGGACCAAGGCTCGATCCGGGCGGACGTGAACCTGTCCCTGCGCCCGCGCGTCCCCGACGCCGCGGAGCAGGCCGCCGTCCCGTTCGGCAAGCGATCGGAGACCAAGAACGTCAACTCTCTGCGGGCCATCGAGAAGGCCATCCGCTACGAGGTCCGGCGTCAGGGGGCGTTGCTGACGGCTGGGCTCCCCGTTGTCCAGGAGACGCGCCACTGGCACGAGGACACCGAATCGACCAGTCCCGGACGCTCCAAGGAGCAGGCCGAGGACTACCGCTATTTCCCCGAACCCGACCTGCTGCCGATCGAGCCTTCACGGGCCTGGGTGTCCGAATTGCGCCGTACTCTGCCGGAGCCCCCGGCCGAGCGACGGGCCCGCCTGCAGGCCGAATGGGGCTTCACCGACCTGGAGCTGCGGGACGCGGTCAACGCCGGCGCCCTCGACCTGATCGCCGCCACTGTGGCTGCGGGCTCGTCGCCCGCGGGGGCCCGCAAATGGTGGCTGGGGGAGTTGGCCCGGATCGCCAACGAGCGTGGCGTGGAGTTGGGCGAACTGCCGGTCTCGCCCGGGGACGTCGCCTCGTTGGAGACGCTGATCCAGTCGGGCCGGATCAACGACAAGTTGGCCCGGCAGGTTCTGGAGGGCGTTTTGGCTGGTGAAGGCACCCCGGATCAGGTGTTGGCCGCCCGTGGTCTTGAGATCGTGTCCGATGACGCCGCCCTGCTCGAGGCCGTCGACGCGGCTTTGGCCGCCCAACCGGATATCGCCGCGAAGATCCGTGCCGGCAAAGTCCAGGCGGCTGGGGCCATTGTCGGAGCGGTCATGAGAGCCACCCGTGGCCAGGCCGACGCGGCCCGCGTACGCGAGTTGATCCTGGAGCGAGTCGAGGGCTGAGTACGGCCTGCGGGAGGGCGAATCTGGACTTTGACGCGTTCGGGGGACAGGAGCGGCCCGCGCGGTGTCCCCAAAACGAGTTTTGGTCCCACTTCGGTTGGACGGACTCCCGCGTCGGGGCGATCGAGGGGCATCCCACCGGCTTGTCATAATCAATTCAGGTACAATTGCCCGCATGGGTAGGAGAACCTCGACGGCGACTATTACCGTGTCAATGCCTAACGACGTGCTCGACTCGATGCGGGAGGTGGCCGGTCCCCGCGGGGTCTCGGCATTCGTCACCGAGTCGGTTCAGGATCGCTTGCGCAGGCAAAGGCTGGCGGAGATCGGCGCCGAGGTCGAAGCCGCCAGTGGCCCGTTCACCGCGGAAGAGCGCGAATGGGCCAGCCGCGTCTTGCGTGGTGAGGATTTGACTGAACCAGTCCTAAAACCGTGAGCGCGCCCGCCGCCACAATCCTGCTGGACTCGCAAGGCCTGGCGCTCGCCTTGCAGGGCGACCGAAGGATAGCGGTGCTGTTGAAGCAGGCCGACCTGGACGGAGCAACCGTCCATGTGTCCGCTCTGACGATTGCGGAGGCGGCCCACGGCCGCACTGACCTGAGGCGTCTCGACTGGATACTGTCCGGCTTTCTGGTCGAAGGAGTGCGTCCGACAGATGGCAAAGAGGCCGTCCGACTTATGCGTGAGCGCGGCGGTCTGGCGGGCCATTCCCACGCGATTGATGCCCTCGTGGCCGTTTTGGCGTCGCGGCTTCCGCTCCCCGTCCTGGTCGTGACCTCCGACCCCGAGGACTGGCGTCGTCTGGCGCCGCAAGTCAGAATCATCAAAGTGTGATCTCGGAGCGGCCCTTCGCCCATATTGTCTGCTCCGAGCAGACCGCGACGGTCGTCTTCAGGATCACGCTGACCCGTGAGAGAGATCGCGGTCGGGCCGCGATCAGGCGAAGGGTCCGCAGCAGGCACCCCAAAGAAAGGATCGCGAGATGAAGACTCTCAGACGAATGACTGTCACAGTCGCAGTGACGGCGGCGGCCTTGACGGCGACGCTGGTTGGCTGCTCGGAGGCTGGTGGCGACGCTGGCGCAACTGCGGCGTATGCCTTCAACAACGACTTCGAGCCGGGTTACAAGGCTTTCCGTTACCGGCAAGTGCTGATTGAGATCGACCCCGAACTGACAATGTATGCATATCAGAACGACAGGTGGAACCTACTCAGGACGCAAGAAGACCTTGATGCCCGCCAAGGCTACCTTGGTGACGATTCCAGTGCGCTACTCATGCTGGTTGAGGACGCGGACGCTCCTCTGTTGTCTCTTGAAGTGTCCGGATCGCCGAGAGGTGTCGCTTAGGGCGCGGGGCCCGAGGCGCTCACGCTCAAGGGCGTTCGTAATGTGTCCAAGCGGAGTAGATCGTGACGATTCGCGCTTCCGTGTCCACCCGGTACACCACCCGGTGCTGATGGTTCAACCGGCGCGAGTAGAAGCCCTGCGAATGCGGCCGCAGCTTCTCGAATTTGTCGGTCGGGCGGAAAGGGTCCGCCTTGAGCGTGTCCACGATCGCCAGGAATCGTGCTTGGAGGCGTGAAGCCTTGAGTCTCCGCAGATCACCCTTGGCGCTGTTCTTGATTTGGACGCGCCAAAGACTCACAGTGAATCCCAGTCGATGTCGTCGATGTCAGTGACGCCGCTGGAGTCGGCGGCGCGTTCGCGCACCCGCTCCAGGGTGCCGGTGGTCTCGAGGTAGAGGGTCTCTTGAATGGAGGCCCAGTCCTCGGCGGCGATCACCACGGCGCCAGGGGCACCGCTGGCTGGTCTTATCTCCACCGGTTGACGCTGTTCGTTGACTTGGCGAAGAATCTCGAACCAATGGGAGCGCGCGGCCGATGGCGTGTATACGACTGTCATGATGAGCCTTAGCTGCTCGTGGGATATGTACAGCACCACTGTACAGGGAAGGCGCGGGCTCCGCGCTTCCAGTTTGGGTCGGCGCCCATATTGTCTGCTCCCAGCAGACCCAGGCGACCGTGGCCCAGAGTAACGTGCGGACTGAGAATTGGGACCGCGTTCCCTGGGCGATCAGGCGAACGGTCCGCAATAGGCACCCCAAAGAAAGGATCGCACGGTGAAGGCATTAGGCAGAATGGGAATTCTGGGCGCCGCGCTGGCATTGGCGTTGACATTGGCCAGTTGCTCAGGTGGAGACTCGAGCGCCGGGATTGGCCGGGGCATGGAGACGGATAACCCCAGCGACGTGTTGAGCGAAGTCATCGATCGCTATACAGCTGGCGACGACTACATGTCCCTCTTCGGCAGCGATGTCGATGAATCAGCCACGAAGGTCGCGGTGGCGCAGTGGCAGGAGGACGGCGGGCGCATTTTCGCGGTGATCCAGAGCGGCGCGGAGGTGTTCGAGACGTTGACGGGCGACAAGCCCAAAGTCGGCAAAGGCGAGACTCTGCTCGGGTTCTACGTGGGCACGGAACAAGGATTCGAGGAGATCAAGGGCCACGGTTACGCGCTCGTGTCGGAAGGCGACCCCGGCAAGTACTACGTCGCTGAGTTTGGCTACGGGACTCTGTAGCGCCGACCGCGCGCCGCAACATCGTCTTCGTGGCCTTGGCTCCAACGACGAATTCCCGGGACGCGACCATAGAATGGGTTGGTGACTCGAAGCCTGAACGAACCATACAGCGCGCCGCAAACCCCAGGGGCGCCTGCCGCACCAAATGGACCCGCAGGCCCGTCAGCTGGCACCGAACTGCTGGAGCGCGAGGAGACGCGCCTCGATCCGGGCGACCACGAGCGCTTCGCCCACTACGTCCGCAAGGACAAGATCGCCGCTTCGGCGGTCAGCGGCAAACCGGTGGTAGCCCTTTGCGGCAAGGTCTGGGTGCCGGGACGCGACCCGTCGAAGTACCCGATCTGCCCCGCCTGCAAAGCGATCTACGAATCGCTGATGGGCGGCGGTCCCGCAGGCGGACCGGTTGGTCCCGGCACGCCAGGGTCGGACTGAGCCAGGCGGCGCGAGCGTCGGTGCACCAGCCCAAGCGCGGCCATGATGGCCACACTCCCACCGACGATGCCGCCCAACGCGACCGCCTGCGGACGCCCGGTTCGCTCGCCCAGGGCCCCAGGCCGCCGTCGATCATGGCCGACTAAGCCGGTAGCCCCAGGTGACCCAGGCCCGGCCGCTTCGCCGGTCGCGGCACCGCCAGTCTCATCGTCTGTCCCGTCGGGTCCGGTCGGATCGGCGGCCTGGTCCAACAGGCCAGCTTCCGTGTCGCCATCCAGGCCGCCGATGCCGCCGCCCGAGTCGGCGCCGCCGTCAGCCCCGCTTTGGTCCGGCTCTGCGCCCGATCCGCTCGAACCGCCTGCGCCGCCGGAGCCGTCACGGCCCCCGCCTGCATCGCCGCCCTGTCCGCTGCCGGCCGCACCGCCACCGTCAGCCCCCGCAGCGGCATTGCCATTGCGCCCATCGCTGCCTGCGCCTGAGCCGTTGCCGCCAGCAGGTGGCACAGGAGCGGGCGCGGCGACCTTGGCCGGGGCGAAGCGGGGCGCGGGAGCGTTGGCGCCGCCCAGGTTGAACGACCAACCCTCGAAGCCACCGGCCTTGACGCGATGCTGGCCGGCGCCTGAAGTCGAATAGGTCCAACTGCCGCCATTGTCGGCGTACCAATACGACCAGTACGCGTTCGACGGCGGGGTGTTCTCGCAGGTCTCCTGGTAATCGCCGGACGGCAGGGACAGGACCTCCGACGCGCTCGGTCGCCCGTTCAAGCGGCAGACGAAGGCGTCGCCATCGTGCGCCGTGCCCTGGGTGGAGGCCCCGATCGCGCTGAGGGCCGAGCGCCCATTCGCGCCGCTGCCCAGGCCGAGCGCGCAAGTCGCCTGCGTGCCGCCGCCGAGCCCCTGGTAGTCGATCACCACCGTGACGCCATCGGGCTCGGCGGTGGTGCAGGCACCGGAGTGGTTCTCGCTCGGCGCCAGCACCACCAGGGCGGCGGCCAGTAGGCCGATCACCGTCAGGAGGCCGAACCGCTCACGCGGACAATGGCGCGCCGCCGGTGGGCCACCAGGATCGCGCCAACCGCCACCGCGAGGACCGCCATCGCGGACAGCCCAATCGAGACAGCGGTGCCCGTGATCGGCAGCGCAGCGGACGTGGGGGAGCCGCTGCCAGTGGGCGTGATCGCAGACGATCCGCTCGAACCGCTGGTCGGTTGGGCGCAAGTGACCGAGGGCAACGCGGCGGCGGCACCGTCGAAGGTCAAAGCGGCTAGTCCGGGCGCACCCAGGGCGAAGACCGCCTGGGCGGTGGCGCGCCGGAACTGGTCGGTGTTGACCTCGTCCAGACCTAGTTCCACCGCCTCGTCGAGTCCGGTCTGGTCGAAGGCGATGGCCCCGACAGCTGGCTCGGTCAGCACGGAGCCGGGAACGGTCAGCGTGGCACAGGTGATCTGCAAGCCGCCGACGTAGCCAGCGGCCGCGGATTCGACCGTGTCATAGCCTCCGACCAGCGCCAACGTGCCAGCAGCCAGTCCGGTGGTGTTGGCGTTGGCGCCGCCGAAGCTGGACGGGAAGCCGCCGTCGGCCTCTTGTTTGGCCGCCAACCATCCGGCAGCGCTGGACACCGACTGATCCGAGGCCGCCAAGCCACCGGCGACCAGACCTTGGATCGCCAGCGCGGTCGCGTCCGGATCGGGCGAGCCACAGCCGGGCGACCAGCCGAACGAGCCGAAGGCCGGGTCGGTCTGGTCGGCGCACTGCTGAGACCGCAGCCAAGACAACGCGGCGGGCGGCACTCCGCCGTCCGTCCGCGACAGCGCGATCAGCGCGATGGCGTGGCTGAAGGCGGTGTCGCCGCTGCCGAAGGACCCGTCCGCGCCGAGCACGCCGCGCAGGTCGGCCACCAGGTTCCGGGCCCCGCCGCCCACGCCGCCCGAGGGCAAGGCCGCCGGGTCCAGCCCCGCCACTTGCAACGCCAGAGTCAATTTGGCCACAGCGGGCCACTTGCTGGCGATATCCCCGGGCGCGCCGACATAGGCCTCGCCGGAGGCGTACAGCTTGGCGGCCGTCGCCGCGCCTTGATCGGCCCCGACTCCGGTGGCGGCCAGCGCGAACAGCGCGTCGATGGTCAAACCCCAATCGGTCGAGCCGTTCAGCGCCAGCACGCCGCCAGAGGCGGCCAATTGACCGCCGATCCAGGCCGCGGCCTGCGTCGCGGAGCCCACACCGGGCGTGGTGCGGGCCGGGGGAGCGACCGAGCCGGTGCCTTGGCGGGCCAGCACGTCGGCCAGCGGCAACTGTGGTCCGCACGCCACCGGATCGGTGCAGGACCACGAGTCGAACAGGCGGAAGAAGTAGGCCTCGTCCGTCTCCACCGGACCGCCGTCGCCGCCCACCATGGCCATCTGCCAATCGGTCGCGGCGGGTCCTCCGGGATAACCGTCGGCGGTGGATGTGAACAACCCCCACCAGCCCTGGTCCCCAAGCGTGGAGGCGTCCACGCCGTCGATCTCGGTGATGAACGCCCCGGAGGCGCCGAAGCCGAAACCGGCGGCCTCGTAGGCGTCGCGAACCGATCCGGCGGCATCGGGCGCGCAACGCATGTCCACCTGCTCGCGGACGGGCGCGAAGTCGACCACGACGGTCACCCCCTGTCCGGGAAGGCACGCGGCGCCCGTGACTGCGGCACCACCAACGGCGGCGCTGTCGGCGGGAACTGTGCGCGCGGCATCGGCGGTGATGGGCGCGGCGGCGGCGGGCACTGCCCACACGCCCGACGCGGCCACGATTAACCCGGCGGCCACAGCCGCTGCGGGACGAGCGATTGCACTCAAGATGAGCCTCGATTCGGCTAAGCGATCCGGAAAGGAACGCCGCGCGGGCCGGGCCCGGAACTCCGGCGCTCCTCCGCAGACCTCGGCGGATGGAAACGCTGCGGCTCCGTGGCAGTGTTCGGGCTCATCGCGTTCGCGATCCACCGTTGCGGGTCAGCGCCGGGTTTCGACCGGCTTCCCTGCCTCGGAGCCAAGTGTTGAGTTGTACCCAGTCAGGTTAGCGCAATGCGCCGCTTGGTCGTCCCGGCCTTCAACGTCGGCCCCGCGCTCGGGCGGGTTCGGGAACTTGACGATGCGGGCGCGGCCTCGCGGCCAGGCCCGGTTTGACCGATGGGGGCACCGCATGATCGACTGGACACGGCTGTGAGTGATTGGGACGGCAGGGGGACGATGGCAGGGATCCGGCAGGCGTTGATCGCCTCAAAGGCGGTCGCGTGCCTGCTCGGTGGTTTGTTGGCGGTCGCTGCGGCTGTCCTGTTGGCGGGCTGCGGGGATGGGTCGGCGGCGGGGTCCAGTTCGAGCATCGTCGCCACCGTCGCTCCGAGCGGGTCGGAGGCGTCATCGGGGGCGGTGGGCTCGACTGGTCGCGACGACCTCGACCATGAGAAAGAGGTCGCCTGGACCCGCTACGAGATCGTGTCCGATCAGGAGATCCGGGTGTTCTTCTGGAACGGCGACGATCGCTGCTATGGGGCGCGCGCGGAAGTCGAAGAAGACGCTGATTCCGTTCGCGTGAGCGTCTTCACCGGCACGATCCCCGGCGCTCCTGCCGAATGCATCCTGGTAGCGCGGGAGGATTCCCTGGTCGTGTCGACGGAGGAACCGGTCGGCTCCCGATCCGTGGTCGGGCTTTAGCCCACGCCTCCTGTAGAACCAGAGTTGGGGACTGTCCCCATCTCTGGTTTGGCCTCGCGAAGCGCGCTGGTAGGTCGCAAAACTGTCCAAGGGCCCAGGATGGACGATGCCGCTTGGTCGGCTCTGCGTGTCCCAACCGGGTCGCGCTGGTCGGGGCCGGGCACCGACCGAAATGGGGACAGTCCCCATTTTGGTTGAGAATCGTTCCCAGTTGTCCGCAAGTGGCTGGATGTCCGCAACTGGCTGGAACTGGGTGGCGCCGCCATGCCAAGTCTCACTAACTTGTGGGCGGTTGTGTCTCGGAAACTCGGAGACGGTTGTGTCTCAGATCTTGTGGACGGTTGTGTCTCAACACTCGTGGACACTTCCGCGGGCG
>JAISCU010000074.1 GCA_031265345.1 Bifidobacteriaceae bacterium
CGCGCAGTACGCCATCACCGCGCGGCTCTCGCCCGCGAGCCTCGCGACCAGATGCCTCGCCGATCCGCCCAAGTCCCACACCATTCGGCTCGCCCACAGGAGCGCGTCCGCGCGTCGCACCAGGTCTTCGGGGTCAGCGGTCTCTTGACAGCCGTCTTCGTGGCCGGCTCCCCCGGATGCGGCGCCCTCCGACGCGGCGTCCCCAGGATCAGCCAAGGTCCTCGCCGTTCGGACGGCGGGAGCGGGCCTGTGTCACCAACTCGTCACGGTGGACGGCGGGACGAGCGAGACCCGGCCCGAGCCGGGCGGCGATCTCGTCTTGGCCGAGGCCCTTGACCCGGTCCAGTTCCAGCGCCGAGAACCCGGCCAAACCGCGCGCCAGCACCCGACCGTCGGTCGAACGGATCTCGACCGGGTCGCCTGCCGCGAAATCGCCATCGACCGCCGTCACCCCGACCGCCAGGAGCGACTTCTTGCCGTTGGTGATGGCTCGGGCCGCGCCATCGTCCACCGTCAGATTCCCTTTCATCGTGGCGGCGTAACCGAGCCACATGCGCCGGGCCGTCAACCGCCGCCCGGTGGCGTGGAAGAACGTGCCGATCCCGTCCTCGCCCGCCAGGGCCGCCCGCGCCTGACTGGCCGCAGCCAACAGCACCGGTATTCCCGATGACGAGGCCATCGCCGCCGCCTGGACCTTGGTCAGCATCCCACCGGTCCCGACCATCGAACCGCGCCCCGTCACCTCGAGCTCTTCGAGCTGGCCGAAACTGGTGACCTCCCGGATCGGCGCGGCGCCCGGACGCGACGGCGGCGCGTCGTAGAGCGCGTCCACGTCCGTCAGGAGAATCAACCCGTCGGCCCGCACCAGGTGGGCCACCAGGGCCGCCAACCGGTCGTTGTCGCCGAAACGGATCTCGTCCGTGGCGACGGCATCGTTCTCGTTGACGATCGGCACGATCCCCCCGTGCAGCAACTCCCCGAGCACCCGCAGCGCGTTGCGGTAGTGGGTGCGCCGCACGGTGTCCTCGGCGGTCAGCAACACCTGGCCCACCGCCAGCCCGTGAGCCTCGAAAGCGACCGTATAGGCGGCCATGAGGCGCCCCTGGCCCACGGAGGCAGCGGCTTGGGCCTGGGCCAGTCCCTTTGGACGG
Source organism: Bifidobacteriaceae bacterium (assembly GCA_031265345.1). The sequence continues at coordinate 1,152 of JAISCU010000074.1, forward strand.
TGCCGCAGACCCAGTCCCTCCAGCCCGGCGGCCTGGGCTCCGGACGAGACGAGGACGACCTCGTGCCTGGCCTGGATGTGGTCGGCGATGGCATGAGCCAGGGTGGTCAAACGCTCGGGGCTGAAACGCCCGGCCTTGTCCACCAGCGAGGACGATCCGACCTTGACGACGAGGCGACGCCCGGCCACCAACTCGGCCCGGTCACGGGCGGGGCGGGCGGCTCGCGCGGCCATCAATCCTCCTTCGGGTCGGTCCAGTGGCCCTCTTGACGTTCCGTCCACAACTCGGCGCGGGCCTCGGCCTTGGCATCCATCATCTCGTGGTACTCGCGCCTCCGCTGCTGATTGGACCGGCGATGCCTGGGATCGATCCTCCGGTCGGTGCCGCGCGGACCGGCCAGCAATTCCCCTCCGGTCGCCAGCGCGGGCTCCCAATCGAACACCACGCCGCCGTCCTGCGGGCCGATCACGACCTCGTCGCCTGCCTGCGCACCAGCTTTGACCAGGCCGTCCTCGACCCCGGCGGCGGCCAACCGGTCGGCCAGGTAGCCGACCGCCTCGTCGTTCGCGAAATCGGTTTGCGAGACCCAGCGCTCGACTTTGCGGCCCTGCACCTGGTAGTAACCGCCCTGCGGGCCCTCGTGGCGCGTGACCGTGAAACCCGGGCCGCCTTTGGGCTCCGGCCTGAGCACGATCCGTCGCCGCGCCGCCTCTTGGGTCAAGGCCGCCCTCGAGCGTCCCTCCTCGACCTGCCGCGCCAACTCGAAGCCCAGTTGTTTGAGGCCGTGCCGCGACACCGCGCTGACCTCCAGCACCGGCCAGCCGGTGGCCTCCAGGTCCGGGCGCACCAGTGCGGCCAATTCCTCCGCCTCCGGCACGTCGACCTTGTTGAGGACGATCACCCTGGGGCGCTCCATCAACGGTTGGCTCGCGCCGACAATGCCGAGGTCCTCGGAGTACTGCGCCAGTTCGTTCTCCAGCGCCTCGAAATCGCTCAGCGGATCGCGGCCGGGCTCGAGGGTGGCGGCGTCGAGCACATGGCAGATGACGGCCGTCCGCTCGATGTGCCGCAGAAACTCCAAACCCAGCCCTTTGCCTTCGGAGGCGCCCGGGATGAGCCCCGGTACATCCGCGACGGTGAACCGGACATCGCCCGCCTGGACCACGCCCAGATTCGGCACCAGCGTGGTGAACGGATAGTCGGCGATCTTCGGGCGGGCCGCCGACATGGCCGCGATCAGCGACGACTTGCCGGACGAGGGATAGCCGACCAACGCGGCATCGGCGATGGTCTTCAACTCCAGAACCACGCCGCGCTGCTCGCCGGGCTCGCCGAGCAGCGCGAAACCAGGGGCTTTGCGTTTCGAGGAGGCCAGGGCCGCGTTGCCGAGCCCGCCCCTGCCTCCGGCCGCGGCCATGAACCCAGCGCCCGGGCCGACCATGTCGGCCAGCAGCTCGCCCTCCGCGGACTTGACGACGGTGCCGTCCGGCACCTTCAACACCAGGTCCGCGCCGCCTGCGCCGAGGCGGTTCGACCCCCCCCCCGGGCGACCGTTCTGGGCTCGCTGGTGCGGGGCGTAATGGTACCCGAGCAAGGTGGTGACCTGCGGGTCGACCTCGAAGATGACGCTGCCGCCGTCGCCGCCGGAGCCGCCGTCCGGACCGGCCAGAGGCTTGAACTTCTCGCGTCGAACGGACACGCAACCGTTGCCGCCGTGGCCGGCCGTCAACTCGAGCCGGACTTGGTCGATGAATGTGGCCACTTCAATCCCCCGGATGGCTGCTGGTTGACTGACGCGCGCGGCGGGGCGGGGCGCATTGGCTGCGACTACGCCTCGGCGTCCGCGACGCAAGACGCTCTGAAAAGACAAATTCAGTGGATGTCGCGCGCGAGAGCCAGCGATTTTGTCTTTCTTCGCGGCCCTGTTTTCGCGAGTGCCACGGTATTTGTCTTTTCCTCGGGGAGACCATTCGGCCGCGAGTCTGCGACCTGCGCCTCGACGGTCCGCCGCGCAGGGTGATACTCACAGAAAGACAAATTCCGTGGATGTCGATCAAGGCAGGCTCTGCGAAAAGACAAATCCCGTGGATGTCGCGGGCGAGAGCCACGGATCTTGTCTTTCTGGGGTCCCGGTCACCGGCAGTCGCCACGCCATCCGGGACAATTCGACCGATTCGCACGTTAGCTGCCCTCCCCATAGGCGCGATCCGCAACGGTTGCCAGGCCCGGCTCGTGGTCGGGCCGACCTCAGCGACCCCGTTCCAAGCCATCGTCGTTGGCCCATGGCGCCCGCGAAGGCCCAGACGGCCAGGGATCAGCGTCAACTGGTCAGGCGTCGACCACGTCGACCACCCGGCGCCGGCCGCGGGAGCCGAACTTGACCCGGCCGTCGGCCAAAGCGAACAAGGTGTCGTCGCCGCCCCGCCCAACGCCGTTGCCGGGATGGAAATGGGTGCCCCGCTGGCGCACGATGATCTGGCCGGTCTTGACGTGTTGGCCCCCGAACAGCTTCACGCCCAAGCGCTGGGCGTTGGAGTCGCGGCCGTTCCGGGACGAGGATGCGCCCTTCTTATGTGCCATCTTCTCGCTCCTTCACTCGATCCCTGTGACCTTGACGCGGGTCAGATCCTGCCGGTGACCCTGCCGACGGTGCTGACCCGTCTTGTTCTTGTAGGTGAAGATGTTGATCTTCTTGCCCCGTTCGTTGCCCAGGACCTCGACGGTGACCTTGATCTTCTTCAGGGCCTTGGGCGAAGAGGTGATCTTCTCGCCATCGACCAGCAACAGGACCGGGAGCTCGATGGTCTCGCCCGCGGCCTCGGGTTGCCGGTCCAAGACGACTTCATCCCCGACCGACACCTTCTCCTGGCGGCCGGAGGCCTTGACTATCGCGTACACCACGAACTTCTCCATCCATTGCGGCGCGGCGTCTCGCCTGCCGGGGTCCTTAAGGTTGATTCGGGCCTCCCCGCGTCCGCTCCCGATCAGGGTCAAGCGCGTGGGCGCACCGACCTAATAGACTACGGTTCTGGCGGCAGGCAGGTCAAACCGGCGCGCACGGCGACCGGGCCATGGACTGTCCGTGGGACCGCCCGGCAGGGCTCCCTCACACGTTTCCAAAGACGTCGGACGATGCCGTGCGGTCGTCTCCGTCTCATATTCGCGTCGATGCCCGTGCCCGGCCCGCGCGCCGGACTCCGACAGTGGATGATTGCGAATTGTGGCGACGATCCCCGAATCCCTCAGGTCGTCCTTGACCTGGCGCATGGCCGAACACGCCCGCGCGCGCTGGCCCCAATTGGATCGGGTCCAGACCCGGTTCCGTGCCAATTTCGCCTATGTGGACGCCATAGTCGCTGGTCAGACAGTCAAGCTGTGCCGGTTGCGGTACCTGGGGATGCCCAACGTCTGGGGATTCGCCATCTGGTCCGACTCCCGCGCGGATTACGAGGACTCGTGGCTCATCAACGACCTTCCCTCCGGCAAAGCCGAGGACGCCGTGGACACCGCCTGTGGGCGCCGCCTGGGCCACCTCAGGCCCCGGCCATGATCGAGCCCGTCGGCCCCGGACGGATCCAGCCGGTGGAGCCCGCTCCTGTCGAACCGCGAGCCATGGTCCCGTCAGCCGCTTGACGGACTCGTGTCGCCCCCGCCAGCTCGGCCTCGCGCCGACCGCGCCGCGCGCGCGGATCGCTCCCCGGCGCGCTTGGCGCGGACCCGCGGCCAGGCGACGGCGCCGCCCGACAAGACTGCCAGCACGCCCAGCCACAGCCAGGGCACGGTCCAAATGGTGCTCCCGCCCCTTCCCGAAGCGGTCGCGCCTTCCGCGCCCAGGCCGACCGCCACGGCATCGACCATCACTTCTGTGGTGGTCCGCACCAACGGGAACACGCCCGCCACGGTGACCTCGCGGGAGAGGTGGGAGCCGGGCAGGATTTCCGGCAGGACCGCGCCATCGGCGCCGTCACGACCGCCCCAACCGAACGGCCCGCGCACTGCGATCCGCTCAGTCGGGACAAGGCGGGCCGAACCGGTGTTCGACAGAGTGTAGGCGACCGTGAGGCGACCCGAGGTGAACGGATTGGCCGACCCGGCGGCCCGCACACGCAGGTCGCTGATGGTCAGGCCGGGGGCGATGTCGCCGCCCAGAGCCAGGTAGGCGCGCAGAGCCAACCGTCGGTCGACTTGCACCGAGGCTGCCGCGCGGTCCTCGACCAGGGAGGTGACTATCCCTGCCGCATGGTCCCCCGGCCCGGCATCGGCGGGGATGTTCCAGACCAGCGGGACGGTGACGGACGTGCCGGGGTCGAGGGTCAGCTCGACCGCTGACTCGCTCGCGGCCACCCCCGAGGCCTCGCCGCCGGGCACGAACGGCTGGCCGAAGGCGACCCAGGCCCCTGCGTCTCGGGTCGGCTCGGCGGCGGGAGCCAGGTCGAGCAGGCCGTCCGGCGTGGTGTGGGCGTCGGCGGCGTAGACCCTCAGACGCAACGACTCCGCCGAACGCGACTCGATCACGATCCCGTCCTCGATCGAGGTGCCAGGCGCGGTCAGGTAGTTGTAATGCGGGCGGTTGTCGCCGAGGGGGCCGT
>JAISCU010000138.1 GCA_031265345.1 Bifidobacteriaceae bacterium
GAGGCGATGGGGCTGGCCCTGCCCGGCAACGGCACGCTGCTGGCCACCCACACCGACCGCGAGAAGCTGTTCCGCAAGGCCGGATCCCTGGTGGTGGAACTGGCTGAGCGCTATTACGACAAGGATGACCGTGCCGTGCTGCCGCGCTCGGTCGCGACCCTGGGCGCCTTCGAGAACGCCATGACCCTGGACATCGCCATGGGCGGGTCGACCAACACGATCCTGCACATCCTGGCGATCGCCCGCGAGGCCGGGGTCGATTTCACGCTCCACAACATCGAGCAGTTGAGCCGCCGCGTGCCGTGCGTCTGCAAGGTCGCGCCCAACGGGACCGCCCTGGTCCAGGACGTGCACCGGGCTGGAGGCATCCCCGCGATCATGGGGGAACTGCGGCGGGCCGGGCTGCTCCACACCGATGTCAACACCATCCATTCCCCCGACCTGGACACTTGGCTGGGCTTGTGGGACGTGCGCTCGGGCCGCGCGCTGGCCGAGGCGGAAGAGCTGTTCCGCGCCGCGCCCGGCAACCGCTACTCGCCTCGGGCTTTCACGCAGTCGGAGCGCTACCCGGAGTTGGACCTCGACGCGGCGAACGGGATCATCCGCGACGCCGCCCACGCCTTCACCGCCGACGGCGGCCTGGCCGTTCTGCGCGGCAACCTGGCTCCTGACGGGGCCGTCGTCAAGACTGCGGGGGTGGACCGGGCGCTGTGGCACTTCGAGGGCACCGCCGTGGTCTTCGAGTCCCAGGACTCCGCTGTGGAAGGCATCCTGGGCGGAGCGGTGACGGCCGGCGACGTGGTCGTCATCCGCTACGAGGGGCCGTCCGGGGGTCCAGGCATGCAGGAGATGCTCTACCCGACCTCGTTCCTGAAGGGGCGCGGGCTCGGAAGACAATGCGCGCTGATCACCGACGGGCGGTTCTCCGGCGGCACCTCTGGGCTGTCGATCGGGCACGTCTCACCGGAAGCGGCGGCCGGAGGGCTGATCGCTCTGATCCAGGACGGCGACCGGATCATCATCGACATCCCGGCCCGCGAGCTCCGGTTGGACGTGAGCCCCGAGGACCTGGCGGGCAGACGCGACCAGCTGATCGAGACACGGGGGTATAGGCCGGCCCGGCGGCATCGTCCAATAAGTCAAGCCCTCAAGACTTACGCGGCCCTGGCGACCTCCGCCGACAAGGGCGCCGTGCGAGACCTGGGGCGCCTCGACTCGCCGGCCGAGCGCGCCGAACGGGGGCTCTAGATGGCCGCCGCCGTCTCCGTGTCGAACCTCGTCAAACGCTACCGCCGAACCCTCGCCCTGGACCATGTGTCGCTCAATTTCGAGGAGGGGCTGATCCACGGGCTGTTCGGGCACAACGGCGCCGGGAAGACCACCCTCATGTCGATCGTGACCGCCCAGGTCCTGGCGACGTCCGGACAGGCGCTGGTCTACGGGCACCGGCCTTACGAGCATGCCGCGACCCTCGAACGCATGTGCTTCATCCGCGAGGGCCAGGGCTATCCGAACGACTGCCGCGCCCGTGACGCCTTCAAGGCCGCCCGCATGTTCTACCCACGTTGGGACCAAGCCCTGGCGAAACACCTGATCGACGGGCTGGCCATCCCGCTGAACCATCGTGTGCGGCGGATGTCGCGGGGGCAGAACTCGGCCGTCGGCGTGACCATAGGCCTGGCGGCCCGGGCCGACATCACCTTCTTCGACGAGCCGTACCTGGGGCTGGACGCGATGGCGCGGCAAGTTTTCTACGAGACGCTGGCCGCCTCGTACGCGCGCGATCCGAGGACCATTGTGCTGTCCAGCCACCTGATCGACGAGGTCGCGCCGTTGGTCGCGAACGTCGTGGTGCTGGACCATGCTCGGGTCTTGATCGACCAGGATCGCGGGAGCCTGCTGGGCCGGGCGGCGCGGGTGATAGGCCCTTCCGCCGCCGTCGATGCGTTCGCGGCCGGTCGCGAGGTGATTGGCCGCGAGGCGATGGGACCGTACCTGGCGCTGACGATCATGGGGCCGCTGTCGGCCGCCGACCAGGCGGGGCTGGCCGCCGCCGGCCTGACGGTCGAGGCGGTGTCGCTGCAGCAACTGGTGATCCACTTGACGCGAGCGGCGGCCGGTGCGCCAATGGCCGGGCCGCCAGTGGCCAGTCCGCCAATGGCCAGTCCGCCAGTCGGCGTCACGCCGGGAGTCGCCCAGTGACCTACCAACCGCGCCTGGTCAAGGTCATCCGCCTCCACCTGGCCAACCGCGCAACCTACGTCTACGTCCCAGCCGTGGTGGTGGGCGCCACCTTCGCGCTGTCCATCGCGCTCTACGGCGTGCTGCTGCTGGGCCTGGAGGAGGACGCGCCGCGCGAACTCTACGGCCTGGGCGGATTCCAGTTCGTGCCCTTCTACTACGCCGTCACAGTCGGCATCCAGGCCATGATGTACACCTATCCGTTCGCCATGGCGATGTCGCTGACCAGACGCGAGTACATCAACGGCACCACCGCTCTGGCGGCGCTGTTCGCCGGGTCGATCGCCACCCTGTTCTCCGTGGGACGCCTGCTCGAGGAGGTCACGGACGGTTTCGCCATCGGTTTCCACTACTTCGGCATGTTGGGTTGGTTCGCCCAATACGGGTGGTGGGAGCAATGGTTGTTCCTGACCGGGCTCAGCCTGATGCTGTTCATGGCGGGCTTCTGCTGCACCACCGTCTTCAAGCGTGGCGGCGCGATCCGGTTGGTGATCGAGATGGCCGGCTGGGCCATGGCATTCGTCGGCCTGATCGCCCTGGTGACTTGGCGCGAATGGTGGCCAGCTATCGGGGAATGGGTCCTGCTGCTGACGCCGGGCCTGGCCGGCGCGTACCTGTTGGTCGGGGCTGGGCTGTTCTCGCTCGGCTCGTACTGGTCGATCCGCAAAGCCGTGCCGTAGTATCGCCTGCGGAAAGGAAGGCCGCCATGTTCGATCCAGCACTCGGCGAGCGCGCCGGGCGCCGACAACTCGAGGACCCATCCCTGCCCGCCGGAGAGTTGGCCATCATCGCGGGCGCTTTCCCTGCGCTCGCGCCGTTGGTGGCCGCGCACCCGGCTTTGTATCCAGGTCTGGCCGACCGTCTCCGCACGCTCGGCCGGACCGACGTGGACGCCATCCTCGACGCCCGCATGGGCCCCGCCGCCACGTCTTTGGACGATGCCGCCGCCCCGGCTCTCTCCCCGACACCGGCCGGTCCACAGTCGGCTGGAGCACCCGCCGCCAGCGTGGCTGAGCCGCAGACGCCCTCGGACCCACCGGCCCCGCAGGCCAAGGCAGCCCCGTCGGCACCGGCTCCCACCGCGCCAGCGACCCGTCCGGGGTCGACCGGAGCACCCGTCGCCAGCGTGGCTGAGCCACCCGCCCTGCCCGCTCCGGCGGCCCCGGCCGCTCCATTGCCACCGCCGACTCCGCAACCGGCACCGCGGCCGGTCCCGTTGCCACCGCCACCGAAGTACTCGCCGGCCAACGAGGACGCCGACCTCTGGCCCACTCCTCTGGCCACCCCAGGGGTCGACGCGGGTGCCAAGCCCGCTCAGAACCACGGCGAGGGCCGGAAGCCGGGCGATGGCGAACCGAAGCGGCGCCGGACCGGTTGGCGCGGCATCGTCATCCTGATTGTGTTCCTGGCGATCATCGCGGCCGCGGTGGCCACCGTCCTCTGAGGCTGCGACAGGTTGTCCACAGGCGCTCGTTTTCTGGGCGGGGTCTTGGCGGGCGCGGATCGACAATCGACCCATGGCACTGACAGGAACCCAGCAACTATTTGACTTGGTCGAGAAAGCTCGCGCCGCCGCCTTGAAATGTCCGGGCGGTGTTGTGACCGGCGCCGCCGGCTTGGTCCTGGCCGACTGCGAGCTGCCTCCCCGATTGGAGAAACTGGCCTGCGAAGCGCCCGTCCAGATCAGCCTGCCCCGCGCGCGTTCGTACTTCCACGACGTTCCGGCCCACCGGCATGCGGTCCCCGCCGGGCCTTGGCTCACGATTGATCGAGTG
>JAISCU010000158.1 GCA_031265345.1 Bifidobacteriaceae bacterium
GCGCCGCGCCGCGGGTGACACAACTAACTGCGGCAGCGACGCCGACCCGCGCGGCGGTTAGTCAGGGACGGGATCGGGCGGCCGTTGCCGACCCCGGCCGTGCGGCGGGCATGCGAAACGATGGTCTCGGCGTTCCCCGGCCCGCGAGACCATCCTTTTGCAGCTCGGCGTGTCGGTTCGGTGTCCGCGAGCGGCTTCAATTGGCGGCGCGGACCAGTTCCAGCCAGTTGTGGACATCGGCGGGTCCCTGCGCGCCAGTGAGGCCCACCCGCGCCCGCCCCGCAAACCCCCGGGCATAGCATGGACAGCCCTTGAGTTTGGTGTCTGACCTGGTCTTCCCCTAGAGTAGTGCGGGCCGTGCGGTCGCCTTTTTGGTAAGATGGCTGGCTCACGGGGCATTGGCGCAGTTGGTAGCGCGCTTCCATGGCATGGAAGAGGTCAGGAGTTCGAATCTCCTATGCTCCACGCACCCCCTCGACCTGCGAAAACATGCTGCTGACCTGCGAGAACGCGCGTAGACGACCGCTGGCGAAACGTCCCCGCGCGGTCCCGTCGGCCATAGGATCGGCTACAGGATCGCTGGCAGTCTCGGGGCCATGGCGACCAGGACGGGACCGAGCGGCGCGCGCCGCCCGAAGGGCGCCGGCGGCGTGTACCAGCGCTCCAGCGCCGGGATGTGGATCGCGGCCTTCGACGTGGGGTGGACCCGGAGCGGCGCCCGCAGGCGCCTGGTCCGCTCGGCACCGACCAGCGGTGACGTGGCGTAACCGCACGGGGCAGCCACCGCCGCCGGAGGGTTGAGCGGGGCCGGTTGCCCGGTCCCATCTAGAATCAAGGGGTGTGTTCGGTGGAGTTGCCGCTAGATGCGGCCGTGACCATGGCCACTTTGGAGAGCCGGAACCACGAGGTGAACGCCATCCGCAGCGGCCTCGAGCTGTTGCGCGCCGGCGCTGTGGGCGCGGCGAGGCGGCTACGCCCCGACGACAAGGGCGTGTTTGTGGCCGTCACCGACCGTGGGCAGGCCCGGCAGCCCTATGTCGAGTTCCGACGCGACGGCGCCGATCTGGCGCGCCACTGGTGCGCTTGCGGCATCGGCAGCGGCGGAAAGCTGTTGTGCAAACACATCGTGGCAGCGGTGCTCGGTGTTCAAGGCGGCCCGAAGGACTCGCCTGTGGCGCTTGGGCTGAGCGCCACGGCGACCGCCGCTGTCGACGGCACAAACACCGCGAAAGCTGTGCGCAGCGGCAGCCTGGAGGTTCTTGCGACCCCGATGCTGGTCGCCTTGATGGAGGAGGCCGCCTGCGCCTGCCTGGCCGGCAAACTGGGCCCCGGCCAGACGTCGGTCGGGACCGCGATCAAGGTGGACCACAGGGCCGCCAGCCCCAAGGGATCGACGGTCACGGCGACCGCCACCTTGCAGCTGGTCGTCGGCGCCCGGCTCGAGTTCACGGTCAGCGCGGCGGACGGCGCCGGAACCGTGGCCGAGGGCCACCACACCCGCGTGATCGTGGACCAGGACGACTTTCTGGCCAAGGCCGCTCGCCGCGCCGCCCGCGCCCAGCTGCTGGTCTGATCTCCCCGGTAGCGGATCGGCCTGACCGAACCGCGCCGCGGTCACGGCCCCAAGGCCGGGCCGGCGTAGACCACGTTGGCGATGCGGGTTTGCCCCAGCACAGCCCAGATCACCTCGTAAGCGGTGTCGATGCCGACTGCTTGGCAGCGGATGGACCAGGCGGTGCCTCCTGGCAGCCGTAGTTCGGTCTCCTTGGCACGCGCTGCTTCATCCCGTATCGCCCGCAGCGCGGGCTGGACGAGGCTCCACGCAACCGGGTCCGAATCGCGGTAGCTTTCCACGTTGGCGGAGGCGTCTGGGCTGAAAACCAATTCCATAGCCGCTCCTTTCGTTCTTCAGGAGACTACCGATCACCACTGACACCGGCAGGGGGCCCAGCGGGCGCGCGCCGCAGAGCGGTGTTCACCATTCCGCCGTTCGGTGGTCTGTACCATTCTGGGGTATTCTGGCATTTGCGGTCGTATCCGACAACGAAAGGACCGGACGATGGCGACTGAGACTATCGAGGTTGACTCCCGCGGGCGCGCGGCATTGGGCAAAGTGGCGCAGCCGAACAAGACCTATCGGGCCACCACGCTGCCTGATGGTTCCATCCTGTTGGAGCCCGCCCGCCTGGTGACCGAGGCCGAGCTGGCCGTGATCGCCCGCCCCGAGTTGATGAAGGAGCTGGCGGCCACCTTCGGCGGGACCGCTGAGACGGTCGCAGTCGACTGGGAGTGACGGCCAGCAGGCGGGGCCGCGGTCCTGCCGGTCGTGGTGGGAGGGGGCGTTGGTCGGCCGACGAGGCGGGCGACCGTGTTTTGGGCTAGAACGCGCCTGACAAGGGACTTCGGGATTTTCGAGACGGTTCGGATAGCGCACAAGATGGTCCACCTTCATCCTTCTGACCTGCGAGAACATGCCGCTGACCTGCTGGAACGCACGCGGACGACCGCCAGGGAAACGTCCCCGCACGGTCCCGTTGGCTATAGGAATGGCCACAGGATTCGGCTCCCATGGGGCTGTGGCGAGCAGGATGGGACCGGGCGCGGCGAGCCGCCCGAAGGGCGCCGACGGCAAAGTAATCTGGCTAAGTGGACCAGCTGCAGGCCTTCTGGCAGGCCATCCCCGCGCCTGAGCACCGGGCCGATCTGGAATCTGTGTGGCGCTGGGCGCTGGAGACGTTCCCTCAGGTCAAGCCCGAGTTCAAGTGGGGCAAGCCGACGCTCACCGCCCATGGCACGTTCATCATCTCGTTCGACGCCGCGAAAGACCACTTCAGCGTGGTCGACCCAGAAGAGGTCGGCATCGCCGCCACCGCCGACCTGCTCGACCAGGCAGGCTATTCCCACACTGCCCGCATCGTTCGCATCCCCTGGGGCCAGGTCGACCATGGCGTGCTCCGGAAACTGATCGAAGCCAAATTGGCGGCAAAGGCCTCAGTGCGGTCTTTCTGGCTGAGCGGTCAAACCGTGGACACGGCCTGACAACCGACACGGTTGAGGCGACAGGCTGGGTGCGCTTTAGCTATTCCGACGCAGGTCCGGACACGTCCGCAAACAGGACGTCTGGCCCGTCGAGTTCGATCTCTTTGACAACGTTTGACGGGGTGCCACGGGTAGTGATGCCCTGTCAACCTTCGAAATCCGGGCGAACACATGCGCAGCAGTGCGCTCGAACTTGTCAGCGGCCACCAGAAGACGCACCAGAAGCGCAACCCGGTCGGCGTTGGCCAGAGCAGCTTGCTTCACACGAGCGTCGCCCCATCTTCTGACCGATAGCCCGGTGGGACGGCCCGCGGCACAGGCGCTCATCAGCGCCACGTCGTGGCGCATGGCCTTGACGGCGTCAACGGCCCCGGCGCCGACGAACGCTAGGTCGTCACGGTCCACAGGTCCACAGGTCCAGTCAGCTGATCGTTGGATCGCAGCTGCGTCGGCTGTCGCCAAGGGACTGCCCCTCGCGAGCGGCGACAGCATCTATCGAGGTGATCCGTGACTGATCCTTCTTCATGCCGATTAGTCGGCCACGCCGAGGAATGTCGCGACGAGCGCCAACAACTGCCTCATCGTGGCTCTGGGGACCGTGCCGGTCTTGGTCCCCAGTTTGGCCTTGGGGATAGTGGTCACTTTGTCCGCCATCGCCCAACTCCGCGTCTCAAGCCCTGTGCCGACGGGCGGAAGCTCGAGGCGAAAGAGGGGAAGGTCCGAAGACGTGGGCTCCGAGGTGACCGGGCAGACGGTCACAGAATTGAGCGCGACGAACTTCTCGGATTGCATGATTACGACTGGTCGGGGCTTCGAAAGGTACGAGCCCCCGGCGCCGACCCAGACCTCGCCGGCCTTCGGCTCATTCATCCTCGGGCCACGCGTTGGACTCCTCCAGCCAGTCCATCACGTCATCTCGCTCGTCGGCCTTGTTCGCGATGACTGCCTGGCGGCGCGCCTCGGCGGCGTACTCCGCCGAACGGGTTTCGGGCAGCCAGAGCTGGATAGGACGGAAGCCGTCCGCGCGAAGCTTGGCTCGATGCTTGGCGACCCGCGCTGTTGTTGAAACCATGGGACAATGTTACATGAAACCGCCGTGCACCCCGATGCGGGTCGCGATGGGGTTGAAGTCGCGCAAGCCATGCGATGGGACGCCTGGAAGATCAGGGCCTCAGCAAAGTCATGCTTGGCCCACTAGGACCCTTCTGGCGGCGGCCTGAAATGCGACCTTCGAGGGTTCGTGGGAGACTCGACGCCGCCACGAAGGCCCGAGGGTCGCAATTCGCGCCGGGGCGCGGCCCGGAAGAACGCAGATGCCCAATGAGCCCCAAGAAGCGCCGAACCAGCACCGGCGGCCCGGCCGAGGGGCGTCGCCGTCTCACCATTGCCCAGCAGTACCTGGCCCTCGCGGAAATGCTGGAGGACGACCCGTCGGATGGCGCGATCAACACGTGCGTCGGCAACTGCGTGCTCGCTGGGATCGCAGCCGCGGACGCGGTCTGCTGCGCCCGACTCGGCGAGCGCTGCTCCGGACCGGACCACGACCAGGCGGCCGATGTCCTCGACCGCGTCGACCAAGGGTTGGGAAGCACGTTGCGTACGCTGGGCAGGCTCAAGACCAAGTCCCAGTACGGGGACGATTGGCTCACCGAGTCCGCCCGGAAGGCGGCCCTTCGCAGCGCTCGCGCACTTGTGAAAGAAGCCGAAGGTTCGCTGCACTGAATCGCTCGCGGTGGCCGTGGCCGGGAGATCCCGAACGTTCTGTGACGGGACGCCGCCGCCTTGACGAATGCTTGGAGACGGCGGGGACTGGTCAGCGGCTAAGGTCGAGAGCCCAGGTCCGGGACTCGCCCGCAGCAGTTTGACATTGAGATTCTTTTGGCTGATCATGCCGACATGGGCCCAAGGGGGGAGGCGGCCAGCGCGGCCGATGCCGCAAACGCGACGGGCGCGGACCCGAAGCCAGCCGTGACCGGGCAACGACAAGTGACCACGCCGCGCGAACGACACCCCCGATCGGGCCCGGCACTCGCCGCTGCGGGAGTGTTCGTGGCGTTCCTCCAAAGCACCATCATGGACGTGCTGATCGGCCCCCTGGTCGACGAGTTCCAGGCCAGCCGGGCCGACCTGGAGTGGACGGTCAACGCGTTCGCGTTGGCGATGGCCGCAGTGCTGGTCGGAGCAGGGGCTTGGACGGACAGGATCGGCGCCAGGCGTGTCTTCGGTTTCGGGATGGGCTGCTTCACCGCCGCCGCGGCCGGGGTGGCCCTCGCGCCCGATCTGGGCACCTTGACCGCGGCGCTTCTCGTGGCGGGCGCGTGCGCCGGGCTGGTGATGCCGAGTTCCATGATCCTGATGACCGCCTCCGCGCGCGACCACGCCGGGCGGGCCAGGAACATCGGGTGGTGGGCCGCCTCGACCAGCTTGGCGATGGTGGCGGGCCCGCTGCTGGCGGGCTGGTTCGCGGCCGGTCCGGGCGGGTGGAGGATGGTCTTCTGGGTGCAGGCCGCAGCCGGCGCCGCAGCCGCGACGGCAGGGCTCCGCTTCCTGCCGCGCACGCCTTCGCGAGCCCGCGACCTGGACATATGGGGCCAGTTGGCCTTGGGCGCGGCGTTCAGCGGTCTGGTCTACGCCCTGGTCGAGGCCGCCGACCACGGACTCGCCGGGCCGGTCTGGTGGGGCGTGGCCGTCTGCGGGGCGGGAGCCGTCGCCGCGTTCCTCGCCGAACGCAGAGCCCGCACGCCGGTCCTCCCGCGCGCAATGGTCACGAACCGCTCCTACCTCGCCGTTCTGGCCCAGGGGTTGGCCTTCAATTTCGCGCTGTTCGGGCTGGTGTTCGTGCTGGGGGTGCTGCTCCAACGAGGGCGAGGGTTCAGCGTCGGCCAATCGGCGCTGGTCCTGAGCGCGTTGACGGGTTCGATCATGGCCGGGAACCTGCTCGCCGCCTTCGCGGGCCGTCCCGCGCGCTCCCGGCGGCGACTCGCGGCGACGCAGGCGGCGCTGGCGGCGGCATTGGCCCTGACGGGTTGGGCAGCAGCCACGGGTTCGACGTCAGCACTGGTCCTAGCGCTGGCCCCGACGGGTTTGGCCGCCGGAATCCTGGTGCCGACGATGACGACCCGAGTGTTGGCCGCGGTACCGCTGGAACTCCACGGCACGGCATCGGCAGTGTTCAACACCGTGCGCTCGGTCGGGTCGGCGGTCGGCGTGGCGGTGTTCGGGTTGCTGCTCGGCAATGCTCCCGGCGCAGGCCTGGCCCCAGAAAGCCTGACCGCGGGGTTCGTCCGTTGCGCGGTCGCTGGCTGCCTGGCGATGGTGATCGCGCTGGCGCTGAACTGGGCGACCGCCAAGGAAACATAGCCCGATCCCAAAGCAGGTCCCACCGCCGATGCCGCCGTCCCGTTCCGTCGACCAGGTCGGCGCGGCAGGGACGGGCTCGGCCGCCTCGACGGCCGCCGCGATTCGCCCGGCCAGGCGCTAGGTTGGTGGGATGCACGCTGAACCGAAGACGCTCTCACGCCAGCCCCGCCAGCCGACCCCGCTCGACGCCGTCGCCGAATCCTACCTGGACCGGATGGCGGCGCTCTCGCCGCTGACCGCGACCGAACAGGGGCTGGTGGGCCACGACCGCGAGATGGACGATCTTTCGCCGGAAGGGCACGAGTCCCGCGCCGAAGCCGCACGTCAGGCTTTGCGAACGGCTGAGAACACACCCGCCGCCGATGCCGTGGACCGGGTCACGAGGGCCGCGATGGCCGAACGGCTCGGCTTGGCAGTCGAACGATTCGAGGCTGGCGACCATTTGGCCGATCTGAACAACATCGCCTCGCCGCTGCAGGCGGTGCGCGATGTCTTCGACCTGATGGCCAGCGACACGGTCGACGATTGGGAGACCATCGCGGTCCGGCTCTCGAAGATCCCGCAAGCCCTGGCGGGGTACCGGGCCAGCCTTGCCAGGGGAGCGGAGACCGCTAGGACTCCGGCCGCGCGGCAGGTCCGGATCGGGATCGCCCAGGCCCGCGAGTTGGCGGCGGAGGGCTCCTTCTTCGATCAGCTGGCTGCAACCGGGGGAGCGGCCGACCGCCTGGATGGACGGGCTGGTGGCACGGCATCGTCCAAGTCAGCCCAGCAGGTGGTGACCGGCTCGCTCGCGGCGGACTTGGTGCGCGGCGCCGCGGAGGCGCGGGAGGCCTACGGCGAACTGGCCGACTTCCTCGAGGGCGGCCTCCTGGACAGGGCCCCGGAGCGCGACGGCGTGGGCCGCGAGCGCTACGAACGGGCGTCGCGCGACTTCCTGGGCAGCCGGGTCGACTTCGAGGAGACGTACGAATGGGGCCTGGCCGAGGTGGAGCGGATCGCAGCGGAGCAGTTGCGGATCGCCGAAGAGATCGGCGGCGCCGGGACGGGCGTGGAGGAGGCGTTCGCGATCCTCGACGGGGACGAGGACCTCAAGCTGCGCGGCACCGAGGCGCTCCAACGCTGGATGACGGAGGTCTCCGGCGCGGCGCTGGCCGGGCTGGACGGGAACCAGTTCGACATCCCGGAGCCGTTGCTGCGCCTCGAATGCCGGATCGCGCCGACCCAGAACGGCGGCATCTACTACACCGGCCCCTCGGAGGACTTCTCGCGGCCCGGCCGGATGTGGTGGTCGGTGCCGCCGTCGGTGACGGAGTTCTCGACCTGGCGCGAGCGCACCACCGTCTACCACGAGGGCGTTCCCGGCCACCACCTCCAAGTTGGCCAGACCGCGTGCGAGTCCGAGCGCCTGAACCGGTGGCGGCGCTTCGGCGTCTGGGTCTCCGGCCACGGCGAGGGCTGGGCTCTGTACGCGGAGCGGCTGATGGACGAGTTCGGGTTCCTGCCCACGCCGGGCGACCGCCTGGGGATGCTCGACGGCCAGCGCATGCGCGCCTGCCGGGTGGTGGTCGACTTGGGCGTCCACCTGGGTCTGGCCTGCCCGGACGCGTGGGGCGGCGGGGTCTGGGACGAGCCCAGGGCGTGGCGGTATCTAAATGCCAACCTGGCCCAGGACCCAGCCTTCCTCCGCTTCGAGCTGGACCGTTACCTGGGTTGGCCGGGGCAGGCGCCGGCCTACAAGATCGGGCAGCGGCTGTGGGAGCAGGCCCGCGCCGATGCCGCTGCCCGGGCCCGTGCGACCGGTCAGGATTTCGACTTGAAGGCTTTCCACTCCCAGGCGCTCGCGTTGGGGTCGCTCGGGCTGGACACGCTGACCGAGGCCCTGGCGGGAAGCTTCGACTGACTGCCGGGCAGCCCGGGCGGCAACGGCAGCGTCAGGGCTCCCAGGTCAACAGGTCGCCCGGCTGGCACTGGAGTACGTGGCACAGCGCGGCGAGCGTGGAGAAGCGAATGGCGCGGGCGTGGCCGTTCTTCAGGATCGAGAGTTCAGCGTCACCGAATTGGCGCGCTTGGCGGAAGCGTCACTGAAGGCGACCGCGCAGGAGGTGGGGCGCCTGGTCACGGCAGGCCTGCTGAACGACCGGCGCTCCGGCAACCAGCGGCTGGTGCGCAAGCCCCCCGCGGGTCGGATCACCACGCCTCTGGCGGACTTGTTGGCCGCCACTTTCGGCCCGCTGCCGGTGCTCGCCGAGGAACTCCGCGGTGTGCCCGGAGTCGGCGAGGCTTTCATCTACGGATCGTGGGCGGCGCGTGATTCAGGCGTGCCCGGCGCGCCACCCGACGACGTGGACGTCCTCGTGATCGGCGCCCCCTCGCTGGACAGCCTTGACGAAGTCTCCGAGCGGGCCATGGCTCGGCTGCACCGCGCCGTGAACATTCGCCGACTGCCGATCGGGTACTGGGCGGACCCGCCCGCCGCCGACACGTTCGTCGTGGCCGCCAAGTCGCAACCGCTCGTCCGCATTCCGCTAGCCAGCGAGGAAAGCGAGCCATGAGGTGGGAACACGACCGTGCGACCAGGCTGCAGCTGGATGGTCTCGCCGCCGAGACCGCCGTTTTGCGCCCGCACGGGCGGAACGGAGTGTCCGCAAGCCCCTGCAACTCGAACCCGAGGCGAGTTGAAGCCATTTCTGGACACGGGCGGGAAGAAGCGCCGGAGCGGTCGAGGCGCTGACCTGCGGGAACTCTGACAGCCGGGCGGGCGGCATCGGGCACCTTTGTCCGGAAGAGGCTGCAACTCGGATCCGCCGCGAGTTGGGGCCGCTTGCGGACAAATCCGCCCCGGACGACGGCCGATCATGTCGCTGTCGGGCCCCATTGGCGTAGTTCGCGGGGATCTGCGCCCTCAGGCTCGTAGCGTCCGCTGCTGCCCACGCGGGGAACCTGTCGAGGGCGCAAGAGGGGGTGAATCGACGGGCCAAGCGCGGGCGCGCCTCTCGTGGCGGGCACCCGGCCACGAGCCGGGCAGTGACATGGATAGGCCCGTCATGTTGAGCGAGCGCCGGTCACGCCTTACGGTGGGAAAGGAAACGAAAGGAGGCCGAGTCGTGCCATCGGCCACGATGACCACCAAGGGTCAAATCACGGTGCCAGCCGAGGTACGGGCGCGCCTGGGGCTCACGGCTGGAGCCAAGGTCGTCTTCACGGAACACGAGGACGGCTATGTCATGTCGGTCAAGGGCATCTCGGGCGCCGACCTGGCGGGCTCGTTGCCCAAGCCCAGCACTCCCGTCTCCCTGGAGGAGATGGAACGCGGAATCGCCGCGGGCGCGGTCGCCGGAGCCGCCCTGTGATCGGCCTGGACACGGAGGCGACTGTCCGGAGAGGCTGCCGGGTCACGTAGGCGTTCGACGCGAAGGCAGTCCGCCTGGATGGTATGGCGCTGCCGCCGAGGTTCACACCTTGATCTTGAGGGTGCCCCAGATGGCCGCGAACACGGGGTCCAGGGGATCGGACCGATAACCCCTCACGACGGTCGCCGTGATCGGATGGCCTTCGGTGACGAAGCGATCATCCGGGATGAAAATGACATCCCAGCCGTAGCTCAGGCCGAAGGACTGGTCCAGGTTGGCGCTGAAGCCGTCAAGGCCTTGAAAACGCACCGGTTCAAAATGGGAGAGCGTGCCGCCCTCGCCGCTGTCGAACACCTCGCGCCAGTCCGCTTCGTCCACAGGGTTGTAGGACACGCCGATCTCGATCGCGGTCAACGAATCGTCGGGCGGGTAGCCGATGGAGGCGTGGCAGTCGCGTGAGAAGTCGCCCAGCTCGTATCCCTCTGGCAGTTCGAAGGTGAAGCACTCCGATTCGACCGTCGCCCCGTCGAGCCAGACTTCGGTGCCGTCGATCGACAGCGGTTCCGCAGGTGGATCGGGGTCGGCGGCCCGGTCCCCGGTCAGGGGGTTCTGCATGGCGAGTGACCCGAGGCAGCCGGTCAAGGCGACCAGGATCAGTGCGAAAGCTGCCGCGATGGCGAGGCGCTTCCCGAGACGAAGTGGTGTGGTCATGGCACCAACCTAGGGCGCGGCATCGCCCGTTCCAAGGCCCCAAAACAAATCTGTGGATAACTCCATTCGGGGGTTCACAGCCTCCTACGATTGGTTGCGGACATCGTGGAAAGGTTGGGTATGGGCCTCTTGGACAGCGCAGAAATACAGTCGGTGGACGATGCCGTCCGGCCCGGCCCCGACCCCCAGGTCGGGCGCCAGCCGGGCCGGGTTGG
>JAISCU010000159.1 GCA_031265345.1 Bifidobacteriaceae bacterium
AAGACCATCGACGGCATCTTGTACCAGACCTTCCCGGTCTATCTGCTGGTGGCCGCGATCTACCTGGTACTGACGTTCACCACAACGCGGGTGCTGCGCCTGCTCGAGCGGCACCTCGACGGCCCCGAGAACTTCACGCTCGCGACCTCCTCGACGGTCCCGGAATCGATTCTGCGCCCAGGGGGTGACAATTATGGCCACCGACCCCGCTGAGGCTGAAGACCAAGCCGACGCCGATGCCGCTGGGTCGTCAACCGGCCCCGACGCGGGTGGCCGTTCGCGCGGCATCGTCGCCAATAGCGCCTGCCCAATCGTGGAGACGCGGGACCTGCTCAAGTCGTTCGGGGAGAACGAGATCCTCAAAGGGATCGACTTCGCGGTCCACCCCGGCGAGGTCGTGTCGGTGATCGGGGCCTCCGGCTCCGGCAAGTCGACCTTCCTGCGCTGCATCAACTTGCTCGAATGGCCGAGTGGCGGGGAGGTGCTCTACCACGGCGAGAACGTGCTCGCTCGCGGCTACGACGTCAACCGCTTCCGGACCCGCCTGGGCATGGTGTTCCAACAGTTCAATCTGTTCAACAACTTGAACGTGCTCGCCAATTGCACCATCGGGCAGGTCCGGGCGCTGGGCGCGACCCAGGCCGAGGCTCGCGAGCGAGCGATGGGCTACCTGGCCAAGGTGGGCATGGACCGGTACATCCACGCCAAGCCGCGCCAGCTCTCGGGCGGTCAGAAGCAACGGGTGGCCATCGCGCGGGCGCTGTCGATGGAGCCGGAGGCGCTGCTGTTCGACGAGCCGACCTCCGCCCTCGACCCGGAGATGGTCGGCGAGGTGCTGGAAGTGATGGGCGAACTGGCCGAGTCGGGCCTGACCATGGTGATCGTCACGCATGAGATGGCCTTCGCCCGCGACGTCTCCGACCGGGTGGCGTTCATGGACGATGGCGTGATCGCGGAGCAGGGCACCGCCGCGCAAGTCTTCTCCGACCCGGCCAAAGAGCGCACGCGGGAGTTCCTGGCCCGCTTCCACGCGGGGTGAGAAATTGCCTCTAGACTGGGCTGAAATCGCCCTGCGACGAAGGAGAGCACCATGACGACCGCGTCCACCGAGACGTCCACCGACTCCGGTCTCTACCGGATCGACCCGGATTGGCGCCACCTGGCCGGCGAGGTCACCCGGTGCGCCGCCCGCGCCACGCGCGCGATCCGCAGCCCCATCGACGGCGCCGAACTGGGCGAGGTGCCGGTCTGCGAGCCGGAGGACGTCCGGGAGGCGGGTCGGAGGGCCGGGGCGGCGGGGCGGCGCTGGGCGGGCTGGTCGGTGGGCAGACGCTGCGGTGTGATCGAACGGTTCAAGGATCTGCTGGTGGAGAACCGCGACGACCTCCTCGACCTGGTCCACGCGGAGAACGGCAAGTCGCGGACGGGCGCCTTCGAGGAGTTCCTCGACGCCGTGCTGACGGCGGGCTACTACGCCGCGAAAGCTCCCAAAGTCCTGCGGCGGCATCGTCGGCAAGGTGCTTTACCAGTGTTGACGAGCACGTATGTGCATTACGTGCCGAAAGGCGTGGTCGGTGTGATCGCGCCCTGGAACTACCCGTTGACGTTGGCCGTCTCGGACGCGGTGCCCGCCCTGTTGGCCGGGAACGGCGTCATCCTGAAACCCGACTCGGCGACCCCGTTGACCGCGCTCTACCTGGTCGGGCTGCTGCGGCAGGCCGGACTGCCGAAGGACGTGCTGCAGGTCGTGACCGGGCCGGGGAGCGAACTGGGGCTGCCGATCATCGACGCCTCGCAGTACCTGATGTTCACCGGGTCGACCGCCACCGGCCGGACCATCGCCGCCCAGTGCGGCGAGCGGCTGATCGGCTGCAGCGCCGAATTGGGCGGCAAGAACGCCCTGCTGGTGCTGGAGGACGCCCCTTTGCGGCGGACCGTCGAGGGCGCCGTGCAGGCCTGCTTCGCCAACACCGGGCAGCTCTGCATAGCGGTCGAGCGCATCTACGTCGCCAGGCCGCTGTTCGAGGAGTTCGCGGGTGCTTTCGCCGCCCGGACGGCATCGTTGGTGCTGGGCGGGTCAGGCGGTTGGCAGGTGGACCTGGGCCCGCTCGTCAGCCAGGCCCAGCTCGACAAGACGATCGAACATGTGGACGATGCCGTCTCGAAGGGCGCCACCGTCCTGACCGGCGGCCAGGCCCGGCCCGACTTGGGCGCCTGGTTCTACGAGCCCACCGTGCTGACCGGCGTGACGGACGCCATGACGGTGGCGCGCGACGAGACGTTCGGGCCGGTCGTGTCGCTCTACCCGGTCGATTCGGATTCTGACGCCATCGCGGCCGTCAACGATTCCGAATACGGGCTGAACGCCTCGATCTGGACCTCTTCGCCGGCGCACGGGCGCGCCGTCGGGGAGCAGTTGCGGGCCGGAACCGTCAACATCAACGAGGGCTACGCCGCGGCCTGGGGCTCGACCGACGCGCCGATGGGCGGCTTCGGCATCTCCGGGCTGGGACGCCGCCACGGGATCGAGGGGCTGGTCAAGTACACCGAGCCGCAGACCGTGGCGACCGAGCGATGGCTGGCCGTGGGGCCGCCGCCGTGGCTCTCGCGCCAGGCCTACGCGGCGGGCATGACGGTCGGGTCGAGATGGCTGCACGTCACGGCTGGGGAACTGATCAGGAAGGCAACCGCATTATGAAGAGCTATCGCCAGCAAGGCCTGGCATTGGACGGGGCGCGGGTCGTCATCACCGGCGCGGGCAGCGGGATCGGACGCCGGATGGCGCTGGGGGCGAGTCGCAAGGGCTCGGCTGTGGCGATCTGGGACCTCGACCTGGCGCGGGCCGAGTCCGTCCGCGACGAGATCTTGGCGGAGGACGGCCGGGCCAGCGCCTTCGCCGTGGATGTGTCGGATCGGAACGCTGTGATGGCGACGGCCGAGGCGACCGGGCCGGTCGACATAATCATCAACAACGCCGGGGTCGTGTCCGGGCGGGCGCTGTTGGACGATCCTCCTGCCTCCATAGACCGCACCTTGGACGTCAACCTGCGGTCCCTGTTCTGGGTGACGCAGGCGTTCCTCGGCGGCATGGTCGAACGGCGCACGGGCTACGTGGTGACCATCGCCTCGGCGGCCGGGCTGGTGGCGGGGTCGAAGATGGCCGACTACGCCGCCTCCAAAGCCGGGGCGATCGCTTTCAACGAGTCGCGTCGGAACGAACTGCGGGACTCGGGGAGCGGCGTGGCCACCATGGTGGTCTGCCCGTTCTACATCGACACCGGCATGTTCGCGGGCGTCAAGAGCCGCTATCCGGCGCTGCTGCCGATCCTCGAGCCGCGCCGGGTCGCCGGGGCGGTGCTGCGCGGGATCGAGCGCGGCACCAAGCAACTGATCATGCCGCCGCTGGTGCGGACCGTGCCGTTGCTGCGCCTCCTGCCGGTGGGAGCCTTCGATTTCGTGGCCGACCAGTTGGGCATCAACGAGTCGATGGAGGACTTCGCCGGGCGCCAGGGCGACCGCCTCTAGGCTCCGGGCACCCCGGACGGCGTCCAGGTCAGCCGTCCACCAGGTCCACATGGTCGGTCTCGGCCCGGCCGGAGGCGGCGTCGCGCGCCATCACCGTCGCGGTCAGGCCGACCGCCACCAAGGCGCAAGCGCCCACGGTCCCCGCCACCGACAGCCGGGTCAGCCCCAGCCAGGGGGCCGCCATCAGAGCTGCCACCGACAAGCCGACGGGCGCCCAGCCGCGCAGCGAGCGCCGCGCCCAAGCCCCGAGCCCCCACAGTCCGGCGACGAACAGCGCCACCGGCCCGGCGACCAGGTAGCCGACCGAGACCGCCGAGACCGGGAGATCGCCCAGATGCGAGGACTCCACGGCCAGGTCGAGCCCGGCCCCCAGCGCGGCCAGGGCCACGAAGATCGAGGCGTGACCGTACCCCCAAGGGAACGCCAGGTCGCGGTCGCGGGCCAGGCGCTCCGCCATGGGTGAGATGAAATACAGCCACCACAGGGCGAACAGCAGGACCAGGCTGGCGGCCGAGACGCCGGTCAATCCCGCCGTCAAACCGGTCGAGTCCAACTCGACCTGGACCCCGGCGACCGCCACGGCCACCAGTTCGCCCAGCAGGATCAGGGTGAACAGCCCGTAGCGTTCGGCGATGTGGTGCGGGTGCCAGCAGGTCCTCTCGGCGCGTTCCGCCCAGGCCGGCACGGCCAGTTCGGCCGCCGCCAACACGGCGAACGAGGCGACGGTCCAGCCCAGGTGTGGCGGCAGCGCCAAGCGGGCCAGCCAGCCGACTTGGACCAAGGCGATGCCGATGGCGTAGCGCCGGGCGGTCCGCCCGCGTTCGGGGTCGGAACGCCCGGCCCGGAGCCACTGGCCGATCTGCGCAGCCCGCATGACCACGTAGCCGACGGTCCCGGCGGTCCAGTCGAGGTCGCGGAAGGCCTGGACCAGCCCGGCCGCCAGGATCAGCACCCCAACCATTTGGAGCATCACCATCAGCCGGTACGGCCCGTCGTCGACATCGTAGGAGGACGCGAACCAGGTGAAGTTCATCCAGGCCCACCAGATCGCGAAGAAGACCATGGCGAAGCTGATCAATGATCGCGCTGCGGAGCCGGCGGCGACGCCCTCGGCCAATTGCTTGACGGCGCTTCCGACCGCGACCACGAAGACCAGGTCGAAGAGCAACTCCAAAGGTGTCGAGGTGCGCCCGGCCTCGTGGATGGGACGCGGCCTCATGCGTTTGTGCCAGCGAAAATGTGACGGCGCGGTGGCGGCATCGGGCATGCCACCAACTCTGTCACACCGCCCGCCTGGCCACACCCACCGTCCCCGATGCCCAGATGACGGGAAAAAACTGGTGAAGCGCGCTGATTTCTACCTAGGTGGCTCGCTGTTTCCGGGAATTGCCCAGTCGTGGCCCACTACCTTGGGAATCGAATCATCGGCACTTCGACCCCGCAGTAAATTCTGGGAGCTAGCGCATGCAGCCACTCAAGGCCTTGGTCCGGCGCATCGGCGTCGCGCTGCTCGGCCTTACCCTTTTGGGGGGGCTGACGGTGATTGGCGCCAGCGCCCCGGCGGCGGCTAGCGATTGTCTTCTGCAACGCCTGGTCGACACGGGCGGTTTGGTGGCGGTCCCAGCCGGTTGCCGCGAGGATGGCCCGGTGATGATCAAGAAGAACGTCGAGTTGGCGGGTGGCCCCGTCGAAGTGACCGGCGGATTCGTGGTCGGGTCCGGGGCGACGCTGACCGTGATCGACAACACCGCTGTGATCGGCCCGGTGACGGTCCAGGACGGCGGGACCCTGGTGGCCACCGGCAGCGCGACGAGCATCGACGGCACGGTCTGGGTGCAGGGCGGCGGCACGGCGTCCTTCGCCGGAGTCGGACCAATCGGGGTGAGCGTGACCGATGTCACGAACCAGGGCCTGGTTCAAGCGGGGGGCCTGATCAAGCTCGGCCAACCGACGCGGGGGATACCGGTGCCGACGGGCCGCAGCGCGCGCATCGACCTGACCGGACTGGCCGTGGGCGCCGAGATCTGGTTCGAGACGCCGACGGAGCCGGTCATCGCGGCGCGTCTGCTGGAGGGCAGCCTGTCAGTGGGCGGCCCCGATTCGATCAAGTGCGACTCGGGCAATTGTCGCGTCGACACGGTCGCGTCGCCAACCGGCGACCTGTGGCTCCAGCTGACGCCTTCGGCCGGCCCGGCGTCCCCGTCCCCGTCGGTGCCCAGCGCCAGTCCAGAGCCGTCCGCGGCCGGGCCCTCGGCCCAGCCCTCGACCGAGCCGAAGCCCGCCGACATCGCGGAAGAAGTGGCCCAGGCCCCTCACGAAGCGGTCATCGAATTGGCGGCCGGCGCCGTGGTCGCCCGCACCATCGTGATCGCGGACCGTCGCCAGAGCGCGCTCACTGTGACCCTGACCGGCGGCCCGATCAAGCGCGGCTTGCCGGGTCCCCTCATCCAGGTCCCGGCCGGCTCCACCCTGACTTTGCGCGACATCGTCATCGATGGCGATTGGGCGGGCCCGACCGACGCCTACGCCCCTGTCGTGGAGGTCGCCAAAGGCGGACGGTTGTTCGTGGCGGAAGGGGCGAAGATCACCTCTAACCGATCCTTCGGGATCGTCAACGCCGGGACGTTGAACGTGGTCGGCCCGGACGCGGCCGTCACGAATTGCACGGTCGATGCCGCCGCCCTGGACTTGGCGGTCGGCCCGGTCGGCGGGGCCGGAGTTTGGAACCAGGCCGGGGGCGAGTTTTGGATGAGTGGCGGCGCCATAGCTAACAACACGGTCACGGCCGGCGGCGCCGCCTCGGCGTTCGGCGGCGGCGTGCTCAACGCCGGTGCGATGCGCCTGGCGGGCGGCTCCATCACTGGGAACCAGGTCGATGGCGGCGGCGGCGGCGTGGCGGTGGTCCGGCAGCCTGGTTCGGACCACGGCGGACGTCTCGACGTGGGCGGTTACTATCTGGCGGTGGCAGGCGCCGAATTGCCGAACGTGCGGTCGAATAGTGCGGCGTTCGGCGGCGGGGTGGCAGTGGTCGATCACGCCGAATGGGGTGGCCAGGCCACGTCCGTGGCGCAGCCCCAAGTCCCCGGGGACGTGCCTTCGGCAGTGCTGGACCGGGGCGTGTTGGACGCTAACCAGGCCTCGGGGCAAGGCGGCGCGGTGATGGCCTATGGCGGCACGTCTGTCGGCCTGGACGGCCCGTTGTCGGTCCTGGCCTCCAACCGGGCGGGCGCGGCTGGCACCGACGGCGTGGCTGTGGCGGATGCCTATCTGCGCGTCAACGGCGACGTGCGGACCGAGGCGGGCGGTGGCATCGCGCTCCTGCGAGAAGGCTGGCCCATGGTGGTGGGCGGCGGCTTCACCGAGTCGGGACGCCTTGTGATCGAACAGGTCGAGGGCCTGGCGGCGGGCGGGTCCCTGACCGCGATCCGCCTGGATGAGACGGTTGGGGCCGTGTCCGCCGCCGCGCTGGGCGCGATCACTTTCGCGATCGACGGCCTGTCGGTGGAACTGGTGGTTGGCGGAGACGGCCAGGTGGTGCTTCGGGGCCAGTTGACTCCCGACACGCCGACCGTGCCGGACACGCCGCCATCGTCCGGGCCGAGCACCCCCGGCGTGCCGTCCACCGGCCCGTCGAAGCCCGCCACGCCGAGTTCCCGACCGAGCACCGCCGCGCCCACGAAGGCGCCCACGACAGGGCCCACCACCCGGCCCTCCTCGGTGCCGAGCGCGCCGAGCAGTCGCCCCGCGACTCCCAGTCGTGACCCGGCGTCTCCGGCCACCCAGTCCGGTCGACCCGCCAATCCGACCCGCCCAGGCGGCGGGGCCGCGTCCGCCAATCCGGCGCGCGGCCAAGCTCCTGCGACAGGCGGGGGCCGCGTCGCATCGGCAGTCGGCGGGGCGGGGTCGAGCGGGGCCGCGGGATCGTCCTACTACGTTGAGGACGGCCCCGGAGGATCAGACGATCCGGGCGCCAGTGAATCGGACGGGCGATCGCCGAGCACAGGCGCCAGCGCGAAGGCGTCGGCGAGCAGCCCGGCCAGCGCGGCCGCGAGCCAGTCGGGGTCGCCGTCCGGACCGGGCGAGGCTGAGGCTGGTCCCGGCGGCCCGAATCTGTCCGTGCCCGAACCACCGCCCGGCGCGTCATCGAGGACCATCGGGTTCGCCCTGATGGCGATCGGAATCTTCGGGTTGGCCGGTCTGGGGATGTACGTGTTGCGGCGGGGCGGCTTCTTCGCCACCTGAGCTGCAAGGGCTGAGCGGGAACCGATTTTGCCGGCTGTCACGCCCATGCCTGGCGAAGTGAGGCACCGACGCGTCAGCCGGATCAAAATCTTCGTTATGGAACTTAGCACTGGCATGTGACTTGCGTCACAGCGAGCTGAGTGATTTTGCTAACAGCGGAGAGGGGAGAACCAAGGGCCCGGTGAGACGGTCAGCGTTGACCGTCCACCGGGCCGAGCCGAACCCCCGCGACCCATAACGCCAGCGAATGGGCGGACACTCGCTGCCGTATGAACTGGCCCGCGGGGCGAGGGACATCCCCGGAACCGGCTGGATAGGGAAAGGCGGAAACCCGTCCAGCCCGGAACCATCGGTGGGCTTTCGGCTCAAATCCAGTTGTACTTGCGTGGGGGACTATCGAGTGGGGGAAGCCGGGGAACCAGGGCGCCCAGGAGATCGGGGACCTCACGGGACCCAAGGTTGAAGCACTTGGGGCCTAATGCTCGTGGTGGCGCCATTCCGTGCAAGGCCCGGAGGCATCGCAGAAGGGCGCGTTCCCAGAAGAACCGCACCGGCACAGGGCCGCGCGAGTCTCTGGAACCTCGTTGCCATTGTTCACTATGGCCACGTCCCCCTCGACCCAGAGCGGCTCGCCGTCCGCAGTGTGGACACTGGTCGGGGTGTGCCCCTGTTCGACCGGACGGGACGGGTCGGTGTACTCGTAGTGCAGTGCCCCGGACGGACAGCGGCGGATGACCTGGGCGATCTCGTCCGGATCGCCGGCGTCGGGCAGGACCCAGGGGCGGCGCTTGGTGTCGAACACGGCCGGGATCGTGCGGACGCAGACGCCCACGTGCAGGCAGCGGGCCAAGTCGAACCGGACGGTGATCTGGTCGCCGTAATAGTCCTTCGGGTGATGGGCGCGGGTGGGTGTGCTGTCGGTGAGGGTCATGGGATGGTCTCCTTAGCTGAAGGCGGAACTGGTGTGACGGCGCCGGGCGGGCGGCATCGGACAAAAGACCTCAGACGGCGTCCGGCACCACCGCTGGGAGGCCGAACGCGGCCCGGCGGTCGACCGGCACCAGGTCCTGGTACTCGGGATGGGTCTCGATGTAGTGACGCACGAACGAGCAATATGGCAGGACGGCCAGGCCTTTGGCTCGGGCGTCGTCCAGGGCGGCTTCGACCAGCACCTGCCCCAGGCCTTGGCCGGAGACCTCCGGCGCGATCTCGGTGTGCACAAAGGCGATCTGTCCGGGGCCGGTCTGGTACTGGGCCAAACCGAGGGTCGTGTCGCCTGCCACCAGAAGGTACTGGCCGGCCTCAGTGTCGTTGCGGACGGTCAACTGCGGGCTGCTTGCCATCGAGGTCTCCTCAAGTTCGGCGGGTCGGGCAAGTCCAACTTTCTCCTCTAGCGGACAGATGTCAAACCGCCCACCCGATGGGCTTATGCTGTGGACGCGTAAGATCGTGGAAGCGTGGCGCCGACCAGCCGGATCCGGGCCACGAATTCCGGCGCGAGAGACCGCCAAAGGCGCACCCCGACCGGTAACA
The DNA here is from genome assembly GCA_031265345.1 of Bifidobacteriaceae bacterium. Next base: position 9,301 of record JAISCU010000159.1, read on the forward strand.
TGTAATCGACGGCGGTCGTTTTCGCAAGTTCGAAACCGCGGTGCGCCAGTAGAAGTACCGCGAGCGTGGATGGGCCTTCCCCCAGAGGGCCAAGAAAGGTGTTGTAGCCGATGGAACCGATGAATGTGGACCAAATTGTGGCTTGGCTCAAGTTGAATCCACAATTGAGAGTCGCCGAGTGCTTGGCGGCGTGGACTCACGGAGATATCCAGTGAGCGACTTGATCCTGCCTCATGTGGCTTTTGCCCGCCAGGTCCTTGAGGAGCCTCCGCCCGGTCTGCCGTACCCTTTCCTGCGCCGGGCGCAGATCGCGGGTCTGCCTGCCGTGCCGCAACAGAACACGATTGAGGCGCCGACTTTCCTGATGGACATGGGGCTGAGGCGTTGGCGCGACCCGCAGGTGCTGTTCAAGGGCACTTTGGCGAAGCAGCCCGCCCTGAAACGCGCCTGGGCCACGCTGGTGGAGCAACAGGACGAGGCCCTGGTCCTGCAGGCGCGGGCCTGGGAGTCGGACCAGCGGTCGACCCAGGAGATCAGCGCCGATCTGGAGACGTTGACTATCTTCACCGGTGACGATGCCGCCTGGTCGGCGTTCGCCCAGTTGCTCGACTCCGCGGTGAAGCCGTTCGACACCGCCCGATTGGCCACGGCCGTGGCGACGATGGTGTCGCTGACGGACCCGCGCCGCGCCTATGAGTTGTTCCAGCACGCCGCCTCCATCACGAGCGATCCGATCTCGCATTTCTTGATCGACCTTAGGATCGTGGCGCTGCTGATCAAACGTCTCCACGACTACGAGGCGGCGCTGACGCTCATCAAAGACCTGACCAGGGTGGCCGGATCGGCTCTTCGGCACCACATCGTCTCCGAGGCCGACGCCGAAGCGATGCAAGTGTTACTACTCAACTTGCGAGCGTTGATCGAAATCCGCCAAGACCGGTTGTTCGATTCGGTCACGACCATGGAAAGGGCCCAAGCGCAGATGCCGGACGACGGCTTCGTCATGGTCCCGGTGGACATGGCGGATCGCTACCGCGCGCAGGTCAGAATCAACGTTGCACAGGCGCTTTGGGTGGCAGGACGCCAATCGGAGGCGGTCACCCAGATCAATCGTCACGCGTCGACCACGCGCGGCGAGCACCCCTACTCTTTGTCGGAAGCATTGTTGGTCGCCGGCTATTTGAACGAGTTGGCAGGTGAGCACTCCCTGGCGTTGTCGTATTGTTTGGAGGCAGAGCGCCTGCTGATGCGGGAAGGCGCTCCGACCCGCCTCGCGATGTGCCGGCGGGTCGCAGTATCCGCTTTGAACGGGATGGGCAAACGGGGGCGTGCCGAAAAGTTGGCTCGGGCTATCCCTAGGGACACGCTAGGGGAGAGGTTTCTTGTCTGAAACAGAAGACACGCAGCCGGAACGAGTCGATCCGAGGACCAAGCCGCACGCCGTCATCCACCAGGGAATCCCCGCCGAAGCCTTGCGTCCCGCGACTGGCTCCGTCCCCACGACGACCCATCCCAGGTCCGGCCAGTATCCCGCCTCGGGCCAGTACCCGAAGTCCGGGCAGTTCCCGCGTTCCAGCCAATACCCGAGGTCGTCGGAGGCGCCCCGGCGACTGATCCGTACCGGGCCGCCCTATTCGGCGTCCGATGCCGCGACCGCTGGAGGGGCGATCCGGCG
>JAISCU010000163.1 GCA_031265345.1 Bifidobacteriaceae bacterium
GGAGTTCGAGTTCTCGCTCACCGGCGGCGACGGGTCGTACCGGACCGTCCGCAACAACGCCCAGGGCGTGGCGAACTTCGCCCCCATCGCCCTGACCGCGCCCGGTCGGTACTCCTACCTGCTCGAAGAGCTACCCGGAGCCGATCCGAACACCTTCTACGACCGCCACGCCCAAGTCGTCACCCTCACCGCGACCGACGACGGCGCCGGCCACCTCGTCGTGACCGCCACCCCGTCCGAGATCGTCAAATTCGTCAACGAGGGCGTGACGGCAGACGACACCCCGCCCGACGAGAACTCTTTGGCCTCCACCGGAGCCACAGCGAACACCCTAGCCGTCGTCGCCATGCTGCTGATAGCCACCGGCACATGGCTGATCCGTCGCAGGCGGTCGCCGTTCTCGTCTATCGTTAGGACGTTCGGCGGGCCTGGCTCTAAGGTGTAGCCCGTATCGGACTCGTCTACTGATTCCAATTCGATAACGGTGTCGGCAGCTAGAAGCGTCTCTCCCTGGACTGATCTCGATGAGATGGGCGAGCATTGGAGTGGTTCAAAATGGCGGTTAGGATTGAGGTCGTGATTGTCTCTGCGAAAGGCGTAACCCCGGCGATTTAGCCTGGCCAGTGATCGTTCCGGGGTTTTCAACCATTAGTTTACGGCAGAAGAGGGCAATGTCAAAGAAATCGGGAGAAACTGTTCTGTGGCGTGACGCCGACCTGCGGGACATGCTCACCGCTGATCGGATGCAATCGTATCTGGCAGCGGTCGGGGGCGATCTCGCAAAAGCGATGGCTCTTTACGAGTGGAATGCTCGAGTCTCCGGTGCGGTGATTCAGACTGTCGCCCTTGCTGAGTGATGGGCACATGGACAGGATCAGCCTATACTGAGCATGTTGCAGCATTCCTCAATTGATGAGTACGCGATGATTGCATGGTGAACAAAGGATTAGCAGAACAATGGTCACACAGATTAACTGGTCGCGCACTCAGTGGGCAGTCGGCCAAGGCTTCTTCCATTCTGGCGTCGTGGAAGTTGGTGACAGCAATGTGCTCTACGTGTTCGATTGTGGTTCGCTGAATCCAGTGGAGCGACGGCGCGAGATAGACGAGTTTCGCGCCAGGCGTGCCCAGAAAATTGACTTGCTCTTCTTGTCGCACTTCGACGCCGACCATGTCAATGGTGTTCGCGATCTGTTGATTGATGTCGATGTTGACACTGTTGTAATACCACTCGTCCCCGCAGCCGAGCGGCTGTATTCTTTCGGCAAGGCTATTAGCCAAGATGAAGATACAGCCAATGACGATTGGTATCAACACTTGATTTCAGATCCAGGTACGGTCCTCAAGGAGTTATCTTCGAATGAGGTAATTGAAGTTCACCTGGTTGAAGGGTTACCTGTTCAGAATTCATTTGAGCATCCTTCGTCGGTGCGGCGCTCCGAAGGCTTTTCGAGGACCGCGCATCTTAATCGCATAGAAGCACGTTGGGCACTGTCAGGAGGAGTTGCCGGGCGGAGTCGCCGGGAGAACGTCTGGGAGTGGGATGTTATGACCACCGCCTTCGCCAAGAAACACCAAGAGGACTTTCTAAGTAAATTAGCCGAGAAGATGAACATTTCCCAGATCGACCTTGATATTAAGATCAGTTCCTCGTCTGGTATTGAGGATCTTCTCAGGGACAAGAATAACTGGACAGCATTGGTCACTGCTTACAAAGGTACCTTTAACGATCTGAACTACAGCAGCTTGATTGTCTACAGCGGCCCGCCAGCTGAGATGGAGAGACAGGTGCGTACTTATCGTGCCCGGACGTGTCTTGAGCGCGATGAACTGGGTGCGTGGGCTGTTCGTCCAGGATGGATTGGCACTGGGGACCAGAGAATGGGGCGTCGCTGTTGTGGAGAGATGGAGAGACGTTTTGAGTCTCGACTATCCCACGTAGGCACCATGGCTTTGCCGCATCATGGGTCAAAGTGCAGCTTTCATGCGGAGTTGTTGACCATATTCGGCGATAATAAACCTGTTTGCTCGGCAAGCGTGGGCACTAACAATAAATATCACCACCCAAGCGACAAAGTAATCCGCTTATGTTCCTCCAACGGCAACCATGTGGTGGTAGTGACAGAGAATGAGTCGTCGCGTTGGACAGAGTCCGGTGTTAGTCGCCTTTAGCGGACAACCCGAACCAACCGGGCCGGGGTCCGAACCGCTCATGTCGGCGGGAGCATGATTAGAGTCGTGTCCGTCGCAGGCGGTCGGCCCACGGTCAGCCTTAGCCTTTGCGCTTACTCCGAACGACCATAAAGGGAGTTTGTTGAGAGGCGATGAGTCGGCGCTGGATATGGTGTTGCCAGGGATGGCTCAGCGGGTGACACCAGGTACTGCTCGGCGACGCTGAGACGGCGACGCCCCTGCGCTGGCCCGCCAGTGCTGGTCCGGTGTTTTTTGGGGCTCATAGGGCTTCCGCGTCCTTTCGGGCCGCACGGATCAGGACGCGGGCGTCCTGGCCGGTGATGGTACTAACATCATGTTCCCACTCGTCCACGATTCTGGCCTTGTTTGCCGCCATGAGGGCGAGCTGTGCCCGAGTCACCGTTACGGTCTGGAGTGGGTTGCCGGTCCAACTCCGCGCGCGCCGTTCGAGATCGTTGATCTGCTGAGTCCATGTCTCGACGTCGGGGTCGAGGCCGTCCGCTCCAATGACCAGGAGGTCGATGTCGCTGTCCGGGGTGGCCTCGCTGCGGGCGACAGAGCCATAAAGCGCGGCACTGAGTGGTTTGGGGTCCAGGTCGTCGACGGCCTCGGCGATCCTGTGGTCGGCGTCGGAGCGGGCACGGACGGCGGCGGTGACGACCGGGGCTAAGACATGCTCCCGGTTCAGCCGGTACAGGCTGCCGCGCGATGCCGGGATGGCGGTGACGATGCCGTGTCCGGCGAGACGCTCGAGCGCGAGCACAAGGCCGTAACGGGATCCCCGCCCGGCGACGCGCTGGATCTGGGTCGCGGACAGGGCCGTGTCGGTGCCGACGAGCACTGTCAGGGCCGCGCTCTCGAGCCCCGGCGCGATGGTCGAGAGCGGGGTCACCAAATCCATGCAAATATACTAGCGTAACGCAATAAAAGTTGCATTCGGCGGTGCCAAGACCCTCCAGCAGTCTTCCCGGCGGCTTCGCCGTACCCAACCACATGGCATCCCCCATCAGTGCACATCCACTCGCCCAATTCCTCCAGTGCCCAGTAGAACTGCGACAAGAACTG
>JAISCU010000168.1 GCA_031265345.1 Bifidobacteriaceae bacterium
TGGCCGCCGCAGCGCTGCTGGTTTCCGTCGTGCCCGGTCCGCACCTGGCTTCAACTCGCGACCGGGCCGAGTTCCCGCTAGTTGCGGACACCGGTGCCCGATGCCGCCCGGCGGCCTACCCGCGCTTGCGCAGGTCAGCCCGCAGACGGCATCGACGCCCCCTTTTCGGCTGTGTCCACAAGTGGCTTCAACTCGCCACCGAGCCGAGTTCCCGCTAGTTGCGGACACCCGACAGCGATTCTCGGATGGGTTGGGGACGGCACCCAGACAAGCACTTGCGGCAGGACGCTGCGCGCCAAGCGATAGGGTGACTGCCGTGCCCGACTCTTTCGGATCTCGATCATGACCGCCCTGATCCGGCGCTGGCCGCTGATTGCCTTCTTCGTGCTCACCTACCTCGGCTCATGGGTGGCCTGGAGCCCGTGGTGGCTGTCGCGGAGCGGGATCGGGCTGCTGCCCTACCAGCTGCCATTGACTGGCGTGGCGGGAATCAACCAACTGGGGCTATTCGCGGGGCCGTTCGCCGCCGCGATGATCGTGACAGGGATCACGGAGGGGCGCAGCGGGTCGCGCGACCTCTGGGCGCGCCTCACCCGGTGGCGCGTCCGCCCGGCCTGGTACCTGGTCGCGCTGCTCGCCATCCCCCTGGTCGCGGGCATCGGCTACCTGCTTGCGCCAACCGCGTCACTCTCGCCGGAGCACGGCGAGGCCGTCCCGCTGGCGCCCCTGACGCTGACCTACTTCGCCTACCTGTTCGGCGGCCCGATTCAAGAGGAGCCCGGCTGGCGCGGATTCGCGCTCCCCCGGCTCCAGCGGAGGCTGCATCCGATGGCCGCCGCGCTGGTGGTCGGGGTGATCCACTGTTTCTGGCACGCGCCGCTGTTCCTGACGGCCGAGTGGGACACCACTCGCCAGGGGCCGCATGAGTTCGTGGCGTACCTGGTGCTGGTGGTCTCCATGTCGTTCGTCATGTCCTGGCTGTTCAACGGCTCGGGCGGGTCGGCGTTCCTGGCGATCCTGGGGCATAACGGCATCAACTGGGCCATGTTCGCGGTCGGCGCCCTGACCGCCCGCGAGATCGCCAGCAATTGGCCCGCCGCCCTCGGCCTGGCCGGGCTGGCCGTCATCGTCATAACCGCCACCCGCGGAAGGCTGGGGCTAAGGGCAACGCCAGCCTGACTCCGCTGGCGACTCAGCGAATGCGAGTCCGGCGCGGACCCCCGCGGCGCGGCCCAGCGTGCGAACCGCGCTGTCGCCTTGCCTCATGCCATGCCGGCCCGTAAGAAGTATCTTGACCGTTTGAGGAAACCACGATGAACACACCGACTGCCACCGACCAGGAACTGGCCCGCCGTTTCGAAGAGTTCGACCCGAGCACAGCCCATCTATACGTGCCGGGCGAGGACGATCTCCCGCCTGGAGTGGTGCTCCAAAGGGCGATGGCTGCCCGAGCGTATTACGCTGGACTGGCCGACCAAGCGATGAGAGAGGCGGTCCAGGAGGCCCGCGACAACCACATGTCCTGGCACAAAATCGGGATCGTCCTGGGCGTCACAGGAGAAGCCGTGCGGCGCCGCTGGGCCGCGTGAACGCCTCGACGGTCGCCTCGCGCTGATGGTGATCGCCGCCACACGGGGACGGCTGGGGCTGCAGGCAACGCACACCTGACCTGGCGGCTCGAGCCGAGCGAACGGCATCGCGCATCTGGGCAGCAGCAGTTGTCCGATGCCGCCGTCCCGGTTCACCGCGCCACCCAGCGTCATTCGTTGAAGACCGAAGGGCGGCCCGGCGACTCGACCAAGCCGGTCGGCCCTCACCTCGCGGGCGCGCCCGACCAGCGGCGAGCCGCTCGTTCTTCACCGTGGTTGTGCCGGACACGACAGCCAATGCACGCCATTTGGGCGACGCTCGTAGGCGACGGGGCCTGTCGCAAGCGCAGGATCAGGCGGTAACCTGGGGGGACGTCACCTCAGGAGCCACCATGAGCGGATTGCGTCTGTTCTACCACCCCAAGCTGTACGCGCTCGATGCCACCGCCGACCTCTTCGCCCAGGCCATGCGCCAGAATCTTGAGCACCACCTGCGGCACTGCCCCGAGTACGCGGGAGTGCTCGAGGCGCGCGGATTCGACCCGACCGCCGTGCGCGGGATCGAGGACCTGCACCTGATTCCGCCGCTCCCGACCGCCTACTTGAAACGGCACACGCTGTACTCGGCGCCCGAGCGGCGGCTGCATTTCAAGTCCACCACTTCGGGGACCTCGGGACGCGTGAGCATGATCGGGCTGGACTCGGGAACCGCCCTGCGCGCCGCCGGAATGGTGTTGACCACCTTCTTCACGCATCGTCTGGTCTCGGCCAGACGCACCAACTATCTGGTGCTGGGCTATCAACCGGCCAAACACAACCGGATGGGCGCGGCCCGCACCGCCTACGCCACCACCTTCGCCGCCCCGGCCAAACACCGCGCCTTCGCGCTGAGGGACACCGGCACCGGATACGAGGCCGACCTGGACGCCCTGGTCCGCACCTTGAGCGACTACGCGGCCCAGAACCGTCCGGTCAGGCTGATCGGCTTCCCCGCCTATTTCATGTTCCTGCTCGACGAGCTCAGGGACGCGGGCGTCGCCGTCAAGCTCCATCCGAAGTCGCTCATCTTGCTGGCGGGCGGCTGGAAGCAGTTCTTCGCCGAACAGTTGGACAAGCCGGAGCTGTACGCGCGGACGGAGGCGACACTGGGGATCGGCGACCGACGCATCCGCGAGTTCTTCGGCGCGGTGGAGCACCCGATCTGTTACTTCGATTGCCCGAACCACCATTTCCATGTGCCCATCTACTCGCGCCTGATCATCCGCGACGCGGACACGCTCGAGCCGGTCGGCTTCGGCCAGCCGGGCCTGGTCAACCTGCTCACGCCGATGGTGACGTCGATGCCGTACACGAGCGTCATGACGGACGACCTGGCGGTCCTGAGCCCGCCCGGCTCATGCGGCTGCGGCATCGAGTCACCGCATTTCGACGTGCTCGGGCGGGTCGGCCTGAACGACATCAGGACCTGCGCGGCCAGCGCCGCCGAACTGCTCAGCGGCCTTGGCGCCGGGACGCCCTCTGCCAGCGCCGCGGGTGGCGCGGGGTCCCGGACGGCGGCATCGGGCGAGGGAGGCCGGAGATGAACCTGGTCGACGGGCGGGTCGTGGACGGCGCGGAGGCCGCCGTCGCGCTCGAAACGCTGGACGAGCGGATCGCCGCCACTCTGTCGCGGGGCACGCTGGACCCGGATGTGGTGATCGAGGCCTGCGATCGACTGGTCGCGGGGCTGGACCTGGACCGCTGGACGCGGGTCGCGGCGAACCTGGGCGTCCCCGAAGACTTGGCTCAGGGCTACATCGCGGCGGCGCGTGAGGCCTTCTCCGGCCCGGCGTTGCGGCGGCGGCTCGAGCGCGAACTCGGCGCCGACCGTGCGGCCACCCGCCCGCTGGGAACACTGCTGCACATCGCGGCAGGCAACATGGACGGGCTCCCTGCGTTCAGTCTGATCGAGGGGCTGCTGGCCGGCAACATCAACCTGTTGAAGCTCCCGGCCGCCGAGGGCGGGCTGTCGGTGACGCTGCTGCAAGAGTTGGTGGCGACGGCCCCGGCGCTCGGGGAGTACATCTATGTCTTCGACTACTCGTCGCGCGACGTGACCGCGATCTCGGAACTGATCGCGGCGGCGGACGCGGTGGTCGTTTGGGGTGGCGATGCCGCCGTCACGGCTCTGCGCGGCCTGGTCGGCCCCAACACGCGGTTGATCGAGTGGGGCCACAAGGTCAGCTTCGGGTACGTGACGAGTTGCGAGCGCGCGACCGACGGACCGGACGGATTGGGCGGGCTGGCCGCGAACATGGTTCAGACCGGCCAGGCGCTGTGCAGCTCTTGCCAGGGCATTTTTGTCGACACCGACTCCCCGGAACAGGTGGACGCGTTCTGCGAGCGTTTCCTGCCCGTCCTGGAGCGGGCTTTTCGCGAGCACGGCGCTGACCTGTCCGGGGCACAGGGCGCTGCCACCCTGGAGCTGTACACAGCCGAGTTGGAGGCCCCTGCCACCGGGGGGCGGGTGTTCCGAGGCCACGGCTGCGGGCTGATCGCCCGGAGCGCCGGTCCCGCCGAGCCCGCGCCCGCGCCCGGCGTCGCCTGGGTCAAGCCGCTCCCCCGCGACCAGATTCTGCGAGTCCTGCGGCCGCACAAGAACCATCTCCAGACCGTGGGGCTGGTGTGCGCGCCGGAGGAGCGGGCCGCGCTGGCCGAATCGTTCTGGCGCGCCGGGGCCGTCCGAGTGGTCCAGGGGGCGTCGATGTCCACCCTCTCAGCGGTGAGCCCGCACGACGGCGACTACCCCCTGCGCCGCTACACCAAGCTGGTCGAACTGGCCTGAGGCCGCCTGATGACCGGACCCGTCAAGACAAAGACGTGTTCAAGAGCAGGGCGCCCAGGACCATTGTGACCATCCCGCCGATCAGCGCCAGCGCGCCGAGGGCGCGGATCAGATCGGTCCCACGGGTCTTGCGCAGCGAGAATCCGGCCATCAGCATGGCGAGCGCCGATAGAGCAATGACCGACCAGCCGTTGTACTGGATGTCGCTGACCACGGCGTCGAGGTCGGGGCAGGCGCCGCCGGTGCACTGCTGGATCCGCGAGTGGATCCGCCACCAGACCACCACCGCGATCGCCACCATGCCGGAGCCGACCGCGGCCAGGAGCGCCTCGACCACCCACGGCTGTTGGACTTTGGAAGCTTCGACCGGCCGGGTCGATAGCTGCGCCATCCCCCGGTAGCTCGGCTTCAATGGCTGGAGAGCTGGCATGGGCCCGGTGTTCACCGGCGAGGCGTAGCTGTACACGACGGGCTGCGCGACCGGTTGGACCATTTGCTGGACCATGGGCTGAGCCACCGGCTGCATCATGGGCTGAACCATCGGTTGGGCGACGGGTTGCGCCACCGCCTGGACCATGGGCTGAGCGGCCGGCTGGGCCATGGGCTGAACCATCGGTTGGGCGACGGGTTGCGCGATCGGCTGGGCCATGGCGGGCACCATGGGCTGCATGACGGGCTGCGAGACGAACCCGACGCTCGGCACGCCGTAACTGGCCGGGGACGCCTGAGCGGCATCGACCGTCTGGGCAGGCCACATCATGGGCAGCGCGGCCTGCGGCGGCATGACCATCTGGGCGGCGCTGGCGAGCAACGGCGAGTCGACCGCGGGCCCGAGGCGCGGCATCCTGTCCTGGGTCGGGCGCGACTGGGCCCGGCCGTGGATCGCGCCGTAGGCCTCCGGATGGCGCTGGGCTATCTGGTGTTGAGGCCGCACCGCCGCGGCGACCGCCGCTTCGACCGCCGCTTGCGCCGCCGCCGAGGGTTGGCTGGCAGGCCTCGGGTCGTCCGCCGGGGACGGCCCGGCTTCGACTGGTTGAGGGCCGTAGACCATGGCCCCGCAATCGCCGCAGGCGACGTTCCCGCCCCAGGCTTTGTGGCACAGCCCGCAGCGCAGGGCGCCGTCCGGCACGCCCGCGCCGACGATCTCGACCTGACCGGTGTACGATGCCGCCTCGTCGACTTTGGGTGTGACCGGGCCGCCCAGTCCGAAACCGGACGTCGGCGAGCGCAGAAGCATCTGCTCGAGCTCGAGGTACTGCGGGCTACTCATCGTTGACCCCCTGGGGAATTGTTCATGGCAGGGGCCACCTGTCGGTGGCTCCGACCGTCGCTTCACATCGTAGAGACTCTCACGCCAGGATGGAAGCCCATCTACGCAGAAACGCTGTTCTCAACCAAATCCCGTCCCGTCGGCGCGACAGATGGCGACGCGGCGGGAGGCTCGCTGGGGGTGTGCGGGTCAGGCCCGCGAGGACCGCGCCCTCATCTTCGCGGCGCCAGTCCCACGAATGACTGGCGGTGTCCCCTCAGGGCGCCGGCGTGGCCGGCACCCCGGTGCGGGGGCCCGAGTAAACCGCCTCGCCAGGCACCAGCGACGAGCCGAAGAGCTCCGCCACCGTCACGAGTTCGTAGCCCTTCGCCCTCAGCCCGGCGACCACGGCTGGCAAGGCGTCGATGGTCTCGGCCACCGTGTCGTGCATCAGGATGATCGATCCGGGCTTGGAGTCTTTGATGGCGTGGTCGGTGATCTTCACCGCGTCATGGCTGGACCAGTCAAGGGTGTCGACATCCCAGAGGATGAAAGTCTTGCCCTGGCAGGCCTTCAGAATGGCGTCATTCCAGTCCCCATAGGGTGGCCGGACCAGGGGCGAATCGACCCCCGCCGCTTCCTGGATGGCCTCGGCGGTCCGGTGGGCGTCCGCGCAGGCCTTGTCCGGCCCCTGCTTCTTCATGTTGGCGTGGTTCCAGGAGTGGCCGCCGATCTGATGGCCGTCATCGACTTGACGCTTGACCGTCGCAGGATTGTTGCGCGTGTTCTGCCCGGTGTTGAAGAACGTCGCCCTGACACCCAGTTCATGCAGCCGGTCCAACAGGGCCGCTGAGTGAGCCGACGGCCCGTCGTCGAAAGTCAGCGCGACGCACGCGACAGCCGCACAGTCCAGGCCGTCGGACGGCGCTGGCGCGACTGGTTCCGGGCTCGGCGGAGTGGGCGGCTCGTCCTTGTCCACATCGATCGGATCGGCCACGGTGAGCGTCTCACGCGGAGCCGCTTCCTCCTCCACGCCCTCCGCCGGAAGCATGGCCATGAAGGAGACCGACCCCAGCGACAGGACGCCCACCGCCAACACGATAGACGCCCGCCAGGCGTGCCAACTGATGGCCGGTTTGCGCTGGTTTCCAACCAAAACTACTGTCACTTCCTAATCGTGGCCGTGAGGCCGCCCCGATCAGGGGTCGCCGTCGCCGACCGCCCCCTTGGCGCGTCACCCTATCGCAAACCCATTGTCGCTCGTGTCCTCCCCAAATACCGGCTCTGACCCGGCATTTCCCAAATCTCGGACACCCGCCCGCAGTCCACGCCGACAGCCCTCGCCTTTACAGACTTGTGGCCCTGGGCGGCGCTGACCTAAGCTGACGCGCGATGCCGTCCCACGGCATCGTCCAGCTAAAGTCCCATAACCCGGGCCCACCTCAAGGAGACCGCTCATGGCCAAGATTTACGCCGACGCTTCACAGATCACCGGCAACACCCCGTTAGTCCGGATCAACCGCCTGGGCAAGGACCTGGCGCCGGGCGCGCAGGTGCTCGGCAAGCTCGAGTTCTACAACCCGGCCGGGAGCGTCAAGGATCGGATCGGCGTGGCCATAGTCGATGCCGCCGAGGCCGCTGGCGCGCTCAAGCCGGGCGGCACGATTGTGGAAGGCACCAGCGGAAACACCGGCATCGCCCTGGCCTTCGTGGGCGCGGCCAGGGGCTACCATGTGGTGCTCACCATGCCTGAGTCCATGTCGAAGGAACGCCGGGCGCTGCTCAGGGCCTTCGGTGCGGAACTGGTCCTGACCCCGGCCTCCGAGGGAATGAAGGGCGCGGTCGCGGCGGCGGAGAGGATCGCCGCCGAACGGCCGGGCGCGATCCTGGCCCGCCAGTTCGCCAACGAGGCCAATCCCGAGATCCACCGTCGCACCACCGCCGAGGAGATCTGGGCCGACACCGACGGCACGGTCGATGTGATCGTCTCCGGGATCGGCACGGGCGGCACCATCACGGGCGTCGGCCAGGTCATCAAGGCCCGCAAGCCCTCCGTCAAGGCCATAGCGGTCGAGCCCGACGAATCGCCGCTGCTCTCGGAAGGCAAAGCCGGGCCGCACAAGATTCAGGGCATCGGCGCGAACTTCGTCCCCGAGGTGCTGGACACCGCCATCTACGACGAGGTCATCCGGATCGCCTCTGACGACGCCATCGCCACCGCCCGCGCCGCCGCCACCGAGGAGGGCCTGCTGGTCGGCATTTCTTCTGGCGCCGCCCTGGCCGCCGCGATCGAGTACGCGCAACGGCCCGAAGCGGCCGGCCAGGTGATCGTGGCGATAGTGCCGGACTTCGGCGAGCGGTACCTGTCGACAGTGCTGTACTCCGATTTGCTCGATTCCTAGGTTTCGGGTGGGCGGCGGCCCCTGACGGCCAGGCTATGACCTGGTCGGGCGAGAGCCGATAATGGATGGCATGACCGCAACCGTTCCCGTCACCGCCGCCGGAGTGCGCCGCTTCTGGCGCGTCCTGCGCGACGACCTGGCGACCGCCCAGCGCCTCGACCCTGCCGCCCGCACCAAGATCGAGGTCGCGCTGGCCTACCCCGGCGTCCATGCGCTGTGGGTCCACCGGCTGACCCACCGGATGTGGCGCGAGCCCTTGTTGAGGCTGCCAGCCCGCCTGATCTCGCAGTTCACGCGCTTCTTGACGGGAGTGGAGATCCACCCCGGCGCGACCCTGGGGCGGCGACTGTTCATTGACCACGGCATGTGCGTGGTGATCGGCGAGACCACCGAGGTCGGCGACGACGTGCTCCTCTTCCACGGCGTCACATTGGGCGGCCGCTCGATGGTCAAGGGCAAGCGCCACCCCACCATCGGCAACCGCGTCACAGTCGGCACCGGCGCCAAAGTCCTCGGCCCCATCACGGTGGGCGACGGCGCTCGCATCGGGGCCAACTCGGTCGTGGTCCACGATGTGCCCGCCGAGGGCGTCGTGGTCGGCGTGCCCGGCAAAGTCCGCCGCGTCAAGGCCCGCGACCAGGGCCTGCTCGAGGACGCGGCCCTCTGGATCTGACTTTGGTGAACGATGCCGTGGCGGCGGCATCGTGCGTCATGTCAGGTAACGCGGGGAGCGTTGGGACCTGCACCACGGCGGGTACCTGACCGCAGCTTCTTGTTTATCTATTTCAGCCGGTACGATGGATAGCCCATACGGACAGCCATGGAACGGAAGGAATTCGACGTGGGCAAGTCGGCGTTGGTGCAATCGCGGGTCAAGCAAGAGACCAAGGAAGCCGCTGATTCATTATTCGAATCGCTGGGCCTGGACACGCCCACGGCCGTCCGGATCTTCCTCGCCAAGTCTCTGCAGGTCGGGGGGCTGCCGTTCGCCGTCACCGCGATCCCGAACCAGATCACCAAGCAAGCGATGACTGACGTGGCGGCGGAGCACGGCATCTCGGGACCGTTCGAGTCCGCGGACGCGCTGATCGACGCCGCGCTCGCTGATGCTTGAGCTCCACCAGGGCTCCCAATTCGCCGCCGATGTGCGCCGGATGATCCGCCGAGGCGCGGATCGGCGCGAACTGGCGGACGTGATCGAGTACCTGCGCGAGTACGTCGAGCTTCCGCCCGCGTATGACGCCCACGTACTCGAAGGCGAATGGGGCGGCTTCGCAGAGTGCCACATCAATGACGACTGGCTCCTGATCTACAAGGTCGACTCCGACAAAAGTCGGCTGACCGTCGTACGCACGGGCACGCATGCCGATTTGTTCTGACGTCAAAACCAAACGGGCATGAGCAGTGACGTCCCATCGGGTGTGGCACCTCCGCGACTCGAGGGCCTTGGTCAGCGATTCGGCCGTTGTTCTGTCAACCAGGGACCCGGCGACGTCAGCACAAGCCGAGTGCTTTGCGGCCAGGTGCCGACCGAAAATGGTGAAGCTCTGGCATGACTGCTCGGGACGGATCGTGGGACGTGGGATCGCAGCAGTGCGTCTACGTGGCCGCACTCGACACCCACGAGTTCGGCATGCTGGTGGTCGAACTGGGAAAGATATCCGCTCCGGCCCGTCTCACGAGGCGGCGTTGACCGCGTACGAGTTGTCAAAGCCGGTCCCAGACAAGGCGGCCACCATCATCCCCAAGGAGCGGAAACCGCGGCGCCAGGAGCTGCGACCGCTATCGCAGTCCGCTACCAGGATCTGGGTGAAGGACAGGTCGGTTAGTGGCAGGGCAGACCGACTTTCACCGTGGCGATTGGCGTCGGCCGGCGCATCGGCCCGCTCATCTGCCGAAGCCCTGATCCAGCGCGCCGGTGGTTGTCGATGCGCCGATGCTTGAAGTTGCAGGGGTCGCCTGCCTGCGCCGACGACCCCGCAGCTGATCTGCGGGATAAGTCGATCGGCCCGAGTTCCGCAGGCCACGCGAATGAACGACCGATGCCTGGTCACGGACTCTCTGGAGGCATCGAAAGCATCTGTCCGCAGGCGGAGGATTCCCCGCCCGCAGACAAACAGACCCAGGTTGCTACGCTGCTCGGTTATACGCTTCCCTCCACTCACGCGGCACCGAGAATCGGGCAGCCGCCCCCGACCCCCGCTTGTAGCCCGCCACCAATAGCTCCGGGGCCCCCGAAGGGATAACGCCCTCGTCCTTTAGCCCCCCGACAACGCGCGTCACCGGCCTCGTGAAGCCTCGCAACATCTTCCCGGCATCGCGTTTCGTCAATTCATAGACCTTATCCCGGCTGACAGACTCTCCGTGTTCGAGGCAATAACGAATGACCTGAGCCTGCTCCCTCCCGCTGAGGTATCCTAGGTCTGTCAGCGCCCGGTCCACCATTGGTCTCGTCAAGACGTCGTCTCCGTCGGGCGGTTGCTGAGCGCCCGCCCCTTCGTGCGTCCCCGCGCTCTCGGGTCCTAGCACCGCGGGGACTTCGCCGCTGGTAGGCTCAGCTGGGTAACCGCTCGACACTTCCCCTCCCCACGTCGGCTGAGCGGCTACCAGGAAGGTCTGGCCAGCAATCCGTCCAGCGTCCGGCTCCGGGGTGTTCACCACCTTGACGCTCACGTTTGCTCCCGCAGCAGCACAAAACTCCGCGACAACTTGCGGTCGCGCACCGCCTGCCTGCGTGACTTCAACTAGAAACCACAACGCCTGGTTCATTTCACTTTCTAGCATATTTTCTTTCATGACTTTCTCCTAAGATCAGTTAATATTATTATTTCCTACCGAACTGGACGATATTCCCGGCAGTGGCAGTTAAACGGTTATTCCGTCCTAGATTAGGATACATTCATACCTGATGTACTGTCAATTACAACTTATCGGGAGCCAGGGCGATGATCGCCGCCGGATGGACCGAGTTCCCGAGAGGCCGCCGTCACCGATCTAGAGGTCGACCCGGAGCGCAGACGTCTGACCGTCGTACGGTCGGGTACGGATGTGTCCCTTAGAGCGGTGGGGCTTGAGGCGCGGTTGTCGGGGAGATCGGCCATCCGGACCCCGGAGGACGTCAGAGGGTGACGGCCATCGGCGTGAGTCCGGACCTTGCGGTCGGCCTTGACGGAAAGACGCCACCTGGGGACCTGGCGCTATCGGACCATGACGTGTGGGCGGCATCGTGCACCATGACAAGTAGCGCCGGGGAGGCCAGCGGCGTCAGATCGGGACAACCCTGATGCCGGGCAAGTCGCCGACCAGGGCACTCATGTCACGGGGGTCCGACGTGATGATCGTGGCCTGGTCAGCGAGGCTGGCGACCGCGACGACCGTCGCGTCAACGTGGTCGGCCGAGCCCTGCCCGGCGCGAGCGAGGATGTTGCCGATGCGACGGGCGAGCGCGCGGGTGGTCTCCACGACCCGGATTCCACCGTAGCGGCCCAGGCAAGCGTCAATGAGTTGGTCGTGGCGGCCACCACGATATTGCTCGGCCAGCACCGCCGCGGGAGTGACCACATCGTCTCCCTCTTCCCGAGAGGCTTTCAGCGCAACCTGGACCATCCTGAGAGCGCCATCTTCGCGCCGTCGAGCCAAGCGGGATATGGCCTCCGAGTCGAGGACCAGGACTCTCACCGAATCAGCCGCCTGAACTCCTCGACCAGGGCCGGATCAGGTTCACCGAACTGCTCATCGAGGTCATCAACGGTCGCGGCGAGCGCCTTGGCACGGGCTATCCGTTCCATCTCCTCGCGTAGCACAGTGTTCACCGACGCCGAGAGGCCTCCGGGGTCCTTGGCGAACACTGCCACCAGGTCTTGGTCGAGCGTCAGCGTCTTGCGCACCTTGGTAGCCATGGGCGCGATCATACCAGTGTCATACCGTGTGAGACAAGGCGCTCCCGAGCTTCCAATTGGCTCTTGATCCGCAGATTGGCCTGGCCCGCGCTCATCCGACGGTTGTGCGAATCGGAACGCACGCCGACTCGTTCCGGAGGGCCAGAGTTTGCGATCAGGCTTGACGGGAAGACGTCGACCAAGGATCTGACAGGTTTGGACGATGCCGTGTGGTCGGCATCGTGCATCGTGGCAAGTGGTGACCGCCGCGGTACTGCTCGGCCAGCACGGCTGCTGGGACCACGACTCCCCCGCCTTCCCGCAGCGCGCTTTTCATCAGGGCGTGTGTCGGCTCATTCGAGGAGCCCTCGCGCGCCCTGGCCAACTGCGAGAGAGCCTCGGAGTCGAGGACCAGGACTCTCACCTGAACAGCTTCCTGTACTCCTCGACCAGGGCAGGGTCGGGTTCGCCAGCGAGCTCGTCCAACTCGGCGACAAATCTCCCGAGCGCCTCAAGATTCTTCCTGCGCTCCACTTCGTCCCGCAGCACGGAGTTAACCGTCGCGGACAGCGCCACGTCGTCCTCTCGAAGCTCATTCACGATGTCTTGGTCGAGCGTCAACGTCTTGCGCACCTTGGTAGCCATAGGCGTGATCATACTACTGTCATACTCCCCGCGACAAGGCTCTCGAACAGGGGTCCTCGGTCACCAGATGGTGACCCGCTCGCCGGGCGGCAAGTACAACCGGTCCCCCGGCGCCAGGTCGAAGACCTCGTAGAAGGCCGCCAGGTTGGAGACCACGCCATCGCAGCGGAAGCGCGGCGGCGAATGGGGGTCTACAGCCAGCAGCATGGCCTCCTGCTGGGGGCGCGACTTCTGGCGCCAGGATTGCGACCAGCCGAAGAAGAAGCGCTGGCCGGCGGTCATGCCGTCAATGGCCGGTCCCTCCGAGAGCCCGGCCCGGTCGAGCGCGATCCGGTAGGCCAGCCAGGCGATCGCCAGACCGCCCAGGTCGCCGATGTTCTCGCCGATCGTCAGCGCGCCGTTGACGTGGACCGGACCCTCCGGCAGGTCCAGGATGAAGGCGTCGTACTGGGCTATCAACGCCCTGGTCCGCTCCTCGAACGCCTTCCGGTCGGCGTCCGTCCACCAATCGACCAGCCGCCCGTCGCCGTCGTACTTCGAGCCCTGGTCGTCGAAGCCGTGCCCTATCTCATGCCCGATCACGGCCCCGATCCCGCCGTAATTGGCCGCGTCCTCGGCTTCCGCGTCGAAGAACGGGGGCTGCAGGATCGCGGCCGGGAAGACGATCTCGTTCATGCCGGGGTTGTAGTAGGCGTTGACGGTCTGCGGGTACATGAACCATTCGTCGCGGTCCACCGGGCCGCCCAGTTTGCGCAGTTCGCGGTCGGTCTCATAGGCCGATGCCGTTCGCACGCTTCCGATCAGATCGTCGGCCCGCAGGTGGAGGCCTGAGTAGTCGCGCCACTTGTCCGGGTAGCCGATCTTGGGCGTGAACGCCGCCAACTTGGCCAGCGCCTTGGTCTTGGTCTCCTCCCCCAGCCAGTCGAGTTCGTTGATCGACCGCCGGTACGCCTCGATCAGGTCCGCCACCAGTTGGACCATGCGGGCCTTGTGGCTGGGCGGGAAGTGGCGCTCGACATAGAACCGGCCGACCAACTCACCGAGGTAGGCGTCGACCAGCGAGACGCCGCGCTTCCACCGGTCCCTGAGCTGCTCGATCCCTTGCAGGGTGCGTCCGGAGAAGTCGAACGCCGCCTCAACCACTTCCTCGTTCAACAGTCCCGACCGCGCCGAGATGACCCGCCAGCTGGCCCACAGCTTCCAGTCCTCCAGTGGCACGTCCCGCCAGGCCACCGCCATGGCGGTGGTGTAGGAGGGCTCCATCACCACCAGGGCGTCCCAGTCGACGGCTCGCCTGACCGGCCCGTCGATGGCGGCGGACCACTCCTCCCAGGGGAAGCCCGGCGCCAGCTTGCGCAGGGCGGCGAAGGTCATCGGGTTGTAGGTAGCGGTGGCGTCGCGGTCCTTGACGACATCCCAATGCGCCGCCGCCAACCGCTTCTCCAGTCCGTAGACTCTCGCCGCCGCCTCGTCGGGCGAGGTGCGGACCAAGGCCAGCCCGGCGGCATCGTGCAAACCTTGTGCCACGAGCGCGAACATACGGGCGATGTGCAGCCGGTAAGCGTCGCGGATGGCGGCGTGCTGGTCCTCGCGGTAGTAGGCCTCGTCCGGCAGGCCGATCCCAGCCTGGGTGAGGTTCAGGACGTAGCGCTCGGGAGCGCCGGGGTCGGTGTCCACGACCAGGCCCAGGACGTCGCCGATGCCGCCGCGCGAGAGCTCTCCCATGACGCGCGCCAGGGCTTCCGGGCCGGGCGCGCCTTCGATCTGCTGCAATTCCGGGATGAGGGGGCTGACGCCGAGGGCCTCGACGCGGTCGGTGTCCATGAAGCTGCGGTAGAGCGCACCGATCAGGCTGTCTGGCGGCTGCTCCTCGATGATCTGCCTGGTCTGGGCCTCGGACAGGTCGCGGAGCTCGCGGAAGGCGCCGTCCGAGCCGCGGTCGGGCGGGATCACGAAGCTCTCCAGCCAGCGGCCGTTGACGTGGGCGTAGAGGCTGTCCTGCGGGCGGATGGAATTGTCGAAGTTGTCGGTGACGATACCTGATCTGGCCATCAGCCCAGCCTAGGGCACGGCCGCGGCTCCTATCATGGTGGTGTGCGTATCCATCTCGCTTCTGACCATGCCGGCTTCGAGTTGAAGCGGGCGCTGCATGACCACCTGACCGCCGCCGGGCATCAAGTCGTGGACCATGGCGCGTTCGACTACGACCCCGCCGACGACTACCCCTCGTTCTGCATCGACGCCGCCGAAGCGGTGGCGAGCGATCCGGGCTCGCTGGGCGTGGTGATCGGCGGCTCCGGCAACGGCGAGCAGATCGCCGCCAACAAGGTCCGGGGCGTGCGCGCGGCGCTGGCCTGGTCAGTGCGCACAGCCCGGCTCTCCCGCCAGCACAACGACGCCAACGTGGCCGGACTCGGCGCTCGCGAGCACACCATGGCGGAATCCATCGCGATCATCGACGCCTTCGTCGCGGAGCCCTTCTCCGGCGATCAGCGCCACCGCCTCCGGGTCGACCAGATCCGCGAATACGAGGCTTTGGTGTACAAGTAATCCGGGGTCGGCGCGCCGTATACTTTTGTATAAATCGGGCGAAATCTACGAAAGTATCACGGGGATGTCGGCCTGGCCGAGTCACTGTTCCAGCAGGCCAAGGCCCGCGTCACCCACGCCGACAGGCTGTTCACCGACAACCGCATATCCCCTAGTCCTCGACCATGCCGATGCTCGCCACGGCTATGCGGCGCCGGGGCCATGTCCCGGCGACGCAAGATCTCGACCCACATCGGGCAGCACGCGCGCGTGTGGTCAATCGTCCGGAAATCATGGTCTCGCAGGTGCGATTCTGGGCACCCGGCGGGTCCCGGACCCGCATCGAACCGAGTCGCTTCCATGATAGCCTTCGAGCCGACGAACGCAGTTGGCCCACCCGACCTCCTGAGAGGCTGTCATGATCGTTTCCAAGCCAGTCGCCGTGTGGGCACGCGGATCGGGGCAGGGCCTTGATGAGGACGAGTACGACCGGTTCGAAGACCAATTGCGAGCTCGTCTGGGTGAGCAGACGATCCACTTCTATCAGTTGGGCGCGCAACCGGTGGCGGGCTACCAGTATCCTGCTGTTGGAGTCGGGGTTCATAACTGGGACACCATCACCAACAGCCTGGGCGGATGGTTCAGTTCTGGACAGTCCTATGAGTATGGCGAGAGCGTCCGCCAAGGCATAGAGGAACTGGCCATGTACGTCAAGTTACGCCGCCTGACGTGCCCCGATGCGCTGTTCGTGTTGGGCGGGTATTCACAGGGCGCCCAGGTGGTAGGGCAGTCCTACATCGAGAAACTCAACGTGTCCGAAAAGGCGAGTGTTGTGTTCTCAATGCTTTTTGGAGACCCGAAGCTGTACCTTCCCGAGGGACTGGGAGGGAGCGAGCCAGCACCCGCCTGCCGGAACGGATGGGTCTCCAAGTGGCGTCGCGAGGTGCCCGACTGCGGAACTCATTATGGGTCATTGGGAGCCCGGATACCATACTTGCCCGACTTGTGGGACGACACGACGGGGTTATGGTGCGCGGACGATGACTTTGTCTGCGGATCAGCCGCCGCTCCCTGGACAGTGAGCGGTCATTTCACCTATGGGGAGCCGGGAGGCGCCATCGACCAGGGGGCGCGCGAAGCAGCTCAGCGTCTGAGCCCTAAGCTCGCAGACCTTTATCTAGACACTTCGCGGATTTCGTTGAAAGCCGGCCCGCGCGGGCTCGATGTTGTGTTCTTGATCGACTCGACCGGTTCGATGCAGTCGATGATTAACCAAGCCAGGGGCATTGCATCGCAGTTGGCTCAAAGAGTGATCGAATTGAACGGTCGGGTCGGCCTGGCCGAGTACCGTGACAAAGGAGACGCCTTCACGGCTCGAGTCCTTACACCCTTGTCAACCAGCCGAACCGCTTTCCAGAACGGCTTGAATGGAATCCGCACAGACGGCGGCGGAGATACCCCCGAGGCACTGCTGCATGCCTTGAAGACTGTGATGGAGGGGCAAGATTGGACCGACGGAGCCACCAAGGCCGTGGTTGTCCTCACGGACGCTGGCTTCCATATTCCCGACGAAGCCGATGGAACAACCTTGTCCGATGTCCGACTGCTGAGCCTGTCGATTGATCCTGTCAATGTGTATCCCGTGGTTCCCTCCGGCCTGCAAGACGATTACGCTGAGCTGGCCGATTCCACCACTGGCCAAGTCGTGATCAACAACGGCGATGCCGCCGAGGCATTGGAGGAAGCTCTCACGAGGGTGTTGGACCGTCCGGTGGCACGGTTGCCGTTGAACGCCTACTTCGCTGATTCGGGTCAGGCCGTGTTGTTCGATGGGAGTGAGTCGTATTCCCCTGCGTCGGAGATTGTGCGCTGGGACTGGGACTTCGACGGCGACGGCGTCTACGAGTTGACAGACGGCGGGGCGACTTCCAGCCATGTCTACAGTGGCTATTTCGACGGATTGATGCAGTTGCGAGTGACCGACGCCAACGGGCTGGTGGCCAGTATCTCGGCGCCCGTCAGGATTGATGCACCGCCCGCCGAGCCCGTCCCAGCAGCCGCCGAAGAATTGTTCGTCCGCATGGACGGCAGCACCGCAGTGGTCACGTGGACGGCTCCGAAGGATCCGGGGCTGGCCTGGCAAGTGACCGTTGACGGGTTCCCCGTCGGCTATGTTGCCCCGGACGGTCGGACGGTCACCCTCACAGACCTAGAATCCGACCGACCAGTCGCTATTGGAATCGCGCCGATCGACCGTGTCACGGGTCTGGGTCAACAGACAACGGTCGAGATCGGATCGCAAGAGCCCAGCGCGACCATCGCGCCCTCCGAAGCGATCCCTTCCGGCACTGAGGAATCAGCAGAATCCAGTGCACCCGCCGAATCACCGCGGACGGGCCCCTCGGTCACGCTGTCACGCGCCTCGGTAGCGCCGGGCGGAGAGTTGACCGTCACGGGCAATGGTTTCCCGGCGGGACAGGACCTTGAAATCTGGTTGCATTCCGAGCCCGCGCTGTTGGCGGCCTCGTCGGTTTCGCCAGACGGTGCCTTCGCCGTCGAAGTGATAATCCCCGCTGACACTCAACCAGGCAAACACTCAGTCGTGGCCGTCGCAGCAGATGCGACTGCCTCGACCGACTTGTCGGTCGAAGACGGAAAGGGAAGCGCCTCTCTGCCTGTGACGGGCCCAGCGATGTCGCTATGGGGCGCGACAGCAGCGGTCGCGCTGATTCTGTCAGGCACGGTGTTCGTGTCGGCTCGTCGGCGTGCGACCGGCCAGAAGCAGGCATGACGTACGTGCGGTCGCGTGTCTTGGGTCCTTCGACACCGTAGTGCGAATGGCACACGTATGACTAGAATCCGGTTCGCTCGACCGAGGCGGCCCCGCCGAGCGGTGCTCGTATCGCTTCTCGCGGTCCTGGTCCTGGTAATCGGGTCGGCATCCGCTTTCTTGGCAGTTCAACGCGACAAGGGCGAACGTCGGCTTGAGGTGATGGAGTCGATCCGGGCCGACCTGCGCATCCCCGCCGACTGGAGCCTGGACAGGGAGTTCTTTCATTCCTACGCCTGGACCGGTCAGGTTCACTGTGGCTTCGGAACCAACCTGTGCCCCAGCACCGAACTGGACTACGCGATCCCCCGGCCCATAGTGTCGAGCGATGAGCTCGAATCGCTTCTGCCTGGCGCTGCGTGGGCAATGGAATCTGGGGACTGTGCCGCGAAGCTTTCTGGTACCCGATCTGGCGCGTGCCGTATGCGATCATGGCGAGACGGATTCTCTATCCGGGTATCTGCCTACTCCGAACCGCGGGGCTCCAACACGCCGACCAGAAGTTCGGTCTACGTCTCGATCGAAATCGACGAAGAAGGGGCCCAGGAGCCAATCGGCCGACCGATACGGAACCCTGCGCCGAAGCGCGTCGCGATCTCTCAGATCGTCACCGCCCAGATGAGAGCACCTCGGCCCTGGGCGTCTGACGGAACTGCCCTGGGACCCATAGCTCACCTGCCCTTGAATGGCTACTGGGCGAATCCCGGCCAGACCGTCTTCTTCGACGGCAGCGGGTCATACTCTGACACTTCGGAGATAGCTCGATGGGATTGGGACCTTGATGGCGACGACGTGTACGAGCTGATCGACGGTGGCCCGGCTGTCAACCATGTTTACGACGACCATTTCGACGGCCTGATGCAACTCCGAGTGACCGATGCGGACGGGCTGACCGCGAGCATTTCCGTGCCAGTCAAGATCGATGTCCCATTTGAGCAGCTTCCGATCCCAGCTAAGAACATTTCCGCGCGCTTCGATGGTTCCACCGCAGTGGTTGCATGGACCGCTGCGGAGGATCCAAAGTTGGCTTGGCAGGTGACCGTCGATGGGTTCCCAATTGGCTATGTTGCCCCGGATGGCCGGGCGGTCACCATCACGGATCTGGAATTGGGGAAGCCGGTAACCATCGGCATAGCACCGGTCGATACCGACGCTGGAGTGGGAGAGGCGATCCTCTTCGAGATTGACTATCCGCAAGCAATGGCGGCTGAAACGCCCGGCGATTCGTTCACGAACGGGACGTTCGATCCGTCAACCGCGCCAGAACTATCCGCTGACGGCTTTGGCGGCCCGATCACGGAGCCGACGGTCGTGCGGCCAGACCGAGAATCGGGAGCCAGCAGCGCGCCCCTCGATTCTCGCCGGGATAGCCGAGTCGGCCCGGTCGTTGGGGCAGCAGGCATAGGCGTGGTCCTGTTCGGAGTCGCCGTCGCCTTTGCCCGCTACCGTAAGAACCGCCGTCAGCGTATCCATCAAGACTGATCTGGGGCGGAACACCGTGCCCGGCGACGGCTGATCCTCATCTTTCCAGGAAACAAAGACCGCCCATGCCTCGGGCACGTATTGGAGCAACGCTCCAATACGTGTACGGTTTGCGGTTCCGATCAGTCGAAGACGACCTGGGCCTCGGGGCCGCGTGAGCGCTTGAGCTCGTAGAAGTCGGGATGCGACGCCAGCGCCACGCAACCGTCCCAGACTCGGCCGGCGTTCTCGCCGTGGGGGGCACGGGTCAAGACCGGACCGAAGAAGGCTGCGCCCTCCTCGCCTCGGGCGCCCAGCGCGATCACCGGCGAGCCGACATCGTCTCCGACCAGCGCCATGGCCGCCTGGTGGTCGGCCGCGATGACGGGGTCCCAACTCTCGTCGCGGGCCGCGCGGGCGGCATCGTCGGCAGATAAGCCCAACTGGGTGGCCACGTCGCGGACCAGCGCGGGCAAGTCTCCCCTCTCCTGACCGAACAGGCCGAAGCCGATCTCGTGGTAGGCGTGCTCCATCATGGCGTCACCGCTCTCGACACGCACCCAGGCCAGGAAGCGTTCAAGCTCGCGCGAGGCCTCGTGGGAGGCGCGGTGGCCGGTGTCGGGCCGGTCGCGGTTGAGGAGGTACAGGGACAGCAGCCGGGGCGTCACTTCGAGGTCCCGCACGGCGCGAGCTTCGACCAGCCAGCGGTAGGTCACAAAGGTCCAGGGGCAGATCGGGTCGAACCAGAATTGCACAGCAGTCATGACAACAGCGTAGAACGGGCTGACGCCCAACCGGGACGGCGGCGAGCGGCGGTTCGCGGGTGCCCGGAGCGCGGCATCGGCGGCCTGGCTTGTCTCGATCGGAAGCGAAATTTGGGGACGGCGGGCACGCAATGGGGACGGAGTCGTTATCCACAGGGCTTGACCTGCGTAAACGTCCACCGCAGGCCCCGGTTTGGGCATGGAAAGGTACCGTCCCCGAAAAAGTGGGAGAATCGGGCGGGTGAACTTGACTCGGATCGAGGCCGCCGCGCGCGCCCAGCTGATCGCCAATCCGCGCTACCGGATCGAACTCGACTTGACGGGCGATGCCGACCGCTTCGCTTCGCGCACCACCGTCAGCTTCGACGCCCGCCGGGCCGGGGAGTCGAGTTTCATCGACCTGATCGCGCCCGCCGTCACGGCCGTGACGCTGAACGGGCGCGCACTGGACCCCGCCCAGGTGTTCGCGGACGGGCGCATCCGGCTGGCAGACCTCCAGGACACCAACGAACTCGTGATCGAAGCAGACTGCGCCTATTCGCGCACCGGCGAGGGGCTGCACCGGTTCACCGACCCGGTGGACCACCGCACCTACCTGTACACCCAGTTCGAACCCGCCGATTCCCGCCGCGTCTTCGCGGTCTTCGAGCAGCCGGACCTCAAAGGCACGTTCGAGTTCATCGTCAAAGCCCCGCCGGGCTGGAAGGTGGTCTCAAACCAGCCCGTCGCCCAGACCGCGCCCGCTGGTGTGCCCACAGACGGCATCGTCCACCGGTTCGAGACGACCCCGAAGCTGTCCTCGTACCTGACGGCCCTGATCGCCGGGCCGTACCAGGAATGGCGCGCGGACGTCGTGTCCACCAGCGGAAAGACCGTGCCGATGGCGCTGTACGCCCGCGCGTCGATGGCGACGTATGTGGACGCGGACGCGATCTTCGAGATCACCCGCCAGGGCTTCGGGTTCTACGAGCCGGCCTTCGGCACGCCGTACCCCTTCGCCAAGTACGACCAGGTCTTCTGCCCGGAGTACAACTTCGGGGCGATGGAGAACGCGGGGCTGGTGACGATCACCGAGTCCTACGTCTTCCGCTCCAAGCCGGTGCGCTCGCGGGTCGAGCGGCGGGCCATCACGATCCTGCACGAGCTGGCGCACATGTGGTTCGGGGACCTGGTGACCATGCGCTGGTGGAACGATCTGTGGCTGAACGAGTCGTTCGCCGAGTTCGTCTCGCACCTGGCGGCGGTCGAGGCGACGGACTGGAAGGACGCCTGGACCACCTTCCAGTACGCCGAGAAGACTTGGGCCTACAAACAGGATCAACTCCCCACGACGCATCCGATCCTGGCGCCCATCGAGGACCTGGACGACGTCCACAACAACTTCGACGGCATCACCTACGCCAAGGGCGCCTCGGTCCTGCGCCAACTGGTCGCCTGGGTGGGCCAGGACGCCTTCCTGGCCGGGGTGCGCGCGTACTTCGCCAAGCACGCCTGGTCCAACACCGAGTTGAACGACTTGCTGGTCGAGTTGGAGGCGGCTTCCGGGCGCGACCTGGCCGCTTGGGCCGACGCCTGGTTGAAGACCGCTGGGGTGAACACAGTGACGGTCGATGCCGCCGCCGGGGCTCTGGTCCAAACCGGCCGTGACCCGTACCCGGCTTGGCGGCCGCAGCGGATCGCCCTGGGCGGGTATTCCCTGGTCGATGACGTGCCGATGCGTTTCTGGGACACCGAGGTCGATCTCACCGGGCCGCGCACTGTTCTGCCCAAACTCCGCCCGGCCGACCTGCTGCTGCTCAATGACCGCGACCTGGCCTACGCCAAGGTCCGGCTCGACCCGTCCTCTTTGCGGGTGGCTCTGGGCGCGGTGGCGGATGTGGACGACCCGCTGGCCCGCGCCGTCATCTGGGGCCTGTTGTGGGACATGGCCCGCGATTCCGAGTTGGGCGCGCGGGTCTTCGTGGACCGGGTCCTGACCGGGGTGGGGCGCGAGTCCAGTTCGACCGCCATGCGCGAGTTGCTGGCCGAGGCGTCGGTCGCTTTGGAGCGTTTTGTCGCGCCGTCTTCGCGGGCTGCTGCCACCGCCGATGCCGCCGACCGGCTTTGGGCCTTGGTCTTGGCCTCGCAGCCCGGCTCGGACGCCCAGTTGCAGCTGGTCAAGGCTTTCGCGCGTCACGCCTCGACGAGTTCCCAGTTCGACCTGGTGGCGGAACTGGCCGTGGGATCGCGGTCGCTGACCGGTTTGATTATCGACGTGGACCTGACCTGGGAGTTGCTGCTGGCGCTGGTGGCCGGTGGGCGCGCTGGCGAGGCCGAGATCGCGCGGCAGTTGGCCGCCGACCACACTCTGTCCGGGCTGGAGCAGGCCGCCTGTCTGCGGGCGGCTGTTCCGACGCCGGAGGCCAAAGCGGCTGCTTGGATGCGGGCGGTCGAGGACCCAGCCGTGTCGAACGCCACCCAGCGGGCCGTGATTAGCGGCTGGAGCCGCGTCAAGTCCGCGTCGTTGCTGCTGCCATTCGTGGAGCCGTACTTCGCCTCCCTGACGCGGGTCTGGCGGGACCGCTCGCCGGAGATCGCCTCCACCATCGCTGAGGGACTCTACCCCTGGCAGGTGGCCGATCTGGCTGGCGCCGACGTGCTCGGAGCGACCGACCGCTTCCTGGCCGAACTGGGCGATGCCCAGCCGCCGCTGCGGCGCCTGGTGGTCGAAGGCCGCGCTGGCGTGGTCCGCGCTCTGGCCGCCCAGCGCTTCGACGCAGCGAACGGGGCTGGCTGACCCTCCGCGCGCCTGCGCCGAAAAGCGACCTTCGACGCTTCGCGCCCGGCCGCTCCGGGCGGTCACTCAGGCTGGCGTTCCTCGGCCGGTTCTTCAGCAGACTGCTGAAGAGAGTGGTCAACCCAGTGTTGGCCAATTGCCCCCGATGTCGGTGCCTCCCCGGCCAACACGATCGACGATTCGGGCTCCGGTTCGGGGGCCGAACTGCCGCCGTGCAAGGCCATCTGATGGGCCAACTCGTTCTGGACGACAGCTTCCAACTCTTCGACCGAGGGCAAGGCTGCCTGCGCGTCCTCCGGCAGGCCCTGCCATTCGGCGACAGCAAGCGGCGCGGCGGTTCCCGCCAGGGCGAATCGAACCGTGCCTTCCCGCTTGCCCGTGCAGAGAAGCAGACCGACGGTGGGGGCATGGATGGCGGGGTTGCGGACCAGTCCGTCCACCATCATGACGTAGGTGCTGAGCGCTCCGAGATGCTCCGGCTCAAAGTTCGTGGTCTTCAGTTCGATCACTATGTAGCGCAGCTGTTCCGTGTGGAACATGAGGAGGTCGAGGTACCGGTCGACCCCATCCACGGTGAGCCTGACCTGCCGACCGGCCAGGGTGATGCCCCGTCCCAGTTCGAGGAGGGTGTCTTGGATACGGTCGATGAGGGCTTGCTCCAGGTCGTGTTCGGCCATGCCGTGGACCAATCCAACATGCTGAAACACGTAGGGGTCCTTAGTCATCTGTTGGGCCAGGTCGGAATCCGGCGGCGTCAACGCGTCCGCGAAATTGGACGGGGGGGCGCCCAGCCGTTGCTTCAACCCGCTCGTGATCTGGAACGCGAGGACCGCCCGTGACCATCCGTTTTCCACGCTGCCCTGGGCGTACCAAAGCAGATCCTCGACGGTGTCGGTCTTGTCCAGGAGAGTGACGATGTGGCCCCAAGGCAATTTCACAACAAGCTGTTGTGAAATCTCATCTCGGGGCCACCGCTTGGCCGCCTTCCGCATATAGATGAGGTTCGTTGGGGACCAACCCGTCTGGCCGGGAAACTCCCGTTTCATGTCCTGCGAGAGTTGCGGAATCACTCCTGCGCCCCACCCCGATACCTCCTGCCGTTCCAGGATGTCTCGCCCGACGGACAGGTAGAGGCGGATCACCTCCGCGCTGGCGGCTCGCGCCGCGCGGAACTGAGTGGCCCGGACGCGGGCCTTGAGATCGACCAGCCATTCGGCGTAACCCGGAGGCATCTCTTCCAACGCCCGTGGCACGATCCGTTCAGGCAGGCTCATGACCCACTCCTTACTCCGCCCGTTTCCCCCGCAACTTGCTGGAACCCCACCACGGGTTGTGGCACAAGCGCGGTCCCTTCCGCTTCCCGACAATTCGGCAGCGCAAGCAGACGAAAAGCGAGACATAGGTCGGCGGGACAAGACACGCGCCAAGTATCTCGCATCCGGACTCCGATTGGTGGCGTCCGCCAAGGTCCGGCCCGGCCCGCCGTCCCCACGCCGGAGGCGAAATCGGCCGACCATCGCCGTGCCCGCGTTCCGAGATCCGCGTTCCGCGCGGTTCGGGCGTCGCGTTTGGCGCGGTTCGCGCCTCGCATTTGCAACAGTTCGCGATCCGCGTTTACTACAATAGGCACCATGGAATACCAGCCGAGGGTAGTCGACGCCCTCCTGCGCGAACTTGTCGAAGGCCTGCCCGCCGTGTCCGTCGAAGGCGCGAAAGGAGTCGGCAAGACCGCCACCGCCGAGCGGCTGGCGACTTCGCGTGTCGAGTTGGACCGGGAAGGCCAACGCGCCAACGTGGCCGCGGACCCACAATTGGTGACCGGGCTCGATCCGCCCGCCCTCATCGACGAATGGCAACTGGTGCCGGCCGTCTGGAATGTGGTCCGACGTGAAGTAGACCACGACCGGACGCCGGGACGCTTCATATTGACCGGATCATCCACACCAGCCAAGGATGCCAGGCTCCACTCTGGCGCCGGCCGGATCGTCCGCCTCACCATGAGGCCCATGACGCTGCCGGAGCGGGGCGTGACCGAGCCGACCGTGTCCTTCAAGGACCTGCTGGCGGGAGAGAACCCGGACGTGGAGGGACGGTCTGGCTTCGGTTTGATCGACTACACCGACGAAATCCTCGCCTCGGGATTCCCTGGGATCAGACAGGACCCGCCGAAACTCCGCGCCCGACAACTCGACTCTTACATCTCCAGCGTGCTGGAGCGAGAAATACCCGAGTTGGGCGTTCGAATCCGCCGTCCCCGCGCGCTGCGCGCCTGGCTCGCTGCCTATGCCGCGGCGACTGCGACGACGGCATCGTACAGCGCGATCCTCGACGCGGCCACGCCCGGCGAGCCGGACAAAGCCTCAGAAGCGACCCTTCGCGCCTACCGCGAATTGCTTGAACGAATGTGGTTGCTCGACCCCCTGCCGGCCTGGGTACCCGCGCTGAACCCCCTCACACGCCTCGGCCAAACGCCGAAACACTTCCTGGCGGACCCCGCCCTGGCCGCCCGCCTGCTGGGGGCCACCCGGCAATCTCTCCTGAGAGATGACGATTCGCACCCCATGCCCCGTGACGGCACGCTGCTCGGCGCGCTGTTCGAATCGCTGGTCGCGCTGAGCGTGCGCGTGTTCGCGGAGCCGCTCGGAGCCACAGTGTCCCATCTGCGAATCCGCGGCGGCGATCACGAGGTCGATCTGATTGTCGAACGCGACGATCACCGCGTCCTCGCGATCGAAGTCAAGCTCGGCGCATCCCCTTCCGCTTCGCAGACCCGGCACCTGGCGTGGCTCGGCGGCGAGATCGGCGACCGGCTGATCGGGCGGGTGGTTGTGACCACCGGGCCGTTCGCCCACCGGACTGCGGACGGCACCATCGCCGTGCCACTCGCCTTACTCGGCCCCTGACACCAACCCCGCCGCGCTCGCCGCGCCCCACCCGCGACGGGCGGCGTTACCCTTGAGGCGTGATCGCTGCTGCCCCGCCGAAGTTCGCCGAGTCCTGGCCCGAATGGGCCCGCTTCCTGATTGGCGCGCCGCTGCGGATCGTGATCATCTTGGTCGCGGCCTGGGTCGTGATGATGGTGGCGCACACGATCATCAAGCACTCCACGGCCAGGATGGCCAAAGGGGTCGCGCGGAAGCGGGCGCGTGGCCGGGCCAAGGCGAGCGAACTGGCGGATGGAGACGGGCAGGCGGCATCGTCCACATTGACGACCGACACGGTGACGGGCGGCGACGCCGACCAGGCTTTCGCGACCGCCTACGCCGCCGCCCGGCGTGAGGCCCGCTTCATGACCCTCGGCTCGGTGCTACGCTCGGCCAGCAGCGCGGTGGTGTGGATCCTGGCGATCTGCCTAGTCCTGGAGGCGGTCGGAGTCAACCCGGGGCTGATCATGACCTCGGTCGGCGTGGTCGGGGTGGGACTGGGCCTGGGCGCGCAATCGCTGGTCAAGGACATGCTGGCGGGGCTCTGGATGCTGATCGAGGACCAGTACGGCCTGGGCGACGTGATCGACACGGGCGCGGCCACCGGTGTAGTGGAGGCGATGAGCCTGCGGATAACGACCTTGCGCGACGAGGACGGCGTGCTCTGGTACGTGCCCAACGGCACCATCACGCGGATCGGCAACAAGTCCCACCTCGGCGGCCCGGCCACGCAGCCGGCCACGCAGCCGGAGTTGTGAAAGGCGGGCGGACGCGCTGTTGGGCGCGGCCTGGGGCCTCAGGCGACCACCGGCGAGGCGGGGGGCGAGGCGGGCAGTGGGACCGGCAGTGAGCCTGGCACTGAGCGTGGCACAGAGAGGACCGCTGGGACGGCGGCTGGGATCGGCGCGGCGGCGGTCAGCGGCGAGACGGCCACCGGGGTAGTGGGCGGGGTTGTCGGTAGCTGCGTTGCCGACAGAGGGGCCGCGTCCGGCCAGGCCGGGGCCACCTGGCTCAACTCGGCCTTGATCAACTCGGCCAGCGCGGGAGCGTCGCCCCCAACCACCACCTGGACGATCCGTCCGGAGACCACGACCCCGATGGCCCCCATCGCGTGCAGGCCGGGCACATCCACCACGGCCGGATTGGCCACCTCGATGCGCAAGCGGGTAGGACAAACTACCAGGTCGGTCACGTTTCGCGACCCACCTAGGCATTCGAGCGTCTTCACCGCCAAAGGGACCTAGTCTCTCCCCGCCGGGCAAGCTTGGCGAAGCGTTTGGTTAGGAGCAATGTGACGAGGGTAACACTTTGGCGGCGCTGGCGGCGTCCTCCCTGGCTCGAAAGCGGCGTGGACCTAAGCCGAAAACCACCGGGTCGCACGATGCCGCTCCCCGGGTCGCGCCCTGGCGTCGGCCCTGCGGGGTCGCGCGCCCGCCGCCCGCTCCGGCCACGCTTCAGCGGTGCTGCACTAATGACATTGACGGTGATACACTTGGTGCCATGCCCACAACGCTCAAGCGCCACATGGTCACCGAGGCGCCGGCCCTGGCATCGGCCCTACGCGCGGCACGGGCCGCTTGGCCGGACGAGGCGTCGACATCGCGCCTGATCGTCAAGCTGGCCGAATTGGGCGCGGCGAGGCTGAAGGAGGACCCGGCTGTTGCCCGCGAGGCGAGGGCCGCGCAACTCGAGGCCCATGCCGGGTTGT
>JAISCU010000247.1 GCA_031265345.1 Bifidobacteriaceae bacterium
GGAGTCAGGATGTCGCAGAACATCCGCGCGGTGCCGTGCCGTTCGCCGTGCCACGGCAACAGCTGGAAAGTGGTCGGATCCGGCATGGCGACCATGTCGGCCTCGTAGACGCGGGTGAATCCCTCGATCGCGGAGCCGTCGAAACCGATCCCCTCGGCGAAGGCTCCCTCCAGTTCGGCCGGCGCGATGGCCACCGACTTGAGGATTCCCAGCACGTCCGTGAACCAGAGCCGGATGAAGTGGATGTCCCGTTCCTCCATCGCTCTGAGGACGTATTCCTGCTGCCTGTCCATTCAGGCTCCTTTACTCCTTGGTGCTGCGGCGGCTTCGGGCCCTGCCAGTTTGGCACGGCCGTGTGTCAAGGACGTTACCCGATTGTGGGCCTTTTGTCCGGCCGCGCATGGGCTCGCCGCGCGCATCGGGATGGTCTTCCCTTGGTGCGGTTGGAGCGGCGCGCCCGCGTCGAGGAAAAGACAAATCCCCGGGACCTCGGCCACGAAAGCCAGGGGATTTGTCCTTTGGGAAGGCCGGATTTGACCGAGGTCCAGGGGATTTGTCTTTCTGCTGGGGACACTTCCCGCGTGGAGCCCCGAAACCACAGGTCAGAGCGGTCGTCGCAAAGAGGGGTCGATCACAGAAAGACAAATCCCCGGGATGTCGTTGCGGAAGCTCCCTTCAGAAAGACAAATCCCCGGGATGTCGGCCACGAAAGCCAGGGGATTTGTCCTTTCGTCCCGCCCGCGCGGTTCCGGCCACCCGGAAAGGTACCCTGATTAGGTGACAGTCACCATCGCTCTGGTCGAAGTCCGCCCCGGCGCGGGCGAGGTCGCCGCCAACGAAGCCACCATCCTCCGCTACGCCCGCCAGGCCGACCGGCTGGGGGCCGCCGTGACCGTGTTCCCGGCTTCGATGCTGACCGGTGTCGGGGCTGACGACCCACGCGCGGGGGACGGTCTGCGCCGCCAGGCCGACGAGGCGCTGACCCGGCTGGCACTGGGGCTGGACCGCGAGGGGCTGGGCGGCCGTCGGGTGGTGGTCGGCACCACCGGCACCGGCGTCTCCGACATGCCCACCAACGCCGCCGCCGTGCTGCACAAGGGGCGGGTGGCGCTGAGCGTCACCGACCAGACCTCCCTGTCCGATGCCGTCTTCCCGGCCCACGGCCTCCGCTTCGGCCTGGCAGTCGGGTCGGCTCCCGGCCAGGCCGGTCCGGGCCCGGGCGATCCGGACGGCGGCGATCCGGACGGCGCGGGCCGTTCCGACTCAACTGGCCGCCGAAACGCGGATGACCAGGACGGCTTGGCTGCCATCCTGGTGCTCGGCGACGGCCTGGCCTATGGCGCGGCCGCGGATGGGCACCGGATCAGTCCCCCCGCGCCCAGCCACGAGGGCTTGACCCTGTGGGAACTGGGGTCGCAGGCGTAACGGCCCGGTGAAATCGAGCGACTAGCTGAAAGGTTGAGACAGTGGCCACGCTCCAAGAAATCAAGAAGATCAGGATTCAGCATCTGGCCCAAGCCAAGGCGGCGGGCGAGAAGGTCACCATGTTGACGGCTTACGACCGGCCCACAGCGGCCATCTTCGACGGCGCCGGAATCGACGTGCTGTTGGTGGGCGACTCGATGGGCAACGCCATGCTCGGTTACAACGACACCCTGCCCGTCACCCTGGACGATTGCGTGCGTGCGACCCGCGCCGTCGCCGCCGGGGTCAACCGCGCCCTGGTGGTCGCTGACCTTCCGTTCGGCACCTACGAGGCCTCGCCCGAGCGCTGCTTCGATTCAGCGGTGGCGTTGATGAAGGTCGGCGCGGAGGCGGCCAAGTTCGAGGGCGGCGAACGGGTAGCACCCCAGATCAAACTGCTGTCCGAGGCGGGCATCCCCGTGATGGCCCACCTGGGCTTCACCCCCCAATCAGTCAACACTCTGGGCGGGAATCGCGTCCAAGGCCGCGACCAGGAATCAGCGCAACGCCTGATGGATGACGCCCTCGCGGTTCAGGACGCCGGCGCGTTCGCGTTGGTCCTGGAACTGGTCCCCGCCGAAGTCGCGGCGGCGGTGACCAAGGCCCTGCGCATCCCGACCATCGGGATCGGCGCGGGCGCCGCCACCGACGGGCAAGTCCTGGTCTGGACCGACATGGCCGGCATGGGCGGCCCCGGAAGCTGGCAGCCCAGTTTCGTCAAGCGTTTCGGCGAGGTCGGGGCAGCGCTCCACGACGCCGCCAGCGCCTACGCCTCAGCAGTCCGCCTGGGCGGCTACCCCGACCAGGACCACTCTTTCTGACATTCAACGGGATCGTTCGACGCAGAACCGTCGCCCTTCGGGCAGGGGTCAGGCGCCCTTTCCCGGCGAACCCGGCTCCGGCGAGCTTTGTCTCCGTAACCCGCGCCGATCGCGGAAAGGGGGCTGTCCTCTTTCCGCGATCAGGAGTGCTGCCCAGCCTGCCCTCAAAGTCAACCTCCCGCCATCATGGGGCCGCGAAACAGGCCGAGCGGCGGGTCCGGGCGCGAAATGCGCCTCGGCGGGGTTCGTGGCACGGGCGCCGCGACCACGAACGCGTTCTACCCGCATTTCAGGTCCCCGCAGGTGACCCGGGCGACCGGTCCGGGCGCGAAATGCGCCTCAACGAGGTTCGTGGCACGAGAGCCGCTACCACGAACGCGTTTGACCCGCATTTCGGGTCCCCGCGGGTGACCTGGGCGGCGGGTTCGGGTGTGAATTGCGCCTTGACGGGGTTCGTGGCCTGAGTGTCGCGACCGCGAACGCGTTTGACCCGCATTTCGGGTTCCCGAGGGCGACCGGGATGCCGGGTGAGGGCGCGAAATGCGCCTTGACGGGGTTCGTGGCACGGGCGCCGCGACCACGAACGCGTTTGACCCGCATTTCAGGTTCCCGCAGGTGTCCCGGGTAATCGGCGGCCACGCCTTCGTTCACATGGCCGTGCGGGAGTGCGCCATTCGCCGCCGTCGGGCGGCCCATGCCGTCGCCAAGATTCCGACCGCCAGCAGTGGCACGGCGGCAGTGGCGAGCACCGAACCGCTCGCGCCCGTGAACGGCAGTTCGCCGTCGCTGGACCGCCCCGAGCCGCCCGCTGGCGAGTTGCCCGCAGCGCTCGCACCAGGCACCACCGCACCGGGCGTGGCCCCACCAGGCGTCGGCCCAGGCTCGGCGCCGGGCGCCTCGACCTCCGGTATGTACTCGACAGTCGCGGATTGCCCCAGGTCGTAGTAGTAGCGCACCACGAACGGGTGCCCTCCCGGCTCGGCCCCGCGAGCGTCGTAGTGCACAGAGCCATCGTGTCTCTCCTGCCCATGCCTGTGCCAGGGCGTGGAACGGTGGTGATCGGAGCAACGTCAGGAGGTGAAACGGTATTCCAGCGGCGAATCTGCCGCGAGTTCACACCGTAGCCCGCGCACCTTCCCCCACCCGGCCGTCACAGGCCCTGTCCGAATCGCGATACGTCTGCCGCTCCCCCG
Source organism: Bifidobacteriaceae bacterium (assembly GCA_031265345.1). The sequence goes on from JAISCU010000247.1 coordinate 3,479, forward strand.
CCCGGTCCGTGCGCCGACCGGCGCGCCGAAGACGGCCACACGGCATCGACCAGCGGGTCCTCACCGGTCTACGCTTGGAGACATGTTCGATCCCTTCTATTCCCTCACCCCCAAACTACTGGCCGCCATCAGCTTGATCGAACGCGCCCGTGGACGCATCGACGCTGCCCGGCTCACCCCGGAACAGGCCGCTGGCCTGCACAAACAGGCAGAAATCGACATGGCCGTGGCTTCGGCCGGCCTGTCCGACACCTCGTTGACTCGCCAACAGATCGAGGCCATATTGGCCGGCCAGGAGGTCGATGCCGCCAAACGGGCGGTCACAGAAGTGGGCAACGCCCGCGAAGGCATGGTCTGGGGCCTGGCCCGCGAGCAGGACCCGGAGCCGCTCAGGTTGGACGATGTCCAGGAGATGCACCGCATCTTCGCCCGCGATCTGATCCCGGACGTACATCTGGGGTCGTTCCGCCAGGGACGTGCCCTGATGGGCGACCAGTTCGCCGGCTCCGATTGGGGCCGCTACAAGGCTCCGCCCGCTGACGTGGTCGAAGCCCGCATGGAGGCCCTGCTGCGGTGGGTCGCCACGGCGGGCGGAGACCCTCACCCGGTGATCGCGGCGGGCATAGCCCATCAGGAGATCGCCTCGATCAGGCCCTACGACACGGCCACCGGCCAGATCGCCCGGCTGACCTCGCGAATCATCCTGGGCCAGCACGGCTACTCGTTCCAGGACGGCCTGGCGCTGGGCTCGTTCTACCTCGAGAACCGCTCCGCGTATTACGCCGCCCTCGACAACGGGGAGAGCTACCTCGAACGGGCTCACAACTCCCGCAACACCTGGCTGGCGTTCTACCTGCGCGGGTTGCAGAACGAGGTGGATCGCTTGACCCTCCTGTTCGCCTCCTACCAAGTGAGCGACGACACGACGCCGCAGGCGTGGCCGCTGATGCGCCGCGACGAGGCGTCCCTGTTGGCATTCGCCCAGCACTACGGCTCGTTCTCCCTGCACGATGCCGAGTCGATCCTCTCCCCCACTCCCAAGAGGATGATCGGGCGCCGCATCGAGGCGATGGTCAAAGCGGGCCATCTGGTCAAGGACGAGTCCTCCGACCCGGTCCGCTACCAGCCAGTACAAGCGGATTGACGAGGGCGAGCCGGCGCCGCCCAGCAGCAGCCACTACCGCTGGGCGGCGCCGGGGCTTTGCTCACAGCATAGCGCGGGCGCGTGACGACCGACGGCGACGCGCCGCCCAAGCCGCGGCCAGGGCCCCAACCGTCATCAGAGCCAACGCCATCGAGGCGAGCGCCGAACTGTTGGCGCCTGTGAAAGGCAGCTCGTCGTCGCTGGACTTCCCGGCGCCGGGCGTCGCGCTGGCGCCAGGCGTCCCCGGGACAGGGGTCGGCGTTGGGGTCGGCGTTGGCGTCGGAGTCGGCTCCACCGACGGCACCGTGACCGAGTAGTCCAGGTCCACGCACTGGTCCAGTTCGTCGCAGACCGTCACCGTGAAGGTGTCGGTCCCGCTCCAGCCGGCCTGAGGCGTGTAGCGCAGCAGCGAGCCCACCAGGGCCACCGTCCCGTGAGCCGGTTGCGTGAACGAGTCGTCGGTGAGCGGGCGCAAGTCCGTGCCCTCGACATCCGCCATCACGTCGATCTCGACTGATCCCTGACCGGCCTTCAGCTCGATCTGGCGGCCCTCGCCGGTGGGCGGCGCCTCGACCTCGGGGATGTACCGCACCGTGGTGGACTGCCCCAAGTCGTCCACGTAGCGCACAACGAACGGGTGCTCGCCGGGCTCGGCGCCGGTCGCGTCATAGTGGACCGGGTCCAGACCGGCCTCGCCTTGGTCCGGCTCCGATTCGATCACGCGTTCGGCGATCCAGCCGTAGGTGGAGGTGACGGACTCCGGGAAGCTGACTTGCCCGTTCAGCGCCACCTTGGCCCGCACCTCTTCCTCGGCCGCGCGCGGCGGCCCCTGGACCGTCACCGTGGCCGCAACCTCCTCGGACGCTTGGCCCAACGAGTCGACGTAGGTGACGGTGAACGGGTACTGCCCCTCCGGCAGCGACCCGGACGCGAAGCTGATCTTGCCGTCCAGGCCAGCGGTGACCTCGGCGCCATCTGGCGCTCCGGCAACCGTGGCGGAGGCGATCTGCACGCCGCTGGCCACGGTCAGGCCCAGTTCGGCCGTCTGGCCCAGGCCGATCTTGGCCGAGGTGTCCCCCGTCACCAGCGGCGAGTCCACCACCGTGACGGTGAAGTCGGCGCTGGCGGTCAGACCGTTCGTGTCGGTGTAGGTGACGGTGAACGGGTAGGCGCCGGCCGGCAAGGTCTGGGCCGCAAACTCCACGGTCCCGTCCAGGTTCGGCTCGATCTTGGCTTTGGACGCCCACTCGCCCGATGCCGTGACCTCGGCTTTGGCCATATCGGCGCCGTGCGCCGTGTCGGCTTTGGCGACGCCCGGCAGTTCGACGGTGCCCCCCACGCCGACAACGGCGGTGGTCCCTTCGGCGACGGGCGGACCGGCCACCGTCACGGTGAACTCGACCGGTTCGGAGTCCTGGCTGATCGAGTCCGTGTAGGTGACGGTGAAGTGGTAGACGCCGGGCGTCAGCGTGCCAGCCTTGAACTCGACCTTGCCGTCGGTGCTGGCCGTGACCTCGGCGCCAGCGGGCGCTCCGGAGACCTTGGCGCTCGCGATGGTCACGTCGCTGTAGATCCCCATGGTGAAGTCGGCGGTTCCGCCGACTGGGATGTTGGCGACGGTGTTGCCGTCCACCAAGGGCTTCTCGACGATCGTGACCGTGTAGACGGCATCGGCGGTGGAGTGGTAGTCGTCCAGGTACTGGACCGTGAACGAATACGTGCCCGGCGCCACGCCTTGGTCCATGACCCCGACCCGGCCGTCCACGTCGAGAGCGATCAAGGCCTTGTCCAGGCCGGGGTCCTTGGCCGTGACCTTCGCGTCCACGACCTTCGCGGACTGGTCCACGGTCAACGTGCCGGTCAAGACCTTCGAGTGGCCCTTGCCGATGATGGCGCTGGCGCCTGAGGCGGCCAGGGGTTGGTAGACCCGTCCGACGATGAACGTGTACGTCAGCTTGGCGCACTGGTCGAAGTCGTCGCAGACGGTCACGACGCTCGAGGTGGAGCCGGCCCATCCTTGCTCGGGGGTGTACACCAGGTTGGCGCCGTCCAACTCCAAGGTGCCGTGATCCGGCGCCGTGAACGATCCCGCTGTGAGCGGCTTCAGGTTGGTTCCTTTAGCGTCCAGCAACGGTTGAATGACGAACGGCGACGCGTGATCGTCCTTCAACGGGATCGTCTGGTCGGGCCCGGTCGGCGCCGCCTGGACGGTCACGTCGAAGGGGACTGGCGCCGTGCTCTGGCCCAGCGAGTCCTTGAAAGTGACCGTGAAGGTGTACTCGCCCGGCGCCAAGGAGCCAGCGTCGAAATCCACCTTGCCGGTGGCCGGGTCGACTGTCACCGACCCGCCCGCTCGCACGGCCGGAGCCGACTTCTCGACGATCGGCGAGGCCGATCCGTCGACGATGGTCACGCCGGCATGGCCGGTCTCCACGTCCAGAGTCCAACTGTGGCTGCCCTCGACCGGAACGGTGGCGCTCTCCGGCGGGGCGCTCACCACCTCGGGCGGCGCCACCACGGTGACCGTGAATTCGGCATCGGCCGTGGACTTGTAGTCATCGGTGTATTGAACCGTGAACGTGTATTCCTTCGGCGCCAGCGCGTTGGCAGTGAAGTCGACCCTGCCGTCCGTGTGCGCCACGACCTGGGCCACCTGCAGCCAGTCGTCGGTGCTTGTCACCGCGGCCCCCGTGACCTTGGCGTCCGGATCGATCTTGAAAGTGGCGTTCAGGACCCTCCAACCGCCCTCGGGGATCATGTCCGAGGTGCCGGTTGCCTCCAATGGCTCGTAGAGCCGCGGCACGGTGAAGGTGTAGGTGAGGTCCACATATTGGTCTTGGTCGTCGTAGACGCGGATGACGGCGGTGGCCGGGTCCGTTTGACCTGGTTCGGGCGTGTACTCGAGAAGGGTTCCCTTCAACGCCAGCGTGCCGTGGTCCGGCCCGGTGATGATCGAGCCCGCCTCCAGTGGTTTCAGGCCTGTGCCAGTGACCCTGGTCAGCGGATCGAACTCCAGCGGAGTGCGGTCGTTGACGGTCTCCAAGTCCTGGCCCGTGCCCGTGGGCGCCGCTTGCACTATCACTGTGAATGGAACGGCCTCGGAATCCTGCGGGACCGAATCCGTGT
>JAISCU010000380.1 GCA_031265345.1 Bifidobacteriaceae bacterium
GGGCCGCGCGGAACTGATCGACCGAGCAGCGCCCATGAGATGAACGACTCCGACCAGCCGAGCGGCGAGAAGTGATCCGGACGGAGCCCGTGCCGCCATCGCTGGCCGGGGAGCGGGTCGACGTGGCGGTGGCCCGTCTGACGGGGTTGGCGCGAGGGCGGGCGGCCGAGTTGGCGGCGGCCGGTCTGATCCAGGTGGACGGCGCCCAGGTCGCCAAGTCGGCCCGTCTCGAGCCCGGCCAGAGCTTGCGGATCGAGGTGCCGGAGCCGGACCAGACCCCGGAGCCGACCGTGGAGCTGACGGTTGTCCATGAGGACTCCGACCTGATCGTGATCGACAAGCCCGTCGGAGTGGCCGCGCACGCCGGACCGGGCTGGTCCGGCCCCACAGTCCTGGGGTCGCTACTGGCCGCCGGGGTGAGCCTGGCGACGGGCGGCCCGGTCGAGCGGCGCGGCATCGTCCAACGTTTGGACGTCGGCACGTCGGGACTGATGATGGTGGCGAAGTCGGAACGGGCCTACTCGGTCCTCAAACAGATGTTCCGTGACCGGGCGGTCCACAAGACCTACCACGCCCTGGCCCAAGGGCTGCCCGATCCGCTCTCCGGCACCATCGACGCGCCGATCGGCCGGTTGCCGGGGGCCTTCAAGTTCGGCGTCATCGCGGGCGGCAAACCTTCCATCACCCATTACGAGCTGATCGAGGCTTTCGCTGGGGCCTCGCTCCTCGAAGTGGGCCTGGAGACGGGGCGCACCCACCAGATCCGTGTGCATCTGGCGGCGGTGGGACATCCCCTGGCGGGCGACCTCTTTTACGGCGGCGACCCGAAGGTGGCGGCGCGGCTGGGTCTGGAGCGGCAATGGTTGCACGCCGCCGGGCTGGCGTTCGAGCACCCCGTCACGGGCTTGCCGATGCGTCACGAAGCGCCCTATCCCGCCGATCTGGAGGCGGCTCTTGAGGCTCTGCGCGAGTCGTGAAGCGGTGGGCCGGGCACGGGAACTAGACTCTTTTCCCATGCCTTCCGGGTCTGGTGATTCGTTCGTCCATTTGCATGTGCACACCGAGTTCTCGATGTTGGACGGCGCGGCGCGGATCGGTGACCTGCTGAAACGTTGCCAGGAGTTGGGCCAGACGGCGTTGGCGACGACGGACCACGGGTTCTTGTTCGGGGCGCACTCGTTCTGGGAGCAGGCGACGGCGGCGGGCGTGAAGCCGATCATCGGGTTGGAGGCGTATCTGACGCCGGGCCTGGCGCGGGGGGACCGGCGGCGGGTGTTGTGGGGGTCTGGGGACCAGCGGGACGATGACGTGTCGGCGGGCGGCGCGTACACGCATATGACCTTGTTGGCGAAGGACACGGCCGGGATGCACAACCTGTTCCGGATGGGCTCGTTGGCGTCGTTGGAGGGCCAGTTCTACAAACCGCGGATGGACCGGGAGTTGCTGGAGCGGTACGGATCGGGTCTGATCGCGACGACGGGCTGCCCGAGCGGGGAGGTGCAGACGCGGCTGCGGTTGGGCCAGTACGAGGAGGCGTTGCGGGCGGCGGGAGATTTCCAGGACATCTTCGGGCGGGAGAACTATTACGTCGAGTTGATGGACCACGGTTTGGCGATCGAGCGGCGGGTGTTCAAGGATCTGCTGCGGATCGCGAAGGCGATCGGGGCGCCGTTGGTGGCGACGAACGACCTGCATTACACGGCCCCGGAGGACGCCCACGCCCATTCGGCGTTGTTGTGCGTGCAGTCCGGCAAGACGATGGACGATCCGACCCGGTTCAAGTTCGACGGCGAGGGCTATTACTTGAAGTCCGCCGCCGAGATGCGCCAGACCTGGCTGGAGCTGCCTGAGGCGTGCGACAACACCTTGGCGATCGCGGAGCGGTGCGAGGTGGAGTTCGTGTCCCAGTTGGGCCGGTACATGCCCCGGTTCGCGGTGCCGGAGGGCGAGGACGAGGTGTCCTGGTTCGTGAAGGAGGTCGAGGCGGGGTTGCGGCGCCGGTTCGGCGGGGCCGTGCCGGCGGCGGTCGCGGAGCGGGCGGTGTACGAGGAGGACATCATCGCCTCGAAGGGTTACGCGGGCTACTACCTGTGCGTGGCGGACTTCGTGGGCTGGGCGAAGTCGCAGGGGATCAGGGTGGGCCCGGGGCGCGGGTCGGGCGCCGGGTCGATCGCGGCGTACGCGATGGGGATCACGGACCTGGACCCGATCGAGAACGGGTTGATGTTCGAGCGGTTCTTGAACCCGGAGCGGGCGTCTTTGCCGGACTTCGACATCGACTTCGACGACCGCCGCCGGGGCGAGGTCATCCGGTACGTGACGGAGAAGTACGGAGCGGACCGGGTGGCGCAGATCGTGACCTATTCGACCATCAAGGCGAAGGCGGCGTTGAAGGACTCGGCGCGGGTGCTGGGCTACCCGTACCAGGTCGGGGAGCGGCTGACCAAGGCCATGCCGGCGGCGGTGATGGGCAAGGAGATGACCCTGTCGGCCGTGTTCGACCCGAAGGACGCGCGCTACCGGGAGGCGGGGGAGTTCCGGGAGCTGGTGGCGGGCGACGCGGACGCGGCGCGGGTGATCGAGACGGCGCGGGGCCTGGAGGGGCTGACCCGCCAGTGGGGGGTCCACGCGGCGGGGGTGATCATGTCCTCGGCGCCGTTGATGGACGTGATCCCGGTGATGCGCCGCGAGCAGGACGGGGCCGTGATCACCCAGTTCTCGTACCACGCGTGCGAGGACCTGGGGTTGGTGAAGATGGACTTCCTGGGGCTTCGGAACTTGACGATCCTGGAGGACACGCTGGCGAACATCGTCATCAACGGCAAGTCGGCTGTGGTGCTGGAGGACCTCCCGATGGACGATTCGCCGACTTATGGGCTGTTGGGCTCGGGCGACACGTTGGGGGTGTTCCAGCTGGACGGCGGCGGGATGCAGTCGTTGCTGCGGCGGCTGGGGCCGGACAACTTCGAGGACATCTCGGCGGTGCAGGCGTTGTACCGCCCGGGGCCGATGGGCGCCGACTCGCACACGAACTACGCGGACCGGAAGAACGGGCGCCAGGCGATCACGCCGATCCATCCGGAGTTGGAGGAGCCTTTGAGGGACATCCTCGAGGGCACGTTCGGGCTGATCGTGTACCAGGAGCAGGTCATGGCGATAGCCCAGAGGCTGGCCGGGTACACCCTGGGCCGGGCGGACTCGCTGCGCCGGGTGATGGGCAAGAAGGACGCCGACGCGTTGGCCAGGGAGTACGAGCCGTTCTCCCAGGGCATGAGGGACCGGGGCTATTCGGACGGCGCGATCCAGACGTTGTGGGACATCCTGGTGCCGTTCGCGGACTACGCGTTCAACAAGTCCCATTCGGCGGCTTACGCGCTGGTGTCGTATTGGACGGCTTATCTGAAGTGCCATTACCAGACGGAGTTCATGGCGGCGCTGCTGACGTCGGTGGGGGACGACAAGGACAAGTCGGCGGTGTACTTGGGGGAGTGCCGCCGGATGGGGATCAAGGTGCTGCCCCCGGACGTGAACTCCTCGGCGGCCGCGTTCACACCGGACGGGACGGACATCCGGTTCGGCCTGACCGCGGTCCGCAACGTGGGCGAGGGCGTGGTGGACGGGATAGTCGCGGCGCGCCGGGAGAAGGGCGCTTACGAGTCGTTCGGCGACTTCCTGGCGAAGGTGCCGGTCGGGGTGTGCAACAAGCGGGTGATCGAGTCGTTGGTCAAGGCGGGCGGGTTCGACACGTTCGGGGTGTCGCGGCGGGCACTGGCGGCCGTCCACGAGGAGGCCGTCGAGTCGGTGATCGGCGTGAAACGGAACGAGGCCGTGGGGCAGTTCGACTTGTTCGGCTCCGCCCCGGAGGACGTCGGCACCGTCATGGTCGAGGTGCCGGAAGTCCCCGAGTGGTCCAAGTCCGTGAAGCTGACGTTCGAGCGGGAGATGTTGGGCCTGTATGTCTCCGACCATCCCTTGTCCGGACTGGACGAGGGCCTGGCCGCCGCCGCCACTCACACGACCGCTTCCCTGGCCGATCCGGAGCGCCACAAGGAGGGCGAGCAGGTTCGCGTTGCCGGGCTGTTGACCTCCTTGGAACGCAAGGTCACGAAGGCGGGGGCGCTGTGGGCGCAGGCCCAATTGGAGGACCTGCACGGCTCCATCGACGTCAAGTTCTTCTCCAAGTCCTATTCCCGGTTCGCGGACCAGTTGGCCGAGGACATGGTGGTCTCCTTGGGCGGTCGGCTGTCCCGGCGCGACGACCAGGCGGCCCTGTTCGTCTCCGACCTCCAAGTCCTCAACCTCACCGCCGCCGATGGCGCCACCCCGCCGCTCGAGATAGTCCTACCCGCCCACCGGGCCACCGAGGCGATCGTCTCGAAACTGCACTCGGTGCTGCGGTCGCACCCCGGCACGGCCGACGTGTACTTGCGGCTGATGAAACCCACCGGCGGCATGACCGTGGTGCGGCTCAACCATGGGCTGAAAGTCGCCAAGAGCGATCCGTTGTACGCCGACCTCAAAGCTGCCCTGGGCGCCCAATGCGTGGCGTGAGCAGAGGCGTGAGCCCAGGTGGTGGGCCTGACGGCGAGCTGGGGCCGACCTGGTTGCCGGAACCGGCCGGGGATTCGCGCGCCCCTTGGGGCTCAGGTTCGGCTGGTGGGTTGGGGCCCGTCGGGTCGTCTGGGGGGTCGCGCGGTGGGTCGCCTGCCGGGTTGGCGGGGCGAGACGACCCAGCGGCATCGGCGTCCGGTTCGGTTTATGGCTTTCCCCGGCCCGTCTCGACGGACCTCCGGGTTCCGCCTCGGGCCGCGTCCCGGGCGCGGTCCCGGTCCAGTTTGCACGATGCCGTCTGGGGGCTGGGCGCGCAAACCCTGGTTGGCGCGGTGCTCGGCTTGGTGTGGCTGGCGGTCGCTCCCAGGCCTTCCGCCCGCTGGGCGGGGACGTTCTGGTACGCCGAGTCAGCCGCCGGCTTCAGCGGCGACCAGGATGTGCGCTTCGCTTTGGTGACCGTGGTGCCGGGGCTGGTCGTGGGCGTTCTGTTGGCGTGCTGGGCCGGGCGGGAGCGGCCGGTGCGGCGGGCCGCGTGCTGGCTGGGCGGCGCCGTGCTGGGTTCCATGGCGTGCTGGTTGACGGGCGTGGCGTTCGGTTCCGACCTGGCCGGCGCCCCGGCTGTCGGCGCCGTGGCGCAGGCCGCCCCGGTGACCCTGACCTCTTATGGGCTGCTTGCGTTGTGGCCGTTCGCGGCGGCCGTGGCGATGGCTCTGCCGCTGGGGATTCGCGGGGCCTTCGGCCGGACCTGGTGACGACCGGCGCCACCCTGCCTCGGGGCTCGCGTGGTCTCGAGTGCGCGCGCCTGGCGGTCTGAACCGACTGTGCGCACGGCATCGGCGGGGCGGCCGTCGAGATCACCTTCGAGCTGGACGCGACTGCCAGTCCATGCGTAGGGATGCCAGATCGGCGGCGACGGCCTGGGCGGCGGCGCCGGGGACACTTGCCGAACGCGCGTGATCCGGCCAGCAACCGACCGCGTCTTCGACCTGGTCGATCACGGCTGCCGCGCCGGGAACTGAGCAGCGGTCGGCCAGGGTCATGACGTCCTTTCGTGTGATGGCGGTGATCTTCGACTCGACGGCCAGATGGTGTCCGGCCAGCCACGGATTGTGCGGGTCGTGGGCGAAGGTGAGGTCGTAGGCCGGAGCGAGCCCCCACTTCCCGGACTGGTCCATGAGGAAGGCGTGGTTCTTGGGGTGGTCGTCTCGATTGCCGGCCAGCACGTTGAAGGCCACGCGGCGCAGGATCTCCTTTCTGGAGGCCGCGCCCAGGCCCAGACTGTCCGCCACCTGGAAGACTTGCGCGGCGCAATGGGCGCCCAGGATCGTGAAGTCGAGCCCCGCCACGGCACAGAGCGACTGCTGGTGGAGCCTGTGGCCGTCCGAGTCGAAGTCGAACCGGCGCACCATGAAATGGGCGCGGCCGGACTCGTCCAGCAGGCGCGCCTCCGGCACCTCGATCCCAGCCGCCTGGGCCATGGTGTGATAGGCGTACTCGATCCGGCCCGCCCCACCACGCGCTGGCAGGCCAGGCGGGGCGGCCAAGTCGAATTTCAGCAGCCACGGTTCGAAAGCGGGACCGGCGGTCGGGCCTGCCAGGACTTCGCCGGTCGACCTGTTCCAGGAGACCAACGCCTTGGCCTGGGCGCCACCAGCCGACGTGCCGACGCCTTGGAGCTGGCGGATCGCATCGCGGCGTCCTTCGGTGTCGGTCAAGTCTCCCACTACCACCTGACGGGCAGCTGCCATGAGTTCGGCCAGGCTCAGGACGGTCGGTCGGCGGAGTCCCGCACCCAGGTCGGGCTCGAAGGTGAGCGCTCCGAGGCCGCGGTCGCCCAGATAAGCCAGGCGGTCCAGGCCCGTCAGATCGCGGGGAAGCACTCCGAGTTGCCCCAGGTAGGCCTCGGTCAGGGCGCCCCCGAAGGAGTCCGGCAAGGAGTCGGCCAGCAGCGGCGGCAGCCCTCGGAACACCGACGGATCGAGGTCTCGGAAAGTGTACAAACGCTCGCCCGCGGTGTGAGGCATCAGCAGGGGGGCCAATTCCGGACCGTCTGCCAGGTGGGCGCGGTCGTACTGGAACGTCGCGAATGGCGCTCGCGGCGACGCTGCCAGCGCGCCGATCTGGCGTCCCCAAGCCAGGACGCGCAGTACCTCGACCGGGACGTGGCTCACGTTGACTCCTGTGCGCGGCGGGAGGCGCGCTGGCGGGGGCGCTGGCCCTGTTGGGCGCGCAGCATCGCCATGGGGCCGACCTCAGGGATCGGTCTGAGCTCGCGCAGCCACTCCCGGCGGCCGAGGGCGCGGGCGACGCGGATGAGGGTGGCCAGCGAGGATCCAGTTCCGGCCTCCAACGCCTTGACGGCGCCGACGCTGATGTTCGCCTGTTCCGCCAGCCCAGCCTGGTCTAGGTTCCTCTCGAGGCGAAGGCTGCGGATTTGCCGGCCTAGATCCTGCGCGATCTCCGCCGTCGTCGCAAAGTCAATAGCCATAATTCTAACTGTAGACGCTGAGCTCCCTGCGGTACAGCCATTTCGTTGTCCTTTAGTTGCAAGCATTGCCTTGTGACTTTGACGCACGATGCCGCCTGCCGGGGTCGCGGAGACCACCAGACCGCATCCGGCCGCTTCCGGTGCCGCTGCGGACGCTGCTCTACGGGATGGCGACGATCCGCACGCCTTCGGGAGCCAGCAGGGCGAAATCTGCGGGGTCGCCGGTGAGCAGCACGCTGGGGGCGAATGAAGCGGCTGTGGCCGCGACTAGGGCGTCCACTGTGAGGTCGCGTTTCTTGAGCCGGGCGGCGGATGCCCGCTCGCGGAGCCGACCAGCGGCGGCGGCGATGGGCGCGGTGATGTCTTGAATGACGAGGCGTCCCACGGCGTGCCAAATCGCCGCGTCGGCCGGGCGCCCCGTGATCAACTCCGCCAATACCACCGCCGGCACCACCACCCGCTGATCATTGGCCCGCATCGATGAGAGAGCCGCTAACGCCGCTGAACTCGTGGACCTTTTGGTCGCCAGGGCTGACAGCGCCTCGCTGTCCAGGACCACTGTGCCTGGCGTCACGACAGTTTGCGGGCCCAACGGGCCACTTCATCGGGATCGGCGGCACCATGGATCTCCTCCAGTTCGGCGACCAGGCTGGCCAAATTGTCCCGCTCGACTTGTCGGCGCACAGCCGCCGACACGTAGGCCGACAGGTTCCCGTCTGGCGCGAATCGCTGCGCGTCGCGGAGCGTGTCAGTCGGGATGGTGATTGACCTCTTCGTGTACTTCACACTGTCCACCGAGCGATCTTACCACGGGTAGGATTCGCCGGGATTGGGCGATGCCTGTCCATGTCGTTGCCTGGCGCGTGGTCGGGTGCCCCCGAGAGGCGCGCCCGCGTCGAGGTCGCTGATTCGCGTGCTTTCATTCGTCGAGGCCGCTGTTCTGCGCGCTCCTCCTCATCGAGTCCGGGGTTTTGCGCGATTGACTTCATCGAGTCCGCCGTTCTGCGTGGTCGGCTTCATCGAGTCCGGGGTTTTGCGCGTCGCGCGCCCCATGGCCAACGCGCTGATCAGCTAAAACGCGAAGTGTCCGGGTGCAGAACAGCGGAGTCGATGAGCAAAGGGATGGGAAACAGCGGGCTCGGCGAGTCTCAGGCGGCAAACCAGCGGGCTCGACGCGCTCCCGCATGCAGAACAGCGCGCGGACGACTCGCTCGCCCGCGTTCCCGGGGGTCTCAAGGGCCTGAGCCGTGCACGCGGATGGTGTCGACTCGCGAGACCATCCAATTGCAGGGGCGTAGTTGACTTGGAACCTCGGTCAGAGTGGAGGAGCCGCCGAGGCGGCTGGCCAGGAGTCTTGGGCCGTGGGCAAGCAGGGTCGGTGTGCATTCGCAAGAATGGTTCGGAGCGTTACCGCCGGACCCGGGCGAGAGCCAGCCCGGCACACTCCATGGCCGAAGACCGATCGGACGTCACTCGGCTCGGTCGCGGGAAGACGACCAGGCGGCATCGTGCAACCGGTCCGAGAGTCGACTTTCCACGATCACGGAGCCGCGAAACGGGCTGGGCCGCTGCTCCGAACCCGGCCACGAGACCGAGGCGGCCGTCCCACCTCAGAACGTTCGACCCGTCCGTCCGGCGCCAGAACGTCCTGATGCGGCCACGGTCGGGGATTGCTCCGAATTGCGGTTCGGTGGGACGGTCGGCTCTTGCGAGGCCAGTGCTCGGTTTCCGGAGGCGGCGCGCCTCATCGTGTCGGAGGCAGACCATAGACTTGGATCTTGTGATGCGAACCATCGACTTGCGCGGGCAGCGCGACTTGAGCGCCGAAGGCCTCGCGGCCACCCTGCCGCGGGCGGAGTTGGACGTCGATGCGGCGGCGGCCCAGGTGCGGCCGCTGCTCGAGGACATCTCCGAGCGGGGAGAGGACGCCTTGCGGGACCTGGCCCTCCGATTCGACGGCGTCGCGCCGCCGCGATTGCGGGTGCCGAAGGAGCGGCTGGACCAGGCCCTGGCGGCGCTGGAACCGGCCGTACGCCAAGCCATGGAAGTGGCCGTCGAACGCATCCGGCGCGTCCACGCGGCCCAGGTGCCGCCAGACGGCTGCGTCGAAGTGGCGCCCGGCGCGACCATCGCCCAGCGCTGGATACCGGTCCGTCGCGTGGGCCTCTACGCTCCTGGCGGCCTGGCGGTCTATCCGAGCTCCGTGATCATGAACGTGGTCCCCGCCCAAGAGGCCGGGGTGAAGGAACTGGCCGTGGCCTCGCCTCCGCGAAAGGAGTCAGGTGGGTGGCCGCACCCGACCATCCTCGCGGCCTGCGCGCTTCTGGGTGTGGAAGAGGTCTACGCCGCAGGTGGTGTCGGGGCGATTGGGCTGTTCGCGTATGGCGTTCCAGAAGTCGCGGGCCAGGTCGACGTCATCACCGGGCCGGGCAATGTCTACGTGGCGGCGGCCAAACGCCTGGTCATGGGCCGGGTCGGGATCGACGCCGAAGCCGGTCCGACAGAGATCGCCATTGTCGCGGATCAAGTGGCCAATCCGGAATTCGTCGCCGCGGACCTGGTGAGCCAGGCGGAGCACGACCCGTTGGCGGCCTCGGTGCTGATCACCGACTCGACCGTTTTGGCGGGGGCGGTGGCGGCCGCCGTGGATCGGCGGAGCCGCGCCACCAGACACTCCGAACGGGTCCGCCAGGCGCTGTCCGGCCGACAGAGCGGGATCGTGCTGGTGGAGGACTTGGCGCAAGCCCTCGAAGTCGCCAACGCCTACGCGGCAGAGCACCTCGAATTGCAGGTGGCGGACCCGACCGCCGCGGCCGAGGCGATCCATTCGGCGGGCGCGATCTTCGTTGGCCCCTGCAGCCCGGTTCCGCTGGGGGACTACCTGGCCGGCTCCAACCACGTCCTGCCGACTGGCGGCACCGCCCGCTTCGCCTCCGCCCTGGGAGTCACCTCGTTCCTGAAATCCGTCCAACAGATCCAGTACGACGCTCAAGCGCTGGCGGACGTGGCGCCCCTGGTCGAAGTGTTCGCTAAGGCCGAGGACCTGCCCGCCCACGGCGAGTCGGTGGCCGCCCGTGCCACCGCAGGGGAGGGCTGATGCCCAGACTGCCCGTCCGCAAGGAAGTCGCCGCCGCCGCGCCCTACGGGGCGCCCCATCCGCCGGTGGCGGTCCGCCTCAATGTCAACGAGAACCCGTTCCCGCCGCCACCGGAGGTCATCGAGAGCATTGTCCAGCGTGTGCGCGCAGCGGCTGGCGAGGTCAACCGTTACCCCGACCGGGACTTCTCCGAATTGCGCTCGGCGCTGGCCGATTATCTGATCCGCGAATCCGGCGTGGTCGACATCACCCCGGACATGATCTGGGCGGCGAACGGATCGAACGAGGTCATGGTGCATGTGCTGCAGGCCTTCGGCGGCCCCGGCCGGTCGGTGGCGGCCTTCGAGCCGACCTATTCGATGTACCAGGAATACGCGCGCGACACTTTCACCGACTGGAAGCCGGGCAAACTGGAGGCCGACTTCTCCTTGGACTTGGAGCGCGGCATCGGACATATCGAACGGGTCGGGCCGACGGTGGTGCTGCTGGCCAGCCCCAACAACCCGACCGGGACCGCCCTGCCGATAGCCGCCATCGACGCGATCGCCCGTCACGTCGAGGGACGGGCCGTGGTCGTGGTGGACGAGGCGTACGCGGAGTTCCGGCGAGCCGGGACGCCGAGCGCGCTGCAACTGCTCGACCGTTACCCCCACCTGGCGGTCAGCCGGACCATGTCGAAGGCGTTCGCGGCCGCCGGAGTGCGACTCGGTTATTTGGCGGGCGACCCGGAACTGATCGGCTACCTGCGGACGGTGCGGCTGCCGTACCATCTGTCCGCCATCACGCAGGCGACCGCCCTGGCCGCCCTGGACCACGCCGGGCTGATGCTGGCCGGGGTGGCCGAACTGCGGGAGCGGCGCGACCGGTTGGCGGCGGCGCTGGCGGCGATGGGATTCGAGGTGGCGGAATCGGACGCCAACTTCGTGTTGTTCGGCCGGTTGGCGGATCGGCACGATGTGTGGGAGAAACTACTCGCCCTGGGCGTCATAATCCGGGAGGTCGGACCGGAGGGGTGGCTTAGGGTGTCTGTGGGCACAGAATCCGAGACCCTGGCATTTCTGCGGGCTCTGGCCGAGATCCGAAAGGAATTGGAATGAACCGGAAAGCCACCGTCAAACGGCGGACCAGCGAATCGTCGGTGCAGGTGACACTGGACTTGGACGGCACCGGGCAGTCGCGGGTCTCCACCGGCGTGGGCTTCTACGACCACATGCTGACCGCCCTGGCACGGCATTCGCTGATAGACCTGGTCGTGACGGCCGAGGGCGATCTGCAGGTCGACGTCCATCACACCGTCGAGGACACGGCGATCGTGATTGGACAGGCGATCAAGCAGGCTCTGGGAGACAAAGCCGGGATCGCCCGCTTCGGGCAGGCCTTGGTCCCGCTGGACGAGGCCCTGGCCTGCGCCGTCGTGGACATCTCGGGACGGCCCTATTTCGTGGCCTCCGGCGAGCCCGAGGGATTGGCCTTCGCTCTGATCGGAGGGCATTTCACAGGCGCGTTGGCGCGTCACGTCTTTGAGTCGCTGGCGCTCAACGCGGGGCTGACCCTGCACATGCGGGTCCTGGCCGGGCGCGATCCCCACCACATTGTCGAAGCCGAGTTCAAGGCCTTGGCGCGGGCTCTGCGCGCGGCGGTGGAACTGGACCGGCGCATCGACGGCGTGCCGTCGACGAAGGGGGCGCTGTGACGACTGCGCCGGACCACAACTGGGACGAGGCGCTGGCCGACCTGCTGGCCACGGAGACGGAGCTGGGCGGCGCCTCCGGCCCGGCGCCGGGCGTCGAGCCGCCGCACGGGTGGTCCCAGCCGGAAGCCCAGGCGGCCCCGGAGGCGGCGGTGCTGGCGCTGGGCATTGGGGACAAGTGGCTGCTGGCGGCCCTGCTGAAGGGACCGCAGATCGCGGCTCGCGCACTGGCCAGCGAGGGACTCGGGCTGGCGGTCTTGGACGACCCGGCCGAGGAGTCCGCGACCAAGGCCGCCGAGACGGCATCGGGCACCTTGCGTGGGCAGCACATCCTGCTGCTGCGCCGGGGCGAATCGGCCGACCCGGCGGCCGGCGACATCCAGGCCTACCTGTACTTGGACGGGCAATCTCGCCAGCGGGTCTCGCCGGGCCTGGTGCTGGCTCAATCGCCGCAACTGCTCGAAGACTTGCTGATCGACCCCGATTCGGCGGCGCGGGCGCTGGCCGGAGCGGTCGATGTGAGCAAGATCTCCGCAGCCGACGCCATCGCCATCATCGGCCGCTCCGTCAGCGCGTCTCGCCGGGCGAAACGCGGGTGGCGGCAGCGTCGGTCCTTCTCGGGTGCCCAGCCGGAGGCGGGGGCTGGCGACGAGGCCGGTGGCTCGGACCGGCCAGGAGACGGCGGATCGGGCCGGCCGGGAGCTGGCGCATGAAAGTCGTGGTCCTCGACTACGGCTTCGGCAACGTGCGCAGCGCCGTGCGAGCGCTTCGCAGGGCCGGCGCCGAGGTCGAATTGACGGCTGATCCGGTGGCGGTGCTCGAAGCCGACGGGCTGGTGGTGCCCGGCGTGGGCGCTTTCGCGGCGGTCATGGAGGGCCTGCGTCGGGTGCGCGGGCCACAGCTGATCGACCGTCGGCTGGCCGGAGGGCGGGGCGTCCTCGGCATCTGCGTCGGCTTGCAGGTCATGTTCGAGCATGGCGACGAGCACGGCACGCGGGCGCAGGGGCTTGGGCAATGGCCCGGCGAAGTCACCCGCCTGCGGGCCGACGTGGTTCCACACATGGGCTGGTCGCGGGTCTCGACACCCGCTGGGACGGCCTTGTTCCGCGGCGTGGAGGACGAGCGGTTCTACTTCGTCCACTCGTTCGCCGCTCAGGAGTTCCCCTTGGTGGGCGATGCCGCTCGCGACGGAGACGAGGCCGGCCGGGGTCGCGCGTTGGCCGGCTCCGGCGGCGGGACGAGCATCGGCACGAAGGGGGACGCCCTCCGAAGCAGCATTCGTGGGGGCAGCGCTGTCGGGTTCGGCGCTGAGGGGGGCGACGCTGATGGGGACCACAGCCCCGCAGGCCACGAGGGAGCGGTGGCGACGAATCCGCTGGCGCCGCCATTGGTGACCTGGGCGGACCACGGCGGTCCGTTCGTCGCGGCTGTCGAGAACGGTCCCCTGTGCGCCACCCAATTCCATCCGGAGAAGTCCGGCGACGCCGGCGCCCAACTGCTCGAGAACTGGATCAGAACGCTATGACCCCTGCCCTTGAACTCCTTCCCGCCGTCGATGTCGCCTCCGGCCAGGCCGTGCGCCTGGTCCAAGGCGAGGCTGGCACGGAGACCTTCTACGGCGACCCGTTGGCCGCCGCGATGGACTGGCAACGCGGCGGCGCGTCCTGGGTGCATCTGGTCGACCTGGACGCGGCCTTCGGCCGTGGGTCGAACGCGGGCCTGCTCGATGGCGTCGTGGCCGCCCTGGACGTCAAGGTCGAGTTGTCCGGGGGAATCCGCGACTCCGCTTCGTTGGCTCGGGCGCTGGCGACCGGGGCGACCCGCGTCAACATTGGCACGGCCGCGCTGGAGGACCCGGAGTGGACGCGCCATGTGTTGACGGAGTTCGGGGACCGCGTGGCCGTCGGCCTGGATGTTCGCGGTGAGACCCTCGCCGCCCGCGGCTGGACCGAAGAGGGCGGCAATCTCTGGGAGGTCCTCGACCGGCTGAACGCGGACGGCTGCCAGCGCTACGTGGTCACCGACGTGACCAAGGACGGAACGCTGCGCGGGCCCAACCTGGGACTGTTGCGGGCTGTCTGCTCGCGGACGGATGCGGCGGTGGTGGCCTCGGGAGGGGTCGCGTCGCTGGAAGATCTGGCGGCGTTGCGAGAATTGGTGCCATTGGGCGTCGAAGGCGCGATCATCGGCAAGGCCCTGTACGCGGGTGCCTTCTCGTTGGCGGACGCCATCGTGGCGGCCGAAGGATCGGGCGCCTGAACCTGCGCCTAGGTTAGCCGAGGGGATGAGGCGAGCCGGGGACCACGGCATCGTCATCGAATTGAATCGGGTGGTACGCTCGCTACATGAGTGACACGTCTGCCATAATGATGGGACAGAAGGGGCGCGTGGTCATACCGCATCGAGCGCGCGAACGCCACGGTTGGGACGAGGGCACCGCCTTGGTCGGGTTCGACACGGACGGCGGATTCATGCTGATGTCGCGAGAGGCGGCACGGCGAATGGTCCGCGATGGACTGGCAGGACCGTCGTTGGCCGACGAGTTGATCGCTGAGCGCCACGCCGAAGCTGATCGCGACCGGGGCGCCTTGTGAGGGTCTTCGACTCGTCGGCTCTATTGGCCTACCTGCAGGATGAGGCGGGCGCGAACCATGTGGAAGCGGCGCTGGATGCCGGCGGCGTGTGCGGCGCGGCGAACTGGTCCGAAGTGGCCCAGAAGGTTTCCCGTCGCGGGGCGCCCTGGGCCGGCGCCAGGGCCCTCCTGTTGAGCTTCCCGCTGGTGGTCGAATCGGTGACCGCGTCCGATGCCGAAGGGGCGGCCGCGCTCTGGCCCGAGTTGCCGCACCTCTCGTTGGCCGATCGGCTGTGCCTGGCGCTGGCTAGGCGGCTGGACTCCCCGGTTCTCACCGCTGACCGGGCGTGGGAGGCCGGGGACCACGGCATCGTCGTGGAATTGGTCAGGTGACCGCGACCCGCCCTGTGATATCATAATGCCCTAGTTGATAGCAGCCGACTGTGGGAGGGGTGCGGGCATGGCAGCAGTGACGGTTCGGGGCATACCGGAAGAGACCCACCGGGCATTGAAAGCGCGGGCGGCCAAGAACGAGCGCAGCACCGAGGCCGAGATCAGGGCGATCCTCCAAGACGCCGTGTTCCCGCCGGGGCGCGAGAGTTTCGGCGCCGCGATGGCCCGGATCTGGCGCGACTCGGGCCTCACGGACGAGGAAGTCGACGAGATCCAGGCCATACGGGAGCAGACCAGGGAGCTCCCCGAGCCCGCCTTATTCGAATGATTGTCCTAGACACCAACGTCGTGTCCGAAATGATGCGCTCGCGGCCCGATCCGGCGGTCGAGCGCTGGACTGCCGGACAAGACTTCGAGACCCTGCGGTTGTCGGCCGTCACCATCGCGGAAGTGGCATTCGGCATAGCGAGGCTGGCGAGTGGCCGCCGACGGGATCGGCTCACCGAAAAGCTGGACGAGACGGTGGCGATGTTCGAAGGCCGCATATTGCCCTTCGACACTGAGACGGCCCGTCTGTACGGAACGTTGGCAGCGCGCGCCCAGAAAGCGGGGAGGACGCTGCCGGTGGCGGACGGCTACATCGCGGCGACGGCGGCCCTCACGGGATTCGCCGTGGCGACGCGCGACACGGAACCGTTCGAAGCGGTCGGGTTGGCGGTCATCGACCCGTGGGCCGCCGCCTGACCCAGGTCTTGGCGAACCCGTGGCCGGAACGCGTGCCGGGTGGCGGCATCGTTCGGGGTGTAGACCTCGAGGCGGTGGTCCACCGACTCTGGCTGCAACCAGACCTGGTAGTCGACGTCGAGCACGCCGAGCACCGGGTGGGCCAGCAGCATGTTGCCGACTGTGCAGTCCTCCACGTCTCCAGTGGCCCAGAGGTCCGCGAACTCCCCGCTGGCGAGCGCGAGTCGGCGGACCAACGCGGCCAACCTCGCGTCGGTGGGCTAACGGCCCGAGCATAAGCGCAGATAGGCGACGTGGACTCGCGCCAGCTCGAGCCAATTCCGGTAGAGGTCCCGCGTCGGACGGTCGGTGAAGAACAGCCACGGAACTGAGGGCTGACAGGCCTCTTCTCACTGTTCGTCTGGTCGGCCGCTGCCTTCCTGAGCATGACCTATCTGCAATCGGTCTTGGGCCTGTCAGTCCTGGGCTCCGCCGTGTTGGCGATACCCGGCGCCATGGTCCTCATGTCCGCATGCGTGTTCGCGCCGCGCCTGGTCGAGCGGATCGGCGCCCGCCATGCCCTGATCGTGTGCCACTTCACCATCGCGCTGGGCATGGCGCTGCTCTTGTTAACCGGTGAGCGGGGAGGCGTCGTCTTCTATGTGGCCTCGACCGTGGTCGCGGGCGTCGGGTTCGGCATCTCGTTCGCCCTTGTGGCCGATACTGCGGTAGGGGCCGTGCCCGAGTCGCGCGCCGCGACCGCCGGCGCCATCGCGGAGACGAGCAACGAGATCGGCAACGCCTTGGGGATCGCCCTGCTGGGCTCCCTGGCAACCGTGGTGTTTCGGGCGACCTACCGTGGCGGCGAGACGGGGATCAACGAGGTCATTGACGCGGCAGGCGTTGGATCGGCGGCATTCGGCCAGGCTCGGGCCGCGTTCCTCGATGGCTACCATGTGGCAGTCGGGGTGGCGGGCGTGGTCTGCGTCGGGTTGGCGGTCCTCGCGCTCCGGTGGATCCCGAAGCAATCCCACGGCGCAGTTGAGGAGACTGCTCGGGCGAGCCGATCTTGAGGGCAGTCGCTAGCGCTCGCGAGAACCGTTCTCAGCAGTATTGGGGACTGTCCCCAATACGGTTGAGAATGATTCTCATGGCCCGGCGGTGTCCGGAATTGGCTTCAATTGGCGGCCGAGTCGAGTTCCGGCCAGTTGTGGACACCGTTGCCCGATGCCGCGTGGTCGGGGCCGGCGTTCGCGCAGGTGGACGCGTCGGCGGCATCGACAGCCCTCTCCGCCCTTGTCCGCAAGCGGCTTCAATTGGCGGCGGGCTCGAGTTCCAGCCAGTTGTGGACGGAGGCGGCCGCCCGCGAGGTCCGAACTCACCCGGGAGTCCCGCACGTCACGCACCGGCCTGGTAAGATGACCGGGACCGACCGCCTCCCCGGACCGACACCGGCACGGGAAGGCGGGGCGTAAGCGGAGGCCGGCGGCTTCCCACCCGAGTACCCGAACGGGTGCTGGGTCGAACGAGGTTCTGCCCTCCGCGCGCGCCACCTACCCGAGCGCCAAAGGAGCAAATCATCAGCGAATCTCGAATCAACGACCGCATCAGGGTGCCCGAGGTGCGCCTGGTTGGCCCCAGCGGAGAGCAAGTTGGGATTGTCAAGCTGGATGTGGCGTTGCGTTTGGCGGCTGAGGCTGACCTCGACCTGGTCGAGGTCGCTCCGGACGCCCGCCCGCCCGTCGCGAAGCTGATGGATTACGGCAAGTTCAAGTACGAGTCGGCTCAGAAGGCCCGCGACGCGCGCCGCAACCAAGCCAACACCGTGCTCAAAGAGATTCGTTTCCGCCTCAAGATCGACCCGCACGACTACGGCACCAAGAAGGGCCATGTGGAGCGTTTCCTCGGCCAGGGCGACAAGGTCAAAGTGATGATCATGTTCCGGGGACGCGAGCAGTCGCGCCCCGAGATGGGGATGCGCCTGCTGCAGAAGCTGGCCGACGAGGTGGTCGAGCTCGGCACCGTTGAGTCCGCCCCGCGCCAGGACGGGCGCAACATGGTCATGGTCTTGGCCCCGGTCAAGAAGAAGGCCGCCCGCGCCCCGGCCCGCAAGCGTCACCGCGACTCCGATTCGACAGGACGCCGGTCGGCCGGCGCCGGAACCGCTGGCGCCCCAGATGTCGCTGACACCACCGCCGATGCCGCCGCCCCGGTCCCGGCCACCGAGATGCCGGCGCCCCCCAGCACCGCGCCAGAGCCATCGCCGCCGGTCGAGGCCGAGACGGCGGCATCGTCCATCGCGCCAGAGCCCCAACCGGGACCGAAGTCAGGATCGGAGCCGGCGCCCGGACGCGAACCGGGACCGAAGCCCGAGCCACTGGCCAAACCAGAGCCCGGACCAACGCCCAGGCCACGGCCGCAGTCGGCCGACCCCCGGCGCGCGCCCGCTGCGGCGCCCCTGGCGGCGGCTCCAAGCGCAGCGCCGCCCAAGGACGCGTCCGAGCGACCGTCCGAGCCGACGCCCAAACCAGAGCCCGGACCGGCGCCCAAGCCGCGCACGCAATCGGCCAAGGCCCAGCCCGAGGCGGCCACCGCGCCAGCCGAACCAGCCCCCAAGCCAGCTCCAGGCAAGCCCCCGGCGACGACGGCCAAACCGACGCCGCCCGCAGTGAGGCCCTCCGTCTCCGCGAGGCCGAGGCCCCAGCCGACCAAACCCAGGTCGGCCAAACCGCGCTCATCCCAACCGGGCCGAACGCGACCAACCGAAGAATCGACTAAGGAAAACTGAGACCATGCCGAAGAACAAGACGCACTCCGGTGCCAAGAAGCGCTTCCGGGTCACCGGAACCGGCAAGATCATGCATGAGCAGGCCGGCATGAGACACAAGCTGGAGGCGAAGTCATCGCGTCGCACCCGCCGCCTGTCCCAGGACAAGGTCGTGGCGAAGGCGGACCGTAAAGACGTCCGGCGCATGCTGGGCCGCTGAGGGTACAAGGAGAGAACAATGGCACGAGTCAAGAGGTCGATCAACGCGCGCAAGAAGCGTCGCACGATACTCGAGCGGGCTTCCGGCTATCGGGGGCAGCGTTCGCGGTCGTATCGCAAGGCCAAGGAGCAGGTCCAGCATTCCGGCAATTACGCCTACCGCGACCGCAAGAACCGCAAGCGCGACTTCCGGCGCCTGTGGATCCAGCGGATCAACGCCGCTGCCAGGGCGAACGGCATGACCTACAACCGCTTCATCCAGGGTCTGAACCTGGCCGAGATCGAAGTCGACCGCAGGATGCTGGCCGAGATCGCGGCGACCGATCCGGCGACTTTCGCCGAGCTGGTCGAGCAGGCCAGGAAGGCGCTCCCGGCGGACGTGAACGCGCCGGTCGGCACCTGAGGGTGGCTTGGGCGGTCGGGTCGGCCGGTGCTGACGTGCTGACCAACGTCGGCTCGGACAGGGTCAAGCGGGTCCGCCGCCTGGCCCGGAGTTCGGCGCGCCGCCAGACCGGGCAGTTGTTGGTCGAGGGTCCGCACGCTTGCGCCGAGGCCGCCCAGGCCGGGCTGGTCTCGGATCTCTATGTGGCGCACGATGCCGCCGGGGCGTTTCCGCGCACCATCGCGGCGACGCTCGAGGCGGGCGGGTACCTGCATGAGGCGTCCGGTCCCTACGTGGCGGCGATCTCGGGCGCCGCGCAAGGGATCGTGGCGGTGGCCCGCGACCCCTGGGCTGGCGTGGACGTGTCAACCGTGTTGGGGACAGTCCCCAATTCGGTCGGCCCGCTCTCGGGTCTCGACGGTGCCGTGGTGCGGCTGGTGGCGGTGTTCGAACAGGTCCAAGACCCTGGGAACGCCGGGACCGCCATCCGCGCGGCCGATGCGGCCGGAGCTGATCTGGTCGCCTTCACGGACCGGTCGGTCGATCCGACCTCGCCGAAAGTGATTCGCGCCTCGGCCGGATCGTATTTCCATCTGCCGGTGGTGCGCGCCGGGAATGTCGGCGACCTGATTGACCGGCTGCGGCAGGCTGGCCTGCAGGTGTTGACGGCCGACGGCGATGGACGGGTGCCGCTGGCGGCGGCGGAACTCGACCGGCCGACCGCCTGGCTGTTCGGGAACGAAGCCCACGGTGCGAGCGCGAGTTCGTTGGCGGCATCGGACGAATCGGTGCGAATCGAGATCTACGGCCGGGCCGAGTCGCTCAACCTGGCGATGGCGGCCACCCTCAGTCTGTACGCTTCGGCCGAAGCCCTGCGGCGGCGGGGCGGACGGGACTAAGCTGAAGCATGCGCTGCCGACGGTGCCAGACACCTTTGCCCCCAGACGCGATAGTTTGCCCACAATGCGGTCTGCCGGTGGCCGACCCAGGCGACACGCTCGACGCATCGAGGGATGACCTGCCCGCGGTCGGCTCGAACGAGACGGTCGTACTGGGTCCTCGAAGGGCTGGCGGGCGTGGGATAACTCGAGCCGTCCCGTCGCGCTCGCGCGATCCGTTGACGCCGCCCGTGGATCGGGCGGGGCGCGGGGGCGCCGCGACCCCGTTCGGCGAGGCCCCCGCGGCCCCAACTGGGCTCGGGACCAGCGCCGTGGCGGCGGCCACGACTGCGCTCGGGACCAGCGCCGTGACTGGCGAGGTGCCGGTGCCCGCGTTCGGTGAGGCGCGGGCGGATGCCGGAGCCGGTCTGACTGATGGGCCTGGTGGGCCGGGCGAGCCAGGCACGGCTGATGAGGGAGGCAAGGCTCCCAAGGCTCCGAAATCGGCTGGCGCGCGGCGTGGACGGCCCAAGACTCTGACTCTGGTCCTGGTCGCTGTGATCGCGTTGGTGATCGGCGGAGGCGGGGCTCTCGGTTTCGGGGCGGTGACCGCCAAATCGGTCAGCGCGACGTTCGGCGCCATCGAGGCGGTGGACGGCATCTATTCGATCGCGCCGGGAGAGACCGCCACCGCCACGCTGGAGAGCAAGCCAGGTCGTCTGTTCCTGGACAAGTTGACGCTGGAATCGAGCCGTCCGTCGGTACTGAAGGTGACCGAGTCGGACGGCCAGACCAAGATCGAAGGCGTCAAGACCGGCCAGGCGCAGTTGACCGTCAAGTCCTCGGTGCGCAAGGCGACCCAGACCTATTCCTTCAACGTGTCGGTGCCTCCAGAAGCGATTGAGGATGTGCCGGATGACCTGGTGCTGGACCTGGACGAATCGTTCAGTCTGGTGCCTGTCGTGGTGCCGGAGGAATCGACCTATCCGGTCGGATTCGAGTCCTCGGACGAGGCCGTGGCCACAGTCGATGGCGACGGCGTGGTGACCGGTGTGAGCGCCGGGACTGCGGAGGTCGTGGTCACTTGCGGCTCCATCACACGGTCGATAGCCATCGATGTGCATCGCAAAGTGACCGGCGTGACCTTACCCGAAGAAGCGGTCGAGCTGGTGCCCGGCCAGACCTACCAGTTGGAGGCCACCGTTGAGCCGTCTGACGCCGCCGACAAGACACTGAAGTATTCGTCCAGCGAGTCCGACACGGTCAAAGTCAGCGCCGAGGGGTCGGTCTACGTGAAATGGGGCGATTACGGGAACAAGAGTGCCACCATCACGGTGACGTCCGTCGACGGCCCGGCCGCCACGTTGGATGTCTCGGTCTCGAACCCGTATCTGGCGGAACCCGAGAGCGGGCCCGTGGACATGACCGGCACTTCGTACCGGGTGACCCCGCTGGCGGTCGCCACCCCGATCCCCAACTGCACCGGATTGACCGTGTCCTACTCCATACCGACCGCCAGCAGCGACGCCTACCTGCAAGAACTGCGGAACTCCACGACCTTCGAGGTGCGGGTGACGGATGGTTCGGGCGGTTGGGATTCGGTCGGCACCTTCAAGATGGACGGCGCCTCCTCCACCACTGCCCAGGTCACCTTCGACGCTCGGACCGTGGCGCGCATCGCGGTGGTGCCGTCCGCCTCGTCTTCGACTGGGACTGGTTGGAGTTCGGGCATCAGCCTGGACGGGGTCCTGTTCGCGGGCGAGGAGGCCGAAGGCGACACCTGAGCACGGTTCGCTTCTTCGCTGGCGCGCAGGGAGCCCTTTGACAGCCTGTGGCCGGAAGAGTAACTTGCGACCCACTTGTTACTCAATGGAGAGGACGCACGTCATGTCCGCCAATGCTAGTCATGTGCCCGCCAAGATCGGTATCGGCGCTTTGGCCCTAGCTTTAGCGACGTTTGGTCTTTCGGCCGGTCCGGGCAGTCCCGCGAGCGCCGCCGAGGTCCCCGAAGCGGTAGTAGCCGAGGCTGCGGGCGTCTTGCCAGTCGTGGCGCGGCCAGCCGCAATGGGTGGCTTCGCCAGCGTCCAGGTCAACCAGTGGTTCAATTGCTATGTGGAGATCGAGGGCGACTCGTCCCCTGAGTTCTACGGCGGCTGGGCCTGCGGGACCTTTGTGGCCTATGACGGGATACTGTACGCCCCACGCGACGTTCCAGCGGCCATGTTGTCCCGGTCGCCATTCACCCCGATTACGTGCTCGTCACCCGCGCCGACGCCACCTGTCGACTCGAGCCAATTGAGGCATTGCGTGTCCCTGGGCACCACCGGGATCACCCTGGAGCAGGTCGACACGTGGGTCCTGGGGGGAACCGCGATCACCACGCGCGTCATCCTGCACGGGACACCGGACGAAGGGACGTTGATCGTGTACCGGGCGGGCGACTGCTACGTGGCTGACAACGATTTCGGCACCGGCATGGTGAACACGGCCAGACGCACCGCGTCTTGCGTGTCCCAAGAGACCGGCCGGGTCCAGCAATGGGAGACCTCGCCTCTATCCCCGCACGCGACCCTGGCCGAGGGCTACTTCGCCGATTTGTGGTCCTGGATCAACCGCCAACAGCCTTTCTCCGGGCAGCACACGACCACTTACCACGACAACGCGGCGGGCCTGAGCTGGCAGATAGACCTATCGGTCTACAACGGCGCAGGAATCAGCAGCCGGATGATCTTCACCCCGGAAGCGAACGCCACCGACCCCGACGGAGACGGCCTGCCGGACTGGTGGGAGATGGGGTGCTACGATGCCGATTCCGACGGCGACTGCCAGGCTGACTCAGGCGACGTGATGTTGGCCGAGATGGGGGCCGACCCCGACGTCCCCGATGTGTTCCTTGAGGTGGATTGGATGGAACGGCCGGACACGCGGGGCTCGTTCCTGTGGTTCAACTGGGGGGAGAGGCCGATCAGCCTGAGGCCTGGCGACGGCGCGCGGGACACTGTCCAGGAGGCTTTCTGGGATCAAGGCATCAATCTTCACATAGACGCGGGTCCGGACTCGATCATGGACTACCGCACCGACAGGACTTGGGGAGCCCTGTCCGACGGCGGTCCGGTTGAATACTCGACCGAAGAGGTCGTGCCGGTTGACGACTCCGGTGAGAGGAACTGGCATCGTTTCGACGGCCTTTACAGCCGCTGGGGTGCCGGCAGCCCCTTCCAGGTCGCGCGGCGCGAGGTCTTCCATTACGGGGTCGCGGTGATGACCCCCGCGATTGACTCTTCGGGCACCTGGTCTGGCATAGCCCGGGTCAGCGATTCCTTCGGCCATCGGGCGGGCGATCCGGCGTTTCACCGGGGCGGCCAGTTCTTCGCGTTCCAAAGCTACGATCCAGACAATGCAATTGCCGGGATGCTGCGCGACAATGAGACAGCTCTGGCTGGAACTTTGATGCACGAGCTCGGGCACACCTTGGGGCTGGGGCACGGCGGCGGGGACCACGACAACTTCAAGCCAAATCACCTGAGCATCATGAGCTACTCTTTCCAACTGGACGGCCTGGCTTGGCCTGCGGGAAGAATCGACTATTCGGATCGCGAATTGGCGCCGCTCGACGAAACGGCATTGGATGAGACTGCGGGTCTCGGCGTGTTCGACGGCTGGACCGGGACTAGATGGTTCTGCCCCGGAGGGCGGTTCGTGCAGGATGTCCCCTTGAGCGGTCAGTTCAACTGGAACTGCATCGATGGCATCGACGCGGGCACGGTCAGCGTGGATCTGAATGGGAATGCCGTTCAGACGGTCCTGGCTGGCTTTGATGATTGGGACCATCTGGTGTTCGACGGGGGGAGCATCGGCGCGTTCGGGA
>JAISCU010000391.1 GCA_031265345.1 Bifidobacteriaceae bacterium
CCCGGAGGAGCGCGCGAAGTCCGTGAACCAGTTGATGGCCCGCCCGCACATGCTCATCCACGTGCCCGCCGCCACCCTGCTCGGCGCCTCCGAGCGGCCCGCATGGCTGTCCGACAACACCCCGATCCCCGCCGACGTGGTCCGCGAACTCGCGAAGGACGCGACCTGGCAGGCCCTGGTCGAGGACGCCGGCAGGGTGGTCGGGCTCGGGGACCGGGTGCTCGCGCCAGGGTGGGTCTTCGGCCCGGCGGCCGGATCGGCCGGCCCGATCCCCGGACCGGTGGGCGCGGGCACCCAGCCAGGGACCCCCGGATCGGCCGGCACGACACCCGAGCCGGTGGACGCGGTGTCAGGCACGGCTGGGCCGGCCACCGGGCCGCCGGGCGCGCTGCCGCGCCCCGCGGATTGGCCCGCGAACACCGTCGCCTCCGACTCCTACCAGGCGGGCGCCAAGCTCAGGCTGCTCTTGGAAGCACGCGACCGGGGCTGCTGCGTCCCGAACTGCTCGGCGCCGCCAGTCCGGTGCGAAGCCGACCACCGGGTTCCTTACGACCCGGCCCGACCGGCGGCCGAGCAGACCACCGGTTCGAACATGCAACTCTTATGCAAAGCCCACCACCAGCTGAAGACCCACCAAGGCTGGGCCCACAACCACGACCCCGCCACCGGGACCGCCACCATCACCCCGCCACACAGCCCACCAGTCGCCGCCATCCCGCGCGAATAAGCCCCACAGGCAGTCCAAAGACGCCCGAACCGACCACCAGCGGCGACGAGCCGACCGCCGGAGTCCGGCCAGCGGCATCGTCCATCTGGTTGACCATTCGCAGATGTCTGCGAGCGAAGACTCAGCCTGGATCGGGATTGTGAGGTCTGCCCAAGTGCGCACGACGTGCTCAGCGGAGGGCGGGACCGGTGCTTTCGGCCGCTTGCAACGCAGATTCTGGGTGCCCCGCGAGCGCTGCGTGATAGGCCGTCGCCCGGCCCGAGCCGACCTTGGCGATCACTCCCCCGCGGACGAGGTCCCCCCAAGGCGGCTTCGATAGTTGTGGGGCTCACATCGGGCAGGATTTCGATCAGTTCCGACTTGCGGATGGGGATCGGATGCGCCACCACAGCTTCCCGCACGCGGTCCTTCTTGCTTTGGCGCCCCGTGCCCGCCGCGGCGACACTGCGGTCCAACTCCCGGTAGCAGGCCAGCACAGCGCGCAATGAATACTGGAGAAAGGGGAAGTAGTCGTTCCTGTCCTCGTGCCACCCTCCTGAGCTCGCGCGCAGCGCTTCGTAGCAGTCCTCCTTGGTCCGGCTGATCTGCTCCTCCAACGACGCGTAACGCGTCACGTCCACACGGGCCTTGTAGAGGGCCAGGATGGTCACGAGCCTGGAGATTCGGCCGTTCCCGTCGGCGAACGGGTGCACACACAGCAAATCGAGCACCATGCACGGAGTCGCTAAGAGCGGGTCGACTCCCTGGCCGCCGAAGGCGTCGGCCCAGGCCAACGTGAGGTGCTCCATCGCCACAGGCGTTTCCTGTGCCGTCACAGTCGCGAACCGTACCTTGCGCCGCCCCGCTGAATTGACCTTGATGATGGCATTATCCCCAGTCTTGTACCGCCCTCCAGGCGCGGCGGTGTACGCGAGCATGACATCGTGGAGCCGGAGGATGGCGGCTTCGGTGACGTCCGCCGCGGCGTGACGATTCCCTCGATCGCGTTCGAGGCCCCGACCGACCGAACGCGCGCCGCGCGCTCGAGCCCGGCGAGCGCTCCAGGAACCTGCCCCTTCTTGAGGAACCCTTAGTCGAAGGATCGCATGACACCCTTTCTGCATCTTTTCGGTTGACCAACATGCAGATAGCTCTAACTTAGCTGCATATGAACGGTGCAGACATGTGCAGATACTGCTTCGCGACTCTCCCGGCCCCACAGCGCCGTACCCAGACGGGCGCAAACTCGCGATGTCGGCGCGAGGCTGGGCGGGCGGCATCGGCGGCTGCGGTCCTATTGTGGTGCGGGCACCGGCGGCCGCAAGGCGGAGAACATGGGGAAGTGCTTGACGTTCATCGTTGCCGGGTCGGCACCCAGTTCGACCGTGGTGGCAGCGATGAGGTAGTCGCCCAGCGTGATCCCGGAATGGCTGCGCCTGTGGGTATGCATGAATCCGCCTGCCCGACGGGCCGCCAACTCGCTCACGCCGACAGCCTGGAACGCGGAGAGCAGGCGCCACACTCCCTGGCGCTCGACGCTGCGCATTCCGCCGATCAGCTCAGCCACAGTCACCACGGTGATCTCCAGTGGCCCCTGCGTTCTGGCGTGTTCCAGCCAGTTCCCTGTGGCGGCGTGCCCGCGCAAGTGATTGATGAGCACATCGGTGTCGACCAGGACCATTGATCAGGGCCGCCGGAGCGCGTCTTGCCGACCCAAGCGGGCGTCGCCATCCCTGGGCGACGTCACCAGGTCAGGCACCGTGCCGAAAGACTCGCGGATCGCAGCCAAGTCGTTCTCCAGCCTCGGGTCGCTCCCCGCGATAGCGCCCTCGACCAGACGGCGCAGAATGTCCGACCTTGACACCCCTTCGTCGCGCGCCATGGTGTCGAGAGCGTCGAGCTGCCTGTCTTCGAAATAGCTGTTGGTGCGGCGCATACACCATAGTATTCATCGTCGCATGGAGCGGGCCGCGCCTTGCCGGAGATTTCGCCCGGATTCTGCCGTCTGCACGATGCCGTCCAGACTCGAGTTGTTGCTCCAGGTGCGGACGTGCTATGGCGTGCGCTGGGCGTACAACGGACGCCCCCTGGCCCAGCTTCAAGGATTCATCGCGGCCAGGATGCGCGACCTGCGGTAACGGTCAGGCGGCGTCGGGGGTCAGGGAGGTCAGGACGGCGTCGATGTCGGCGAAATCGTTCGCGCCGGTCGGAGGGCTGGAGACGAAGCAGAGGGTGTAGGTACCGCCCTGCACGGCGTCCGCGGCGTACAGCTGGACCGGGTAGAGGGTGTCCGTCTCGTCGTAGACCGCGAACGAGACCTCGTACCAGAGCTGGTCGCCCAGATCGGATCGGTACTCGGAGGCGATGTACTCCCAGTTGCTCGAGCCCATGTTGACGGCGATGTCCTCCATCTGGGCGTCCATGTTGGCGATCAACGTCGCCACATCCATGGTCGAGTCGTACACCACGACCGCGAAGGAGCTCTCGTCCGGAGAGATCAGCGAGATCCCATCAGTGTCCTCCCCCGGCGTCCATCCGGACGGCACCTCGAAGCCCAGCCCCAACGCGTCGGAGTGGTACCAGTTGTCCGGCAGGTCCGGGGTCGGCGGCTCCGGTGTCGGCTCGGTCGGGTCCGGAGTTGGGGTGGGCGGAGCTTCGGTCTCGGGACTGACGGCGGGCAAGGACACTGGCGGGTTCCCGCCGCCCACGGCGTTGTGCTTCCCGCCACCCGAGACCGCCAGCGTCACACCCACGACGATGCCGACCAGCAGCACGGCCGCGGCCGCGCCGGTCGCGATCAACGCGCCCCTGGAGCCAGTCAACCGTTTCCACAGCGAAGCCTTCCCGTCACCGCTGGACGAGCCCCCGAACGGCTCCGGCCTGCCGGGACCCAGCGGTCCGCCAGGTCCGCCAGGCCCTGCTCCCGCGCCACCATGACCTAAGACATCGGTGGGGCCAGTCGCCACGCCCGTCACCGGGCCGCTCATGCCGGGTCCGCCAGCCCAGGCAGTGGGACCAGTTCCGGTTTCGACCGACCGACCCGCCAATGCCGCCACGAACTGCCCCATCGACTGGTAACGGTCGTCCGCCCGCACCGCCAAAGCCCGCATCAAGGCCGCCTCCGCGTAGGCCGGCAACGCCACCCCCAACGCCGACGGCGGCGCCAGGGTGTCCTGATGCAACCGGTCGATGGCGTCTGGGGGCCGCGAACCGGTCAGGCAGTAGTAGAACGTCGCCGCCAGGGCGTACAGGTCGGTCCACGGCCCCTGACGCCCGTGCGTCCGGTACTGCTCCTCCGGCGCGAAGCCATGCTTCAGGATCACGGACAGGGAACGCTCGTCACCGAGGGCGAACCGGGCCGCACCGAAGTCCAGCAGCTTCGACTGGCCGGTCGAGGTCACATAGACGTTGTCCGGGCTGATGTCCCGATGCAGCAAAGCCCGCGCGTGGACCTGCTCCAATGCCGCCGCTATCGGCTCCAGGAAACGCGCCACCTGGTCGAAACCGAGCCTGCCACCGGCGTTCGCCACCAGGTCCTTCAAACTCATCCCGTCGACGTACTCCATGGTGAAGTAGGCGGTGTTGTTCTCCAAGAAGAAGTTCTGCACCTTCGCGATGTTCGGCGCGTCCGAGAGCTGCGCCAGGATGCGGGCCTCGTCCAAGAACTTCTGCTTGTTCGCCTGGAAGTCCGCCTCGTGTTGACTCGACAGCAGCACCACCGACGTCCGGTCCTGGTCCCGCGAGATCAACCCCGCGGGCATGTACTCCTTGACCGCCACTTTCACCTGCAGCGTCAAGTCGAACGCCAGGTAGGTGATCCCGAATCCGCCCTGGCCCAGCGGCTTTCCCACCAGGTAGCGCCCGGCCAGGATCTCCCCCGGCGGCAGAGCCAGGGTGAAAGAGGACGGGACGGCAGGGTCGAACCCGCAGTGAGGGCACGGCCGGGTGGCCACCTCCCGGAAACAGCCCAAGCAAAGCCGGTCAAGATCCATGTCCATCATTCGCTCCTAGTCATGAGGCCGGCCACCGGTCGAGGGGGCCGGGACTCGGTTGGGTCGCATGCCATAAGGTCAGTCCACGGTCAGCGTGTCGACGATCGATTCGGCCTCCAGGTACTCGTCCTGGGGCGCCTCGGAATTGGCGATGAACCCGACAGTGTAGGCGCCGTCCGGGTCACCCCCGGCCACGTAGAGGCGAGACGGGTAGACCTTGCCGTCTTCGCTGTACATCGAGAAGATCAGCTCCCACCACAGCAGGGACGGCCCCAATTCGCTGCGGTAGTCATCGCTGATGTACTCCCACCGCGCCAACCCGAAACCGCTTGTCACGGTCTCCATGTAGGAATCCATCTCCACTTGAAGCTCCACCGAACTGGCGGTCGGCTCGTAGCCCACGATCACCATGAAGAACTCGCTGGGCGAGACAACTGCGACGCTGTCCTCGTCCTCTTGGGCCTTCCATCCATCCGGCACTTGGAAGATCAGTCCCAGCGTGTCCGAGTGGTACCAGCCGCCCGCCGACCCGGACGTGGCCGAGGGCGAGGCTTCGGCACTTGGGCTGGTCACGGGCGAGGAGACCGGCGGACTCCCACCGCCGTTGCCGCCACCACCGCCTGCGCCCGCGTTCCCGCCGCCCGCAGTGTCACGCCCGCCGCCCGACACCGCCAACGTCACACCCACGACGATGCCGACCAGCAGTACGGCCGCGCCAGCCCCGGTCGCGATCAACGCGCCCCGGGAGCCGGTCAACCGTTTCCAGAGCGAAGCCTCGCCGCCGCCATCGCCCCCGCCCTCCGACGAGGCTCCGAACGGCCGCGGACGGCCTGGGCCAATCGGGCCGCTGGGACCACCGGCACCGGCCAGGGGCGCAGTGCCCGCAGGCGGGCCCGAACCCAAGTTCGCGCCAGCGACACCGGTCGATCCCGATCCTCCGGCTGCGCCGCCGGCCCAAGCAGTTGGCCCCGGCCCCGAGGACGGCCCGGCTCCGGCTCGTGCCATCGGGCCACCCCTCAAAGCGGTGACGAACTGCCCCATCGAGGCGAAACGTTGCTCGGCGCGCACCGCCAAGGCCCGCATCAACGCCGCCTCCGCGAAGGGCGGCAATGCCACGCCCAGCGCCGAGGGCGGGATCAAGCCGTCTTGATGCAGCCGTTCGATCGCATCGGGTGGCCGCGTCCCGGTCAAACACCAATAGAACGTCGCCGCCAGCGCGTACAGATCGGTCCACGACCCCTGGCGCCCGTGCGTCCGGTACTGCTCCTCCGGCGCGAAACCATGCTTCAGGATCACCGACAGGGAACGCTCGCCCTCGGACGCGAACCGGGCCGCACCGAAGTCCAGCAGCTTCGGCTCGCCCGAGGAAGTCACATAGACGTTGTCCGGGCTGATGTCCCGATGCAGCAGGCCGCGCCCGTGGACCCGCTCCAGCGCCGCGGCTATGGGCTCCAGGAACCGCCCCACCTGGTCGAACCCCAGCCGTCCCCCAGCCCGCGCGACCACGTCCTTCAAGCTCATGCCGTCGACGTACTCCATGGTGAAGTAGGCGGTGTTGTTCTCCAAGAAGAAGTTCTGCACCTTCGCGATGTTCGGCGCCTCGGACAGCTGGGCCAGAATCCGGGCCTCGTCCAGGAACTTCTGCCGATTGGCCTCGAACTCGTCGCCCTGCCGAGAAGACAGCACCACCACCGACGATCCGCCGCCCGCCTCGCGCGAGACGAGCCCTGCGGGCAGGTACTCCTTGACCGCGACCCGCACCTGCAGCGTCAGATCGAACGCCAGGTAGGTGATCCCGAAGCCGCCTTGGCCGAGCGGCCTGCCCACCAGGTAGCGCCCGGCGAGGATCTCCCCCGGCGGCAGGGCCAAAGGAAAAGAGGAGGGGGCCGCCGGGTCGAACCCGCAGTGGGGGCACGGACGCACCCCGACTTCGCGGAAACAGCCCAGGCACAGCTTGTCGTAATCGAGGTTCATGCTCCACGTCCAACCACGAACGCGGCCACCGTGAGATTGTCGCCGTCCAGCCGGGACCGCTGGACCAGACGAAGCAGCATCAGCTCGAGCCAGTCCGCCGCGCCCGAGGATTTCGCCAAGTCAATCTCCATCTCCAGGTCCCAGACGTAGCTCCAGAACCCGTCCGAGCAGACCAGCACGGCATCGCCCTCCTCCAAGGCCGCGCCGCCCGTGTGCGGCTCCAACTCGCGCTCGTCGCCGAGGGCCGCCGTCAGGTGCGAGCGGCCATCGTAGAGCCGGATGCCCTCATGGTCCACCTCGCCGCGACGGAACGCCGCGTAGCCCGCCGAATCGTCGGGGCTGACTTCCGCCAAGCGGCCGCCCTTGAACCGATAGATTCGCGAGTCCCCCACGTTCGCCCAGGTCAGAGCTCCGTCGGCGATGACTGCGGCCGCCGCTGTGGAGCGCGCCTGTTTCAGCCCCGGGGAGGCCTCCTGCGCCGCCAGCAAGGCCCAATGCCCCTCCAGCAAGGCATGGCCGATGCCGTGCCCCGGCCCGCCAGCACCGGCCTGGGTCCCGACCGTCCCGTCAGCCAGGCTGACGGATGCGGCCTGGACGGCGGCATCGTGCAGCTTGGAGGGAGCCGCCAACGCGGCGACCACCGCGTCGGCGCAGATCGCGGCAGCCGTGGCGCCCTCGACCATGCCGCCCAGGCCGTCGCACACGACCGCCTGGGCGCGCCCGTCGGTGACCTCCAAGCGCAGGGCGTCCTGGTTCTCGCGGTGGCCGCCGGGGTGCGTGTACCAGGCGTGGTCCAGCATCAGCCCATGCCCACGACGAAGCCGTTGGTGCGTTCGGCCAGATAGAAGCCATCGCCGATCGAGAGCCGGGCGGGCACCGAGGCAGCCAGTTTCTGGCCCGAGGACAAGAAGGTGCCGTAGGTCGAGCCGTGATCCTCCAGGACGAACTGGCGCGCGGTCGGGTCCCAGGCCACCGAACAATGCATGGCGCTGATGCCGGGCACCGACCGGTCGTAGACCACATGGCAGCGGGCGGCGTCGCGGCCGATGTTGACCCGGCCCTCGATCTTGACCTCGGCCCCGGCGTATTGGCCGGTGGTGCCGCGCAGGACCGGGGTCTTGCCGTCCACTTTGGCGACCGCCGCCTTGCCGCCTTGGCCTGACTGGGCCACCTTGGCCGGGAAGGCGACCAGGGACAACGTCACGCCGCCGGCCAGCGCCAGGGCCCCGACCACGAACGCGACGATCATCCAGACCTCCGGCGCGGTCGAGTACACCGAATAGGGCAGGTCGTTGGTGCGCAGGGTGGGAAGGAGCTCGTCTACGACGATGGCGAAGTTCATGGTCGCGTCCTGCGCCCACGTGTTGATGCCGATCACGGCGCCGTCCTCGGTGACCAGCGGTCCGCCGGAGTTCCCCGCGTGGATCGCGACGTCCATCTCCCAGGCCTGCACGTCCGCGAAGGAG
>JAISCU010000405.1 GCA_031265345.1 Bifidobacteriaceae bacterium
CGGCCGCGCACCCCGCGGCCACACCGCGCCACGCGCCGCCGCCGCCCCCGAGTGCGTCCGCGACCAGTCGGCCCACCAGGGCGGCCGCCAGGCCGCCCGCCACCGAGACGCAGGCGGTGCGGCCGACGCCGACCAGGGCCACGCGGCCAACGGCGCGAAACAATCCCACGACCAGGACCACGGCGGCCAGACTCATCCCGGCGGCCGATCCCCAGCCCAGCGCCTCCAAGCCGGGCAGTCCGGCCAGAGCCGCGCCCACCGCCAGCACGGCCGCCGTCAACCAGCCCGCGGCCGTGCCGCCTCCGGCCCAACCGGTCCGCCCGGCGGCGTACAAGACCCGCTGCAGATGGGTCGCCAGCCCATAGCCGACCAGTCCCGCCGCTAGCGCCGTCAAGGTCCCGGACAGGCCCCTCACCACACCCGGGTCCACGGCCGCGAAGACTTGCTCGACGGCTGGCGCGGCGGCGACCAGGCAGGCGGAACCGGCCGCCGCCACGGCGATCACAGTGCGCGTGGTCCGGGCCGTCAAATCCTTGAAATGGGCGGCCTCGGAATCGTCGCAAGCTGCCAGATGGGGGAACGTCGCCATCGCCACTGGCACCACCAGCACCGCATAAGGCAGCAGGTAGACTGCCTGGGCGTAATGGAAGACCGGCAGGGCCCCGGTGGCGCCGAAACGTCCCGCCACCATCACGACCGTCAGTACGAAGACCTGCTGCGCCAGCAGGCCGCCGATCCCCGCGCCCACCAGGCCTACGGCTCTCCGCGCCAGGCCGGGCGCGAAGCGATAGGTGGGACGCAGCCGAATCCCAGCCGTGTACATGGGCGCCAGGAGCGGCAGCGTCAGCATGGCCACGCCCACGGTGGTCCCCCATCCCAGCACCGCGACCGCCGCCCCTCCCAATGAGTCAGGGGATTCCTGAGCGCCACCGGCCAACCTCGCGAACCAGACGTACACCCCGGTCACCGTCAACGAGCTGAGCAGCGGGGCGGCGGCGGGCCAGAAGAACCGCTTGGCCGCCTGAAGCGCGCCGGACGCGACCACGCCGATCCCGTACAGCGGCACCTGGACGGCGAAAATCGCGATCAGATGGGCGGCCAGCGCGCGGGTCCCGGGATGGGCGGCATCGATGGCCGGATCCACCACCAAATCGGCCAGCGGACGCGCAGCCAACGCCAGGAGGCCGCCCAGCGGCACCAGCACCGTGACAGTCCAGGTCATCAGCGCCGATGCCGTTCGCGAGGCATCCGCCGTCAGTCGTCTCGCCAACGGAGCGGCCAGGAGCGGCACGGCCACCGACGCCAGGGCGCCGCCCGCCACGACCTCGAACAGGACGTTGGGGAGGGCGTTCGCGGCGGTGTAGGCGGAGCCCGAGGCGGTCGATCCGACAGCTGCGGAGAAGACCCCCCAGCGGGCGAATCCCATCAGCCGCGCGGCGATGGTCACTCCCGCGATCAGGGCGGCCCCGCTCGCCACCCCGGCGGCGGCCCGGTTCACCCGGTCTGCTCCGACGGCCGATCCAATTGGGGCCTGTCCTCAGTTCCGTCGATTCCGGCCGAGCCCTTCCGCGAAGCCCGACTGGATTGGGAACCGCCCCCAATTCGGTCGGCCGGGTCCCGATCCGGCTGGGGGCTCATATGGGCTCGGTCGGCCCGTGGCCGATCCGGCTCGGGAGTTCCAGTGTCAGGGTCGAGGTCACGGCCCAGCTCGTCGAGGCGTCGCAGGGTCGGATCAGCCGCGATGACCTTGCTGAAGGAGACCTTCTCCGACGCCAGGATCAGACCGCCGATGCCGACCGCGGCGGCCAGCCGCCCAGCCCACGGCAGGCTTCGCACCAGCGCCACGCCCACAGCCGCGCCCAGCGCGTTGGCGCCGCAGTCGCCCAGCATGGTCCGCTCCCCCAGGTCGGCCGGCGCCGCCGCGACCACCGCTCCGGTGACGCCAGCCGCCAGTTCTCCTCCGGCGCCCGGCGCGACCGCCAGCAGGGCGGCTGGCATGCCCGCGGCCTTGAGCGCCCGTCCAGGACGCAAGTCCAACAAGTTGACCAGGTTGGCCGCTCCCGCCACCACCACGGCATCGACCGCCGTCCTGGCCAGCCGCCCCGCCCGGCCACTGCGCCCCCTCGAACCAGAGTTGGGGACTGTCCCCAATTGTGGTTCCTGGTTGGCGACGGCGAAGAGGGCCGCGCCCGCGCCGACCACGACCAGTTTGACCAGGCCGGTCGTGACCTGGCCCCGCTTCAATCGTCGGAAGTGGCCCCGAAGGCCTTTGGCGGAGCCGTCGCCCAAGAGGTCGTCGGCCAGGCCCGCGATCCCGGCGGCGCCGATCGCGGCCATCGCGCCAGCCCCGGCCACCGGGTCCGGCACACCGCGGGCCGCGGCCGTCAACAGTCCGGCGGCCAGAGCCGGACCGCCCCGCAGGTCCACCGTCCGGCCACGATAGTTGGTCCTGGCCCAGGTGGCGGGAATGTCCTCAGGAGCGTCGTTCGGACCGGCCGCCAGAGTCGCGCCGAACGCGGCCATCGCGGTTCTCAGTCGTCGCAGCGGGCGGGTCATGGCTGCCCCTCCGATCCGTCCGGCTCTGCTGATCGCGTCCCGTCCGCGCCTCCGTCCACGCCTCCGGACGGGTCGTCCGAGGGGTTGCCAGACGGTTCACCGGACGGCTCGGTCGAGGGGCTCTCGCTGGAGCCTCCAGAAGCCTCGCGCGGGGCGGGCCGGTAGGGCGGCAACTCGGAATCGTCGCTGGACAGGCCGTAGGCGCCGTGGACCGAGTGATACGAGGCGGCCAAGGCCCACAGCGACGTGATGGTCTCGGCCTGGGCCAGCGGCGCCGTCACCGTGGAGATCGAGGCGTTGAAGGCGGGGTCCGCCCGCAGTCGGTGCACCAGGTCCGAGTCCGCTTGGTCGGGACCGCAGACCACCGTCCGCAAACCAGCGCCGACCAGCGCGGAGACCACGCCAGTGAACGCTTCGCGCCGTCCCGTGGTGGCCGTCTCCGGCTCGATTCTGGCCGGGTCCGCGATGTATGGCCCCGCCAAGACGATCACCGCGGTGGCCGGCCCGGTGACCGATCCGGAGGCCAGCCCAGCCGAGTCCAGCGCGGCCAGCAGTTCCTCGGCGTTGACGGGCTCGGGCCCGCTGGCCGTCCCGGCGCCATGGCCGCCCCCACCTGATCCACCGCCGCTTCCTGTGCCGCCCTCACTGCCCGCACCGCCGTCGCCGCCCGAGCCGTCTTCACCGCCGTCGCCATCGGAGCCGCCCGTGCCGGCCCCGCCATCCGAGCCCCCGTCGTCACCGTCATTGCCGCCAGTCGCGGAGTCGCTGGGCTCCGGGCCTTCCCCGTCGGGGCCTTGGCTGGGCTCCCCGGACGGGTCGGCGGCATCGTCGCGGGGCGACTCGCGCGAACCTCGCAGAGCGACCGCCAGCCCTGCGGCGATCAGCGCCCGGTCGCCCTCCGCGCCGGTCTCCCCCAACAGATCGGCCACTGCGGCCGCCGCCTCGGATCGCGCCGAATCGGACCCGGAAGCCCATTCGTCGCGCAGGTTGACCTCGCCCGCCAGGTCCGCCCCGGCCAGTTCGAGGCCCGCCTCGAGATCCTCGAGCCGCGCTTGCGCATCCGCCCCGATGGTCACCACGGCGACCGCCTGCCCGGTCAACAGCCCGGACAATGCCTGGGGCTGAAGGGCGCTGAAAGCCGAACCGGCGTACCTCTCGCGGGCGGAGGCGGCAGTCAACTCGTCGCGCAACAGCTGCTTGTCGTCGCGCAACAAGGACACTTGTTCGGCCAATGAGGATTCGATCGGCTCTTTCAAGGGACCGGCACCCAGCAGTATGCCCACCGCGAGCGCGAGGAACACGGCCACCAGCGACACGACGTGGTAACGGAAGTTGATCATCCGGGCATCACGTCCTTGATCCAGGCCCAAGCGTCGTCGAAGAACGCTGCCACCAGTTGCAGGAGCGCCTGGCCGGAGGGCGTCGCGGACAGCGCCACCACCACCGCGACCGCCCCGGCCACCACCAGCGCGCCGAGTTGCAGGTTCGACACGCCGGGCCGGTAGAGCCGCGAGACGCCCTTGGCGTCGACCAGTTTGCCGCCCACCCGCAGGCGCGTCAGGAAAGTCGAGGCCATGCCGTCGCGGCCCTTGTCGAGGAACTCCATCAGGGTCATGTGGGTGCCCACGGCCACGATCAGTTCGGCCCCTTGGTCGTCCGCCAGCAGCATCGCGACGTCTTCCGAGGTCCCCGCCCAGGGCAGCACGCCGTGCTCCAAGCCCAGGTCGTCCAGCCGTTCCGAGCCGGGCGCGCGGCCGTCGCGGTAGGCGTGGACAACCAACTCGGCCCCCGATTTGAGGGCTTTGTCGGACACCGAGTCCATGTCCCCGATGATCAGGTCCGGCCTCAGCCCAGCCTCCATGACCGCGTCGGCGCCGCCGTCCACGCCGATGATCACCGGCCGCTTCTCGCGCACGAACGGCCGCAGCACGGCCAGGTCCTCGCGGTAGTGGTAGCCGCGCACCACGATCAGGGCCGTCGCGCCCCTCAGTTTGGTCTTGATCTCCGGCGCCGTCTGGCGCTCCAAGAAGTCCTCCGACTCCGCCTCCAGGTATTCGAGCGTGTTCGCGGCGAACGCCGTGATCTGCTCGGAGAGCCCCAAGCGGGCGCATTCCTGGGCGGTCGCCACCGAGGCGAGCGTCTGCCGCTCCCCACTCGCGACCAGCCTGCCGTGCTGCCGCACTTGGCCGGAGCCCAAGTCGACCCGCACCTCGAGGCCCTCTTTCAGGTCCATCACAGCCGCGCCGAGTCCGTCCACGAGCGGGATCCCGGCGCGCACCACGATCTCCGGTCCCAGGTTGGGAAACCTGGACGATGCCGATTCGGCGGCATTGAGCACCACCGCCGGCTCCGCGCCCACCAGGGCTTCCGCCGCCACACGATCCAGCGCCGGGTGGTCGATCACGGCCACGTCGCCTGCTCTGAGACGGCCGGTCAGAACCTTGGTGCGACGGTCCACCCGGGCAGGACCGGTGATGGTCCCGCCCTGGCTGGCCTTGGCGCGCCGACGCGACGAGATGGTCTTCATGTTGTAGAAGATTGTCCCACCCAGTCGCGGGCCAGCAATTCGGCGGCGTGTTCGAGGGCGGCCCCGGACCGGTCCAGGCCCGCCAGCATGCGGGCCAGTTCTCGTTGGCGGCCCTCACCGCTGACGGCTCCGACGGTGGTGGTGGCCCCGTCCTTCGCGACCACCAGGTGGTGATCGGCGGCGGCGGCGATCTGCGGCAGGTGGGTCACCACCAGGACCTGGTGGCCTCTGGCGAGCTTGGCCAAGCGTTCCGCCAGCGCCAAGGCGGCGGCACCGCCCACGCCTTGGTCGACCTCGTCGAACACGAGCGTCAGAGCGCCTGCCCGCTCCTCTCCGTCCCTTCCTTCCCCGGAGTCGGCACTGGCGCCAGCCGCGGCCCCCAGCGCCGCCACTTCCAACGCCAGCATCAACCGTGACAGTTCGCCGCCCGAAGCCCCCTTGGCCAGGGGTCGGAGCGGACCGGCGCCATGGGACGCGAAGCGGAACTCGATCCCGTCGGCGCCGTGGCGGGCGGGCTCAGGCAGAGCCGAGACCTCGATCTCGAACCGCGCCCCCTTCATGCCCAGCCCGGCCAGTTCGGCGCTCACTGCCCCCGCCAAGCGCTGCCCGGCCTCACGCCGCGTGGCGCTGACCTCGGCCGCCGCCCGGTCCCGCTCCTCCGCCAAGCGATCCGCCTCCAGGGCCAACGCCTGGCGCCGTTCCGGGCTGAGGTCGAGTTCGCCCAGCCGCTCGCGCGCCTGGGCCGCGAACGCGATCACCTCTGCGGCCGTGGCGCCGTATTTGCGCAACAGCCCGTTCAGTCCCGCCCGCCGTTCCTGCAACGCCGCCATCGCGGCCGGATCGGCCTCCAACCCCAGCCGGTACTCCGCCACCTCGGCGGCCAGATCCGAGGCCAGATAGGCCAGTTCCCCGGCCCTGTCGGCCAGGGCCGCGAGCGCCGGGTCGCGCGCGGCCGCTCCCGCCAACGCCCGTCGCACCGCCTCCAGCGCCACCGTCGCGCCGCCGCCCAGTCCGGACGCGCTACCGTTCAGCCCAGACCCGCCCCCGTTCAATGCGGATTCGTCCCCGTTCAATGCGGCCAAGGACTGTTCGGCGGCCTGCCGCAGGTCCTCGGCGTTGGCCAGGCGCTCGATCTGGGCCGGCAGCTCGACTTCCTCGCCAGCTGCGGGCGCCACGGCATCGATCTCCTTGACCGCCCGGCGCAGGGAATCGGCTTCGAAAGCGGACTGGCGGTCTTGGTCCTGCAGACGCTCCAGGCGCTGCCGG
The DNA here is from genome assembly GCA_031265345.1 of Bifidobacteriaceae bacterium. The sequence continues at coordinate 6,350 of JAISCU010000405.1, forward strand.
GCCGAGGCGGCGGCATCGTACAAAGCCTGATAGTCCGACAAATCGACGCCGCCGTAGGCGTCCACCAACTCGCGCTGCTGCGCGGCCGACCGCAGCCGCAGCTGGTCCGACTGACCGTGCACGGCGATCAGCTGCCCGACGGTCGAGCCGAGCACCGAAGACGGCACCGGCACGCCACCTAAGTGGGCTCGCGACCGGCCAGAAGCCGTCAACTGGCGCGCGGCGATCAACTCGTCGTCCTCGATGGCGGCTCCGGCCTCGGCGGCGACGCCCGCCACGGGATGCCCCCGCGGCAGCCCGAAGATCGCCGAAACCTGGGCACGCTCACCACGGACCACGGCCGAATCGGCGCGGGCTCCCGCCAACAGCGCGAGAGCCGACAGGAGCATGGTCTTGCCCGCGCCGGTCTCGCCCGTGATCACCGTCATGCCGGGCGGCAACGTCACCTCGGCCTGTTCGATCACCCCCAAGCCGCTCAGCCGCAGTTCCCTCAGCATAGTTCTCTCAGCATCTAGGAGGCCTGACTGTGCTCACGCCAACTGCGGACGGGCAGCGAGAACTTGCGCACCAGGCGTTCCGCGAACGGCTGCGCGCCGAAGCGGACCAGGTTGACCGGTCGTTTGCCGACGGTCACGTCCATCCTCCCGCCCACTTCCAATGGCGCCGTCCGCCGCCCGTCGCAACTGGCCAGCCCGCCCGAACGCGAGATGTGCGAGACCTCGATGGTCACCTTGGAATCGGCCGTCACCAGCAGGGGCCGGTTGAACAGCGCGTGCGCCGCCAGCGGCACCACCAGCAG